>NZ_JALXVH010000036.1 GCF_025149945.1 Kocuria sp. p3-SID1428 | reverse complement strand
CTGCTCCGAGGTGAGGTTCTCCCCCAGCTCATTGGGCTTGCCTGCGCCGTGGTAGTCGGAGGAGCCGGTGACGATCAGGTCGTGCTCGGCGGCCATCTGCGACAGCCTCGCCCGGGCCTCGGGCGGGTTGTCCCGGTGGGCGATCTCCAGCCCGGCCAGACCGGCCTCGATCATGGCGTCGAAGACCTCCTGCCCGACCGTGCGCCCCCGCACGCCGGCCAGCGGATGGGCCATGACGGGCACTCCCCCCGCCTGGCACACGAGCCGCACGGCGGTGACCGGATCCGGGGCGTAGTGGGCCACGTAGTAGCCGGAGCGCGGGTGCAGCACCGTGGTGAAGGCCTCCGAGCGGTTCGGGGCGATCCCCGCCGCCACCAGGGCGTCGGCGATGTGCGGCCGGCCCACGGTCGCATCGCCGACGACCTGCTCCAGGACGTCGTCCCAGGTGATGGGGTGGTCCTGGGAGATCAGCTCGACCATCCGCTGCGCGCGGGTGCGCCGCGAGCGCCGCGCGCGCTGCATGACCTCGCCCAGTGCCCGGTCCTGCGGGTCCTGGAGGTAGGACAGCAGGTGCACGGAGATGCCGTCGTCGGTCTGGCACGAGACCTCGGTGCCCGGGACGAGGGCCACGCCCTGCTCTCGCGCCGCCCCGGCGGCCTCCTCCCACCCGGAGGTCGTGTCGTGATCCGTCAGGGCCACCACATCCAGCCCCGCCTGCGCGGCGCTGCGGATGACCTCGCGCGGCGGCTGGGTGCCGTCGGAGGCCGACGAGTGGGTGTGCAGATCGATCTTCATGGCCCCATCGTGGCACGGCCCCGGGCAGCCACCGACCGCCGCACGGCGAGCCCGAACGGCTCGCCCCGCGCCCGTGACGTCGGAGCCCGGTGGCATCATGGCAGGACGACGACCGCGCAGCTGACAGCGACGACTGCGCCACGAGCAGCCGGGAACGGACCGGCAGGACGGAGCGAGCATTGACGGATCAGCCCTCGGAGACCACCCCCGCAGCCGCCCGCGAGGCCAGTACGGCAGCCCCTGCGGACACCGGCGCCGAGTCCGGATCGCAGCCGCTGTCCGAGCGGGTGGACAACCGGACCCGCGCCCCGGAGTCCTCTGCCTTCGCAGAGTTCATGGCTTCCCAGTGGGCCCCGGCCGTGGACGAGGACCTCCCGCGGGAGGAGGTCGCCGATCACGCGGCCCAGCGCCGCCTGCGCATCTCGCAGGAGCACACCGGCCAGCGACTGGTCATCCCGGCGGGCGCGCCTAAGGTCCGCTCCAACGACACCGACTACCGCTTCCGCCCGCACTCCGCGTTCGCGCACCTGACCGGACTGGGTGTGGACCACGAGCCCAACGCGGTGCTCGTGCTCGAGCCGGTGGAGGCCGGCCACGGGGACGACGCCGGCGATCACACCGCCACGCTGTACTTCCATCCCATGGCCGGGCGCGACACCCGCGAGTTCTACGCCGACGCCCGCAACGGCCAGTTCTGGGTGGGCGATCGCCCCACGCTGCGCGAGCTGTCCAGCGCGTACGGCCTGCGCACGCGGGATCTCAGCGAGCTGGAGCCCGCCCTGACCAAGGATGTGGGGGCGGACGGGGTCCAGGTGCGGCTGGTCCGCGCCCAGGACGCCGCGGTGGACAGCACGGTCGATTCCGCCCGCCTGGCCGGCGATGTGGTCCTCGAAGACGCCGAGGCCCAGGACGATCAGCTCGTGGAGCGGCTCTCGGAGCTGCGCCTGATCAAGGACGAGCACGAGATCGACCAGCTGCGCCGCTCCGTGGAGATGACCGTGCGCGGGTTCGAGGACGTCGTGCGCGCCCTGCCCGGGGCCATCGCCAAGCCGCGCGGCGAGCGGCTCGTGGAGGGCGCCTTCTTCACCCGCGCCCGCGCCGAGGGCAATGACCTCGGCTACGACACCATCGCCGCCTCGGGCAGCAACGCGACCGTCCTGCACTGGATCCGCAACACCGGCGAGATCCGACCCCAGGACATGATCCTGCTCGACGCCGGCGTGGAGGCCGATTCGCTCTACACCGCCGACATCACCCGCACCCTGCCGGTGACCGGCGAGTTCTCCGAGATCCAGCGCAAGATCTACCAGGCCGTGCTGGATGCGGCCGATCACGCCTTCACCGTGGCCGTTCCGGGCAGCCGCTTCCGCGATGTCCACGACGCCGCCATGTCGGTGCTCGCCGCCCGCCTGGAGGAGTGGGGCCTGCTGCCCGTCTCGGCGGAGGTCTCGCTCTCGAAGGGCGGACAGCACCATCGACGCTGGATGCCGCACGGGACCAGCCACCACCTGGGCCTGGACGTCCACGACTGCGCCCAGGCCCGGCGCGAGCTCTACCAGGACGCCGTGATCGAGCCCGGGATGGTCTTCACCATCGAGCCCGGGCTGTACTTCAAGGCCGAGGACCTGGCCGTGCCGGAGGAGTACCGGGGCATCGGCGTGCGGATCGAGGACGATGTCCTGATCACCGCCGACGGCAACGAGAACCTCTCCTCGGCCCTGCCCCGCGATCCCGACGACGTTGAGTCCTGGATGCAGGGACTGTTCGAGTCCTCGTCGGCGTCGTCGACCGCGCACTGATCAGCCGCGCTCAGCGCCGCCTTCCGGAGCCTGCTGCGCGTCGGCGCCGCCGTCCGGGTGGCCACGGTGGGCGTCCTGCTCCTGCGGCGAGACGCGCACGCCGTAGAGCGGGCGTCCATCGGAGGTCTCCTGCGGACGCGACACCGGGGCCGCCGGAGCCTGGGTCCACGGCTGCTGGCCGTCCTGGCTCCGACCCTGCGGCGCGCCGTCGCGGGCGGCGCCGCGCTCGGCAGACCCCGGCTCGTGCTGCTGTGCACCGGGCTGGGGCGTGCCCTGCTCAGGTGCGCCGTCATGGGACGTGCCGTACTGGGCTCCGCCCGCCTGCGCGGCACCTGTGCCGCTCGCCCCGGGTGCCGCATGCGCCTGGCCCGCACCGCGGCGGCTCTGACCCTGCAGGCCGGCCGACTGCAGCACGGCCGCGGCCTGCTGCGCCATGTCCGGGCGCGCCAGGACCTCATAGCGCGTGGCCACGATCGTGGACATCGAGGTGAAGTCGCGGCGCCCGCGCTGGGCCGCGTAGGAGATCACGCCCAGCAGCATCCAGAAGGCGGCGCCCATGACCATGGTCAGCACGATCGACAGCGCGCCGCCGCTGCCGAAGAGCGTGAGGATCATGCCGAAGAACAGCCCAATGAAGGCGCCCTGCCCCGCGGACATCAGGGCCACACGCGGGTAGGTCAGCCGGCCCGTGACCTTCTCGAGGGTCGCCAGATCGTGACCGACGATCGACAGACCGGAGACGTCGAGCTCCTCGTCCGAGAGATGATCGACCGCCCGCTGCGCCTCCGCGTAGCGGGAGTGGGAGGCGATCACCGTGCCCTCGGGGAGACCTGCGCCGGAAATCTGCTGCGTCCTCTGTCGTGTGCTGCTCATGGGATCAAGAATCCCCCACGCAGCTGATCGGAGTCTTGAGACGCAGGTCTCGATCGCGGCGGGCTGAATCGGCACAGCGACTACCCTGATCCGGTGAGCAGTTCACTCGAGAAGATCTTCATCGCGCGCCTGATCGGCCTGGACGTGTTCGACCCCCTGGGCGACCGCGTGGGCAGGGTGCGCGATCTCGTCATGATCCGCCGCGACGCCGCCCCCGGACCCAGCTCGTCCAAGCAGCCGGTCGTCGTGGGGCTCGTCGTCGAGGTCCTGGGCAAGCGCCGCGTGTTCCTGCCCATGACCCGGGTGACGTCCATGGACTCCGAGCAGGTCCTGTGCACCGGGCTGGTCAACCTGCGCCGCTTCGAGCAGCGCGGCTCGGAGATCCTCGTGGTCGGGCAGATGTTCGACCGCACCGTCACCATGCGCGACGGCAACGGCACCGCCACGATCATCGACGTCGGCATGGAGCAGGCCCGCACCGGCGACTGGCAGGTCACGCAGCTGTTCGTGCGCCGCACCCCGGTCGGCGGCGGCCTGATGCGCCGGCGCAGCGGAGAGACGCTCGTCATCGACTGGAGCGAGGCCACGGACCAGGAGAGCGCGGGCCATCAGCCGGCCACGCAGTGGGTGAGCTCGCATGAGGACGACAAGCCCGCCGACATCGCCGATGAGCTGCGCGAGCTGCCCCGCAAGCGCATCCTCGAGATCGCCGGCGAGCTGCGCGACGACCGCCTGGCCGACGTCCTGCAGGAGATGCCGGAGGAGGACCAGGTCTTCGTGCTCACCCACCTGGAGGTCGAGCGCGCCGCCGACGTCCTGGAGGAGATGGAGCCGGACGACGCCGCCGACCTGCTCAACGAGCTGCCGGACCCGGATGCCGAGTCCCTCCTGGGGCTGATGCAGCCCGAGGACGCCGACGACGTCCGCCGCCTGCTCGAGTACGAGGAGGGCACCGCCGGTTCCATGATGACCCCGGTGCCGATCATCCTGGCTCCCGAGACCACGGTGGCCGAGGCGCTGGCCGCGATCCGCCAGGAGGAGGTCTCCCCGGCCATGGCCGCCGCGGTGTTCGTGTGCCGACCGCCGCTGGAGACTCCGACCGGGCGCTACCTGGGCCTGGTCCACATGCAGGAGCTGCTGCGGGTGCCCCCGCCCGAGCCGATCGGCAACCTGATCGACTCGGCGATCGACCCCGTCAAGGACCTCTCCCCCATCTCGGACGTCGCCCGCGAGCTGGCCACCTACGACCTGACGATCATCCCCGTGGTCAATGAGAACCGGCGCCTGGTCGGCGCGGTCACGATCGACGACGTTCTCGATGACCTGCTTCCGGACGACTGGCGGACCTGGGACGACGGAACCCCCGTGAGGAAGGTGGGACGACGCTATGAGTGAGAGCCGCACCGGCGCCGAGCGCCGCACCGCAGGCCTGGACACCCCCACCGGGCTGCGCCACGGGATGTGGAACCGGCTGCGGCCCAATCCGGATGCCTTCGGCCAGCTCACGGAGGGCTTCGCCCGGTTCATGGGCACCCCGCAGTTCCTGCTGTGGATGTCGGTCTTCGTGTTCCTCTGGCTGGGCTGGAACACCTTCATGCCCGAGGACATGCAGTTCGACCCCCGCGCGCTGAACTACACCCTGCTGACGCTCATGCTCTCCCTGCAGGCCTCCTACGCCGCGCCGCTGCTGCTGCTGGCGCAGAACCGCCAGGACGACCGCGACAAGGCCGTGGCCGAGCGCGACCGGCAGCGCACCCAGGAGAACCTGGCAGACACCGAGTACCTGACCCGCGAGATCGCCGCCCTGCGCATGTCCATGCGCGAGGTCGCCACCCGCGACTACGTCCGCTCCGAGCTGCGCGACCTGCTCGAGGAGCTGCTCGAGGGCATGAACGACTCCGATTCCGGCGACGACGGCGACTCCGAGCCCTCCGGCCGCAAGCGCAAGGGCCGCAAGAAGCAGCAGCGCTCCGCGGACGCCGCGGCCGCGCGCACCACGAGCATCCCGCAGGTCCCAGCGCAGCAGCGCACCGGCGAGGACCACGGCTCCGCCGAGCAGACCCAGAACCTTGGGAGCACAGGAGACCATGACTGAGCAGAACCCCATCGATCCCCGCCTGTCCGAGGCGCTGTCCGCCGTCGAGGATCCCGAGCTGCGTCGACCGCTGATCGAGCTGGGCATGCTGCGCGCGGCCCGGCTCGACCCGGACGGCACGGCAGTCGTCGAGGTCCTGCTCACGATCTCCGGCTGCCCGCTGCGCTCCACGATCGAGGCGGACGTGGCGGAGGCGGTGCGTCACGTCGAGGGCGTGCACCGCACCGTGGTGGAGCTGGATGTCATGACCCCGCAGCAGCGCGAGGAGCTCAAGGCGCAGCTCGGGCACACGCGCAGCATCCCGTTCGCAGACCCGTCGTCGCTGACCCGGGTGCATTCGGTGACCTCCGGCAAGGGCGGGGTCGGCAAGTCCACGGTGACCGCCAATCTGGCCGCCGCCCTGGCCGCCCGCGGACGCTCCGTGGGCGTGGTCGACGCCGACATCCACGGCTTCTCGATCCCGGGGCTGTTCGGCATCACGGCCGGGCCCACGAAGGTCGACGAGATGATCCTGCCGCCCGTCGTCGAGGTCCCGGACACCGCCGTCTGCGAGCCCGGAGCCTCTCGCGCCGCCGACGGGCACCGGCGCGGCAGCGTGCGGGCCATCTCGATCGGAATGTTCACGGATCCGGCGAACCCGGTGGTGTGGCGCGGTCCGCTGCTGGATCGGGCGGTCGAGCAGTTCCTGGCCGACGTCCACTTCGGCGACCTGGACCACCTGCTGCTGGATCTGCCCCCGGGCACCGGCGACGTCGCGATCGCAGTCGCCCAGAAGCTGCCCGGCTCAGGGGTCCTGGTGGTCTCCACGCCGCAGCAGGCCGCGGCGGGGATCGCTGAGCGCTCCGGCGCGCTGGCGGCGATGACCGAGCAGACGGTCTCCGGTGTCATCGAGAACATGTCCGCCATGGCCATGCCGGACGGGTCGTCCTTCGAGCTCTTCGGCAGCGGCGGCGGCGAGCAGATCGCCGACTCGCTCACGCACCGGATGGGCTACGACGTCCCCCTGCTGGGCTCGATCCCCCTGGACATCGCTCTGCGGCAGGCCGGCGACACCGGGGTGCCGCTCGTGTGGTCCGATCCGGAGGCACCGGCCTCCCGGGTGCTGCGCGATGTGGCCGCGCGCCTCGACGGTCCCCGCGGCCTCGAGGGCCGCTCCCTGGGGATCACCCCGCGCTGAGTCCGGCAGCCCTCACGTGGGCGGCGGGGTGCGTCTCAGGTGGCCTCGGGGTCGAACGGGGCGCGCTGGGAATCGCCCAGGCGCACGAGGGGCTGCGCCTGAGCCGGGGAGTCCTCTCCGGCGGCGGCCTCTTCCTCGCGCTGGCGCTTGCGCTCGGCTCGGGCGGCCTCTCGCTCCTCGCGCTCGCGCCTGCGCTTCTCCGCGGAGTCCTCCTGGTCGGCCTCGAGCAGGGCGTCGCGCACGATCGTGCGAGGGTCGTACTGGCGCGGGTCGAGCTTGCGCCAGTCAAGGTCGCCGATCTCCGGGCCGAGGGTCTCTCGCAGGTCCTCCCGGGCTCCACTGGCGTAGCGGCGCGCCCGCTTGACCAGGTCTCGAAGGTTCTCCGCGTACTCCGGAAGCCTCTCCGGACCCAGGACGAGCAGGATCAGGACGATGAGGACGATGGCTTCCCAGCCGCTGATGCCTAACACGGCATCGAGATTATCAGGGCGGGCACAGGCTCAGGATCCCATCCCGAGCATGCGCCGCCAGCCGCTGATCACGGTCTCGCCGACCGACGACGACTCCTGCGGCTGCAGCGCCAGCGTGGCCCGATCAGCGGCCTCGGTGTGGTGCATCAGGCGTACCATCTCCGCGGCCGAAGACTCGCTCTGCAGGGTGTAGACGACGTCTGCGTGTACGATCTGGGCGCGCCACGGGCTGCCCGCGCGCACTCTCACCGGCGCGCCCTGCAGGACCGCCGAGTCCAGGCCCGTGGTGGTGGCCGGCAGGCCGGCGATGCCGTCGGTGGGGTGGTCCTGATCGATCCGCCCGCGCTGCTCGGTGATCCGGACATCGCGGCCCAGAGGATCCTGCAGCTGCATCCGCACAGCGGGCTGGCCGGCGACGGTGTCCTCGCTCAGCGAGACGACCTCGTAGCCGGGCAGCCCGGCCAGCGGCAGGGTCCAGCCCTGGGAGCGCAGCAGGTCGAGGTCGGAGACCTCGGAGAGCACCAGCCCCGAGGACTGCACCCACGGAGATCCCTGCGCCGCGGTGGATCCCGGCGCGGAGGCGGTGTTCGAGCGCGAGCCCGCGAACCAGCCCAGCAGCAGGATGCCGAGCAGCAGGAGGAAGATCACCGATACCACGGCTGTGACGAGCCGAGCCCTCGAGAGGAAGGCAGGCAGAGCCGTGGAGCTCATGGTCCTCCTCCTGGGCGCTCGTGATGGCCGCGGCGCGGGCCGCGCTCGTGCAGGCCCAGGATCCGAGACGGACCTGGACGGCCCCTGAGTGTCCTGGCACCGCCCTGCGCCGGACGTGCAGCGCCGAGGTCGAGGTCTCAGGCGGGTCGAGGCCGCCGGGTAGGATGATCCGCAGTGCACTGCGCAGCCGGCGCCGCGCCCGGAGCACGGGCGCCGGAAGGCAGCCTCGCGGCCGGACACGGCGGCGCGCGGCTTCCGTGCAGGGCAGACCGAGCAACAGGAACAGGGGGGTGGCGATGAGCAGCGGCAAGGCGACCAGCTGGGCCTACGCCGAGGCCTATCCGCAGGAGGACGATGTCCTGCTGCGGGCCCGCGAGCGCTCCATGGCCCTGCGGCTGCGCCCCGTCACCCCGGCGGTGGCCGCCACGCTCACGGTTCTGGCCGCCGCGGGCCGCCCCCGGGCGGCTGTCGAGGTCGGCACGGGAGCGGGCGTCTCGGGTGCCGCGCTGCTGCGGGGCATGCCGGAGGACTCCGTGCTCACGACCATCGACACGGACATCCGGGCCCTGCGCGCGGCCCGCGAGACCTTCCGCGAGATCGGAACCCAGCCGCGCGTGCGCACCATCTCCGGACGCGCCTCGCTCGTGCTGCCGCGGCTGAGCTCCGCGTCCTACGACCTGGTCTTCCTGGATGCGGAGCCGTCCAACACCCTGCTCTACGTGGACGAGGCCGTGCGCCTGCTGCGCCCCGGCGGCACGCTGATCGTGCAGGACGCCCTCGATCAGGATCGCGTTCCGGATCCCGTGCAGCGTCAGGACTCCACACGCGTGCACCGCGAGATCCACCGGATGCTGCGCGAGGACGAGCGCTTCGTGTCCACCATCCTCACCCCCGGCTCCGGGCTGTTCGTGGCCGTGCGCCGCTGAATCGACCCGCCCATGACAAGGACCCCCGCACCCTGGCCGGGTGCGGGGGTCCTTGTCGGTGCTCGTGGGGTCGTCAGCCGGTGACGCCTTCGAGGCATCCCTTCAGCTCTGCGGCCTCATCGGCCTTGAGCTCAACGACGAGACGACCGCCGCCTTCCAGGGGCACGCGCATGATGAGGCTGCGTCCCTCCTTGGTGACCTCCATAGGGCCATCACCGGTCCTGGGCTTCATAGCCGCCATGGAACTCGATCTCCTGTCCGTCGGCACGTTCTTCCAGCACTCATCATATCGGATGCGTCACACGAGGCGTGGCGGGGGTCTCAGGCGGCCCCGGATCACGGCGGATAGTCGCCGCCCTGGGGCAGCGGGGACCACTGCCACAGCACCCCGACCCACACGATCTGCGACAGCGCGCAGACCACCACCAGACACCACCTGTAGGCCCTCGACTCGCTCACCGCGATCAGCGGAGCAGCCAGCACGAACAGCGGCAGCAGCATGCGCGGCGTGGAGGACTGGGGGTGCAGGAAGAGCAGGAGGTAGACGGCGTACGCGTGCGCCCACACCTGCAGGCCCAGCGGCAGGCTCCGGCGCACCGCGGTCGTGGTCATCAGCAGCACCCACAGCCCCACGACCACCAGCAGGAACAGCCATCCCCAACCCTCGCCCAGCAGCCGTCCGCCCAGGTTCAGCCACGGCTCGACCGGCACCAGCGTCGTCCCCCGCCAGGCCGTCTCGGTCTCCGTGTAGGCGCCCGGCTCGCCGGTGACCAGCCAGGCGATCACAGGCCACGCCAGGGCGCAGGCGCAGGCCCACAGGGCGAGCCAGAACCAGCGGTCGAACACGTCCAGGACGGCTCCCGGCCCCCTCTCGCGCAGCACGGCCAGGGCTCGGATGGCCCACACGATGCCCAGCGCCGCCGCGAACGGCACCCCGGCCGGTCGCGTGAGGCACATGAGCAGGATGGCGACGGCGGCCAGAGCGGCGCGCCGCTGCAGGACCAGCAGCAGCGACAGCGCCAGCAGCGCTAGATGCAGCGACTCCGCGTAGGCCGTCTGCAGGATCGGCGAGACAGCGCAGAACCCGACGACCGCCAGGGCCCAGGCTCCGTCGCGCCGGCCCAGCAGATGACGGAACAGCGCCGCGATCGCCAGGGCCGCAGCGAACCCGGCGAGCAGGGCCACCACGGGCGCTGCGATCGTCCACGACGCCCCCGTCAGCCCCGTGAGCGCTCGGACCAGCAGCGGGAACACCGGGTAGAAGGCCCAGGCGTTCTCCTCGACGCGCCCGGTCTCATCACGAGGGATCCGGGTGGGATAGCCGTCGTCGTGGATGCGCTCGTACCACGTGCCGTCCCAGATCCCGGCGGTGGCGAAGTAGCCCAGCGGCGTCTGGCCCCACGGCCCGTCCGGTGCCTGCCGATCGACCACGATCAGCACGAGCGCCGACCAGGCCCTGGCCACCGCCCAGATCAGCAGGGCCTGCAGCCACAGCGGCTGACGCGCCAGCCGGGCACCGGCCTCTACCGCCCAGCCGGCCAGGACCGTGTGGACCCGTGTGGGACGGATGTCGGGGTCCGCTGCCTCCGCTTCCGCCGAGCTCACAGAACTCTCCTCGTCGCGCCGGACGTGCTGGCCGTGCGCGCGAAGAGAGCAGCGTCCGGGGTGCGCGCTTCGCGCCTGGGCGCCGGCGCCCCGATCTCGCTGCGGCCGCTGCGCGTCCAGTGCACCGGAGCCTGGGCCGACTGATCGGCATCGCTGCCCCCTGGCCGTGAGACTGCGACCTGCCGGACAGCCGCAACGGCTCCGAGCGCGATGAGCAGCAGGGCCAGCACCATCGCCACGACCGGTGCGCTCACCTGCGTCCCGCTCTGCCGTGGTCCTCGTAGCCCTCGAAGGGCACGGAGTCGTAACCGCCCATGTCGGCACGGCGCTCGGCCTCGCGGGTGAAGCGGTCGTGGGCCTCGCGCATGATCCGCACCGCCTCCTCCGGCGAGTCGGTCAGACGCACCAGATCGGGATCCTGCGGGGAGATCATCCCCTGCTCCAGCAGCGAGCCGCGGATCCACTCGAGCAGCGGCGTCCAGAACGCGACGCCCATGAGCACCACGGGGAATCGGGTCATCTTCCCGGTCTGGACCAGGGTCAGGCACTCGAAGAGCTCGTCCAGGGTCCCGAAGCCGCCGGGAAGGGCGATGAAGCCGTGGCTGTACTTGGCGAACATCGTCTTGCGCACGAAGAAGTACCGGAAGTTGATGCCCAGGTCGATGTAGGGGTTCAGGCTCTGCTCGTGCGGCAGCTCGATCCCCAGGCCCACGGAGGGAGCCTCGACGTCGTGCGCGCCGCGGTTGGCGGCCTCCATGATGCCGGGCCCGCCGCCTGTGATCACCGTGTAGCCGGCGCGGCCCAGCTCTCGGCCGACCTGCCGGGCCAGGCCGTAGTCCGAGGAGTCCTCAGGCACGCGCGCGGAGCCGAAGACCGTCACCGCCGGCCCCAGCCGGGCCAGGGTGTCGAAGCCGTCGACGAACTCCGACTGGATCCGCAGGATGCGCCAGGGGTCGGTGCGGGTGAAGTCGTCGTCGTGACCGGCCTCCAGCCCGCCGCCCTGTTCCAGCAGCCGCTGATCCGAGGTGCGGCGATGGGCCTCGCGACCGCGCAGGACGATGGGGCCCTTGAAGCGCGAGGGCCGCTGGGCCTGGCCGTCGCCGGCCGGCGGGACGGACTGGCCCTCGCCAGGCACCTCCTGCGCGGGTTCGAGAGGGTCGCTGGCGCGGGGATCGCTGTGGCTCATGGCTCCAGGCTATGCCCTAGGACAGCCAGCTCAGCAGGACCCGACGGCACTCGCGGATCGCCTCGGCGCTGACATGCTCGTCATCGGTGTGGGCCAGCAGAGCGTCGCCGGGGCCGAAGTTCACGGCTGGCACCCCCATGGCCGAGAAGCGGGCCACGTCGGTCCAGCCGTACTTGGGCTGGGGCTCCTGCCCGACGGCAGCCACGAAGGCCGCCGCGGACGGGCGGTCCAGGCCCGGACGCGCCGCCGGGGACAGGTCCACGAACTCCAGGCCGTGGCCCGGGAACAGGTCCCGACAGTGCTGCTGGGCCTGCTCCAGGGTCTTGTCCGGGGCGAAGCGGTAGTTGATCTCGACCGAGGCCGCGTCCGGGATGACGTTGCCCGCGGTGCCGCCGCTGATGCGGATGGCGTTGAGCCCCTCCCGGTAGGCCAGGCCCTCGACCTCGATCGTCGCGGGCTCGTGATCGGCCAGCACGGACAGGACGTCGGCGAGCTTGTGGATCGCGTTGTCCCCGCGCCAGGCCCGACCTGAGTGCGCCGCCAGGCCCTTCGGAGCGATCACGAAGCGCAGCGTGCCGTTGCAGCCGCCCTCGACCGTGCCGTCGGTGGGCTCGAGCAGCACCGCGAAGTCGGCCTCCAACAGGTGCGGAACGCTGCGCTCCAGACGCGCCAGCCCGGACTTGGCCGAGGCGACCTCCTCGTGGTCGTAGAAGACGTAGGTGATGTCCCGGTTCGGCTCCGTGAGCTGCGCGGCCAGTCCCAGCTGCACGGCCACCCCGCCCTTCATGTCGGTGGCCCCGCGGCCGTAGAGCGTGAGATCGCCGTCGTGGTCCGCCCAGCTCGAGGGCACCGTCCCGCGCGAACCGGCGGCGGTGGGCAGCGGGACCGTGTCCAGGTGACCGGCCAGCACGACGCGCTCTGCCCGGCCCAGCTCGGTGCGGGCGATGATCGCATCGCCGTCGCGGTGCACGCTCAGGTGCTCCAGCCCGCGCAGGGCCTCCTCGACCAGATCCGCCAGCGGCGTCTCGTGATCGGAGACGGACTCGACGTCGATCAGCGCGGCCGTGAGCTCGGCGGGATCGGCGTGCAGGTCCAGCCTCCGCACGTCGCCGGCGGTGCTCGTGGGGGCTTCGGGCGCTGCAGATGACTCGGGGCTCGACATGACGCCACCATATCGGCCGACGCGCAGGTCCCGGCCCTCTGCCCCGTCCTGCCCGATCCGTAGGATGGGCCCCATGACTTCAGCCACCCCTGCCCCCAGCACCACCCAGTCCCGTCACGCGGCCGGCATCGGCCTGGCCAGCGTCGTCGCCGAGGGCCCCCGGGCCGGGACGGTCCTGGACGTCTGGTACCCAGCCCCCGTCCTGGGCCAGGAGCCCGACCGCTCGCTCGACGGCGACCTCCGCCATGCCGCCCTGCCGGATGCCGATCGCAATGTCACGGTCGAGGTCGTGGACCGCGTGATCGACCTGGATGCCGCCCCGGTCGATGCCGCCGACGTCTACCTGCGCCTGCACCTGCTCTCCCACCGCCTGGTGCAGCCCCACTCGATCAACCTGGACGGCGTGTTCGGCCTGCTGGCCAATGTGGCCTGGACCGACCGCGGCCCCGTGCTGGCCGAGGAGCTGAACCTGGCCCGGCTGCGCATGCGCTCCACCGGGCACGTCAGCGTCCTGTCCGTGGACAAGTTCCCCCGCATGGTCGACTACGTCGTGCCCTCCGGCGTTCGCATCGGCGACGCCGACCGCGTCCGTCTGGGTGCCCACCTGGCCGAGGGCACCACCGTCATGCATGAGGGCTTCGTGAACTTCAACGCCGGCACGCTCGGCTCGGCCATGGTCGAGGGCCGCATCTCCGCCGGCGTGGTCGTGGGCGATCACACCGACATCGGCGGCGGCGCCTCGATCATGGGCACGCTCTCCGGCGGCGGCACGCAGCGCATTCGCCTGGGCGAGCGCGTGCTGCTCGGCGCCAACGCCGGCGTGGGCATCTCGCTGGGCGATGACTGCATCGTCGAGGCCGGTCTCTATCTCACCGCCGGAACCCGCGTGCAGGTCCTCGGGGATGGCTCGCAGGAGGCCCGCACCGCCAAGGCGCTCGAACTGTCCGGGGTGTCCAACCTGCTCTTCCGCCGCAACTCGACCAGCGGCGCCGTCGAGGCCCTGCCGCGCGGCGGCCGCACGGTCGAGCTGAACGACGCCCTGCACAAGAACTGAGGCTGCGCGCCGGGGCCGAGCTGACCCCGGCGCGCCTCACGAGCGCCCTGGTCATCGGGGGCAGGGCGCCTGGCATCCAGCTGAAGGAGAGACATCCGCATGCGCATCCTTGTCACCGGGGGGACCGGATACATCGGCTCGCACACTGTCCTGGCACTGCTCCAGGCCGATCACGACGTCATCGTGGTCGACAACCTCGCCAACTCGTCCAGGCAGAGCCTCGAGCGCGTCCACGAGCTCGCCGGCCGGGAGGTGCTCGGCTTCGAGGAAGTCGACCTGCTCGACCTGCCGGGACTGCACCGCGTGTTCGAGCAGTGGAAGCCCCAGGCCGTCATCCACTTCGCCGGCCTCAAGGCCGTGGGCGAGTCCAACGAGAAGCCGCTGTGGTACTACACGAACAACGTGGGCGGCACGCTGAACCTGCTGCACGCCATGGAGGACAGCGGCTGCCGCACGATCGTGTTCTCCTCCTCGGCCACCGTCTACGGCGACGTCGAGACCATGCCGCTGACCGAGAAGCTCGACAAGGACGCGACCAACCCGTACGGGCGCACCAAGGAGCAGATCGAGGACATCCTGGCGGATATCGCAGCCTCGGACGAGCGCTGGAACGTGGCTCTGCTGCGCTACTTCAACCCGGTGGGCGCTCACAAGTCCGGGATCATCGGCGAGGACCCCACGGGCATCCCCAACAACCTCATGCCCTTCGTGGCGCAGGTGGCCGTGGGACGGCGCGAGAAGCTCAAGGTCTTCGGCGGGGACTACCCCACCCCGGACGGCACCGGCGTGCGCGACTACATCCACGTGGTCGACCTGGCCGACGGCCACGTCCGCGCCCTGGAGTGGCTCGCCGACAACGGCGGCGCCAGGATCTGGAACCTCGGCACCGGGCGCGGCTACTCCGTGCTCGAGGTCCGCGAGGCCTTCGAGAAGGCCTCCGGCGTAAAGATCCCCTACGAGATCGTCGACCGCCGCCCCGGCGACGTCGCGATCAACTACGCCGACCCCGCCTCTGCCCTGGCGGATCTGGGCTGGTCCGCCGACCGCGATATCGACACCATGTGCCGCGATCACTGGAACTGGCAGAAGGCCAACCCCATGGGCTACGCCGACTGAGGCCCTGGTCCCGCACGGGCCGGGGGCTGGCTGGCGGGTCATGGGCAGGAATGTGTGCACAGGATCGTCCTGCATCCCGGTGATCACACCGCAGCAGGCCGATCGACATGCTCAGGGGCAGATCGAGTGGTTCCGCAGCGTGGAGGCCTCGAAACATTGGCCCCGTGGTGTGGCCTTCGCGCTGCAGACGCACACGGGGAGTCCGCTCGACGGCAGGGATCGCTCAAGAGCACGCTGCGAGGCCACTCGATCGCGCCCGGGCCATCCACATATTTCTGCCGACAGCGCTCCCAGGCCGCGCAGGAACGCCGAACGCCGGGCCGCCTTCCTCTGCTCGAGGAGGCTGCCCGGCGTTCATCGTCTGCGCTGCGGGTCTAGGCGGACCCGCTGCGCTCACTTGCTCGGGTAGGAGCGCTCGCCCTCGCCGACGTAGAGCTGGCGCGGACGCCCGATCTTGGTCTCGGGGTCCTGGACCATCTCGCGCCACTGGGCGATCCAGCCCGGCAGGCGCCCGATCGCGAACAGCACCGTGAACATGCGCTCCGGGAAGCCCATGGCCTTGTAGATCAGGCCGGTGTAGAAGTCGACGTTCGGGTAGAGCTTGCGCTCCACGAAGTAGTCGTCCGCCAGGGCCTTCTCCTCCAGGCGCATGGCGATGTCGAGCATCTCGTTGTCACCGCCCAGGCGCTCCAGGATGTCGTGGGCGTAGCCCTTGATGATCTTGGCGCGGGGGTCGTAGTTCTTGTAGACGCGGTGCCCGAAGCCCATGAGCTTCACGCCGTCTTCCTTGTTCTTGACCTTCTCCATGAAGTCCTCGGGCGACAGGCCCTCGTTCTGGATCTGGTCGAGCATGGCCAGCACGGCCTCGTTGGCGCCGCCGTGCAGCGGGCCGTAGAGGGCGTTGATGCCGGCGGAGACCGAGGCGAACATGTTGGCCTCGGAGGAGCCCACCAGGCGCACGGTGGACGTCGAGCAGTTCTGCTCGTGATCCGCGTGCAGCATCAGCAGGATATCCAGGGACTTGGCCAGCGCGGGGTCGATCTCGAGGTCCTCGGCCGGGACGCCGAAGCACATGCGCAGGAAGTTCTCCGCGTAGGACAGCTCATTGCGGGGGTAGAGCATGGGCTCGCCGATGGACTTCTTGTAGGCGTAGGCGGCCAGCGTGGGCACCTTGGCCAGCAGGCGGATCGTGGAGATCTCGACGTGCTCGGGATCGTGCGGGTCCAGGGAGTCGGCGTAGAACGTGGACAGCGCCGAGACCGCGGAGGACAGCACCGGCATGGGGTGGGCCGAGCGCGGGAACCCGTTGAAGAACATCTTCAGGTCCTCGTGGACCATGGTGTGGGTGGTGACCCGGTGCACGAAGTCCTCGTACTGCTCCTGCGTGGGCAGCTCGCCGTAGATCAGCAGGTAGGCGGTCTCCAGGAAGTTGGAGTGCTCCGCGAGCTGCTCGATCGGGTAGCCGCGGTAGCGCAGCACGCCGTTCTCGCCGTCGATGTAGGTGATCGCCGAACGCGCGTTCGCGGTGTTCATGAAGCCGGGGTCATAGGTGACCGCCCCGGTCTCCTTGCGCAGGGCGCCGATCCCGATGCCCTCGTTGCCCTCGTTGGCCTCCAGGACGGGCAGCTCGAGGGGCGCGCCCTCGGAGATGCTCAGCTGGGCCTTGCGGCCGTCATTGCCGGACTCGGTCATGGGTCTCCTCCGTTGTCTGTGAGGCGGATGGCGCTCACGTGCACCCGGCGCGCCGCGCTGAGGCGGCGGCATCGGTACTGGGAAGCCGAGGACGTCGCTGTCTCTCGGCAGAAGGTCGCAGTGGTGTCCGCAGACACTCGATCACGGCTCAATCTACTCGCTCGGTGCCCGCACCCGCCAATCTGGCGGCGGTGCGGGCGCCGAGCGCGAGCGGTGCGGCTCGGCCTCAGGCGGCCGCGCGCAGGCGCTCGACGGCGGCGTCGATCCGCTCGTCCGAGGCCGTCAGGGCGATCCGCACGAAGCCGGCCCCGCCCTGCCCGTAGAAGACACCGGGGCCGGCCACGATCCCCAGCCGGGCGAGCTCTCCCATGAGGTCCCACGTGTCCTGCTCGGTGCGGCCCTCGCGGCGGCACCACAGGTAGAGGCCGGCCTCCGAGTGGACGATGCTCAGCCCGAAGGCCTCGACGGCACCGCGCAGCCGCTCACGGCGATCCCGGTAGAGCGCCTTCTGGGCGACCACATGGGCGTCGTCCTCGAGCGCGGCGCGCATGGCCGCCTGGACGGGCGCGGGCACGATCATGCCCGCGTGCTTGCGGGAGTTCACGAGCCCGGCGATCAGCTCGGGGTCCCCCGCTGTGAACGCGGCGCGGTACCCGGCCAGGTTCGACTGCTTGGACAGCGAGTACACCGACAGCAGCCCGGTGAGATCGCCGCCGCTGACCCGCGGATCCAGCACGGAGGGAACCGGCTCGCCGCCCTCCTCGCGGTCCCACGCGCCCCAGCCGAGCTCGGCATAGCACTCGTCGGAGGCCACGACCGCGCCCAGCTCGCGCGCCTTCTCAACGACGGCGCGCATGGTCTCGAGATCGGCGACCGCGCCCGTGGGGTTGCCCGGGGAGTTCAGCCAGATCAGGCGCACCCGCCGGAGCACGTCCTGCGGCAGCTCGTCCAGGTCATCTGCGGCCACATGCTCCGCACCGGCCAGCTGCGCTCCGATGTCATAGGTGGGGTACGCCGCCCGAGGGCGCACCACCACGTCCCCGGCGCGCAGCCCCAGCAGCAGCGGCAGCCAGGCCACGAGCTCCTTGGAGCCGACCGTGGGCATGATCTGCTGCGGGTCCAGCCCGGGCACGCCGCGACGGCGGTCGTACCAGCGGGCGATCGCCTCACGCAGCGCGGGCGTGCCGTGGGTGGTCGGGTAGCCGGGGGCGTCGGAGGCGCCGGCCAGCGCGTCCTGGACCACCAGCGGGGTGGGATCCACGGGCGTGCCGATCGACAGGTCGACGGTCCCGTCCGCATGCTCGGCGGCGATGCGGCGGTACGGGGCCACCGACTCCCAGGGGTACTCCGGCAGATCCAGGCCGAAGGCGCGGGGCTGCTGAGTCACGGGACTCAGTCCTGGTTCTGCGGGGGCAGGGCGGCGATGCCCGGGTGGTCCTTGCCGGTGTTGCCCAGGCGGGCGGCGCCGCCGGGCGAGCCGAGGTCGTCGAAGAACTCGACGTTGTACTTGTAGTACTCGGCCCACTCGTCCGGGGTGTCGTCCTCGTAGTAGATGGCCTCGACGGGGCACACGGGCTCGCAGGCTCCGCAGTCCACGCACTCGTCGGGGTGGATGTAGAGGCTGCGCTCGCCCTCGTAGATGCAGTCGACGGGGCACTCTTCCACGCAGGCCTTGTCCTTGACATCGACACAGGGCTGAGCGATTACATACGTCATGGAGGCGACGGTCCTTTCTCGCGGAGTTCTCCGCCCATTCTACGGGCGAGCGCCCGGTGGCCCGCCCCGCGCGTCATACGCCGATACTGTGATGCCCATGACGTCCCAGCCTCAGCAGAACCCCGCACGGAGCATCGCCCTGAGCCGCTTGGCCGGCGCAGCGCTCGGCACGCGGTTGAGCGTGCGCTATGCGCTGCCGACCGGGGACCCGTCCGGCAAGGGACGCACGGACGCGATCGGCACGCTCGTCTCCCGGCACGACGATCCCCCCGCCGTGACCCTGCAGACGCGCAGCGGGCAGGTGCTGATCCCGCTCGAGCTCGTCAGGCTCGCCCGCGAGGTCCCGCCTCCGGTGCCGCGCCGACGGCCCCAGGGCTGACGAGCGTCTCGGCCTCGAAGGCCTCCGCGGCCTGCTCCGCCAGGACCCGGCGCACCGCCGCACGACGCCGACGCCACCAGCGACCCACCAGGACCACCGACAGCAGCGTCACCACCAGGATGCCGCCGAACCACAGCAGCCCGGCCAACCCGATCGCCGAGGTGGTCGACAGGACCACGAGCGGCGAGTCCTGACGGCCGAAGGCCAGCACGAAGGCCGCCCCATAGGCCACGATGCCGGGCACCGCGGCGGCCCAGATGCGCCGCGTGGTGGTCCCCGACCACACCGACAGGCTCAGCAGGAGGGCCAGCGCCAGCGGGGCACCCCACGGGACCCACACGCCGTCGCCGAAGCGGGCGATGTTGCCGTGCACCGCCGTGCCGACCACGCCGGCCAGCAGGCCGCTGAGGATCGAGATCGTCGCCGAGACGGGCACGGAGGCCTGATCCACCGAGGACCGGCCGGCCGTGCGGCCCGTGAGCTGCCTCTCGCGGGTCATCGGCTCAGCTCCTGCTGCTCCGTCAGGCGCGCCGCCTCCCCGCCGAGCAGCCGGAAGGTCTCGGCCTGCGGCATGGACTGCGGCACTCGGTTGGACAGCTCGTAGCGCGGGTCCGCGGGGTCATCACCCGTCTCGATCTGCGTGGCATGGGCACGCATGGCCGCGTGGCGGGCGGCTCGCGAGGACTCGTCAGCGCGGATGACCGCCTGCGGGCGCTCGTCCTGCGGATCCGGCTGGCCCTCGATCGCCCAGGCCAGAGGGGACGGCTCGGCTCCGGGACCGTCCTGCCCCTCGAGCAGCTCGAGCGCCCGGGCCAGCACCCGCGCGGTGCGCACGTGGTCGGGATGGCCGTATCCGCCGTCGTCGTCATAGGAGAGGACGGCATGCGGGCGGATCTCACGCAGCGCCGCGGCCACGTGGGCTGCGGCCTGGTCCACGCCGGCCGCCGTCAGCGCCTTCGGCGAGACGTCCTCGGCGGGCTGGGCCCGGCCGTCGGGGCCCCAGGACATGCCGGAGTCCATGAAGCGGTCACCGCCGCCGGGGAAGCCTGCCCTTGCCTCCAGGGCAGGCGCCTGCCCCGCGTACACGTGGTGCTCCACGCCCAGGGCGCGGCAGGCCGCGGCCAGCTCTCCCTCGCGGTGGGCCCCCAGGGCGGTGCCGTCGTCGTGGTTGTCCGGGTGCCCGACCTCCAGGTGGGCCAGGTGCGGGACCATGACTTCGCCGCGCTCCCCGCGGGTCATGGTGATCAGGTGGACCTGCGCCCCGGCCTGCACCAGCGAGGCCAGCGCCAGCCCGGAGACGAGGGTCTCGTCATCCGGGTGCGCGTGCACGGCCACCACCCGGGCCCGCTCCGGGGCCGTATCGCGCGGCAGCAGCGAGTCCACGGCATCCGGGCGGATCAGCGTGCCGGGCTCCGGGTACGACGGCGGCGCCGAGGTCTCCCCCGGCGCCGTCGTGTCGTGGTGCTGATCAGGCACGGTTGCGCTGGCGCGCCTGGCGCACGCGCTCGTTGGACTCCAGGATCACCTTGCGGATGCGGATGGCCTCCGGGGTGACCTCCACGCACTCGTCCTCGCGGGCGAACTCGAGGCACTCCTCCAGCGTCATCTGGCGCGGCGGGGTGAGGTTCTCGAAGTTGTCGGCTGCGGCCGAGCGCATGTTGGTGAGCTTCTTCTCCTTGGTGATGTTCACCTCCATGTCGTCGGCGCGCGCGTTCTCGCCGATGACCATGCCCTCGTAGACCTCCTCGGTGGGCTTCACGAAGATCGTGCCGCGCTCCTGGAGGTTGATCATGGCGAACGGAGTGGCCACTCCGGCGCGGTCCGAGATCATGGAGCCGTTGGTGCGGTACTCGATCGGGCCGAACCAGGGCTCGAACCCATCGGAGTAGGACGAGGCGATGCCCGCGCCGCGGGTCTCCGTCATGAAGGTGGTGCGGAAGCCGATCAGACCGCGGGCGGGCACCACGAACTCCATGCGCACCCAGCCGGTCCCGTGGTTCGTCATGGTCTCCATGCGGCCCTTGCGGGTGGCCATGATCTGGGTGATCGCGCCCAGGAACTCGTCCGGGGTGTCGATCGTCATGCGCTCGACCGGCTCGTGGACCTTGCCGTCGATCTCGCGGGTGACGACCTGCGGCTTGCCCACCGTGAGCTCGAATCCCTCGCGGCGCATCTGCTCCACCAGGATCGACAGGGCCAGCTCGCCGCGGCCCTGGACCTCCCAGGCGTCCGGGCGCTCGGTCGGCAGCACGCGCAGCGACACGTTGCCCACGAGCTCCTTGTCCAGGCGGTCCTTGACCTGACGAGCCGTGACCTTGGCGTTCTTGACGCGACCGGCCATGGGCGAGGTGTTGATGCCGATGGTCATGGAGATCGCGGGGTCGTCGACCGTGATGACCGGCAGCGGCTTGGGGTTCTCCGGATCGGTCAGCGTCTCGCCGATCGTGATGTCCTCGATGCCCGCCACAGCCACGATCTCGCCGGGGCCGGCCGACTCGGCCGGGACGCGGTCCAGGCCCTTGGTGGCCAGCAGCTCGGAGATGCGCACGTTCTTCAGCGAGCCGTCCTTGCGCGCCCAGGCCACGGTCTGGCCCTTCTTCAGCGTGCCCGAGAAGATGCGCAGCAGGGCCAGGCGGCCCAGGAACGGCGAGGCGTCCAGGTTGGTGACGTGGGCCTGCAGCACGCCGTCGTCTTCGTAGGACGGGGCCGGGATGTGCTCCATGATCGTCTTGAACAGCGGCTCGAGATCCTCGCTGGCCGGCAGCTGACCGTCGCCGGGGAACTCGGTGTCGGCACGCCCGGCCTTGCCGGAGGCGTAGACCACCGGCACGTCCAGCACGGCATCCAGGTCCATCTCCGGGTAGTCCTCGGCGATGTCCGAGGCCAGGCCGAGCAGCAGGTCCATGGTCTCGGAGACGACCTCCTCGGCGCGGGCGTCGGGGCGGTCGATCTTGTTGACGACCACGATCACCGGCAGCTTGGCCTCCAGTGCCTTGCGCAGCACGAAGCGGGTCTGCGGCAGCGGGCCCTCGGAGGCATCCACGAGCAGCACGACGCCGTCGACCATGGACAGGCCGCGCTCGACCTCGCCGCCGAAGTCCGCGTGGCCCGGGGTGTCGATCACGTTGATCGTGATGACCTCGCCGTCGGCCGAGGGGCCCTCGTAGAACACCGTGGTGTTCTTGGCGAGGATGGTGATGCCCTTCTCCCGCTCGAGATCGCCCGAGTCCATGACGCGATCGGCGACCTCGCCGTGCTCGGCGAACGTGTTCGTCTGCCGGAGCATGGCGTCCACGATGGTGGTCTTGCCGTGATCCACGTGGGCCACGATCGCGACGTTGCGGAGGTCGGTGCGCTGGGCAGTGCTCATACGAGTGGGGTCTCTCTTCAGACGATGGCGTGCTCCCGCCCTTTCTGCCAGGACGGTGCTCGGTTCCGGCCCGGGGCCGGCGGGGGTCGCGACGAGGGTCGCGGAAGTCCGTCGAGGAGTCTAACGCCCCCGAGCAACCCGCCACCCCGGGGCGTCGCCGACCTCACACGCGGATCTCACCGCCCGCCCTCACTGCTCCCCACCCGCACCCCCACCTCGCGCATCCGCCGCACGATCCGCCCTGCCGCACATCGAGTGGCCGAATCTGGACCCTTCTCCCAGCCGGAATCGGTGACGGATCGGCCAGTCGCGGCGGCAGAGGTGAGGAATCAGCCAGTCGCGGTGCCGGCCGGGAAAGCGGGGCGGCAAGGACAGCCGGGGCGGCGGGGGCAGGCGCGACGGTTCCGGGGCGGGTGGCGGCAGCCCGAGTCAGAGGCCTTGGAAGGACTCCACGATCTCGGCGGCGGGGCAGGCTCGGCAGGCGGCGAAACCCGTGCCGGCCCACAGATGCACGAGCTCGCGAGCGCCGGCAGCCGCAGCGGCCTTGCGGATCGGCGAGGTCAGCGAATTGACCTGCGGATACCCGGCGATCTCGTGCTCGGCCATCGCCTGCGTGTAGGCAGTGGCCAGCGCCCGGGCAGGCCGGCCCGAGAAGGCGCGCGTCACCACGGTCTGCACCGCGGAGGGATCCGCCGCAGCCTCCAGCACCGCCTGACGATGGACCGCGCCGGTGCCTGCCTCCTCGGCCGCGAGGAAGGCCGTGCCCGACTGCACCGCCCGGGCTCCCGCGGAGATCAGCCGAGCGGCAGCTGCGTGCGAGCCGACGCCGCCGGCCGCGACGATCGGCAGCTGCGGATGGGATGAGGCCAGCGCCGCCAGCGTGCGCTCCAGCAGCTCCGGCAGGGGCTCGGTCCCCGGCACAGTGTCCTGCGCCAGCGTGAAGCGATGCCCGCCGGCGTCGGGCCCCTGCAGGACCAGGGCATCGGGGCCGAAGGCTGCGGCTTCCACCGCCTCCTCTGGCGAGGAGACCGACAGCAGCACAGCGGTCCCGGCGTCCTGCAGCGCGCGGAGGGTGGCCGTCGGTGGCAGCCCGAAGGTGAAGCTCACGACCGGCACCGGGTCCTCCACCAGAAGAGCGATCTTCTGGTCCCAGCCGTCGTCGGAGTACTCGGGCAGCGGGCGCTGAGCGGCCTGCTCCCCCAGCTCGGCGTCGATCCCGGCGACCGCACGGACCCACTGCGAGCGGAAGGCCGCCAGCTGCTCGGGATCGGTGGGAGCGGCCTCCGGGACGAACACGTTGACGCCGAACGGGCGGTCGACATCGCGCAGACCCGAGCGCACGGCCGCGATCTGCTCCGCGAGAGAGTCTGCCGACTGGTATCCGGCCGCCAGCATCCCCAGACCCCCGGCGCGCGAGACCGCGATCGCCAGCTCCGGGCTCGACGGCCCGCCTGCCATGGGCGCTGCGATCAGCGGCACCTCGAGGGCATCGAGGAATGTGGAGTGGGCATCCATGGACATGACGCGACCTTCCTGACGAGTAGCGTGGCGGGCGACCAGACGTGCTGGAACTCACTCTAGGAGCCATCCCATGGGGGCAGGATGCTGAACGACCTCTCGCTGGGTGCTCTTGTCCTGGCGGCTGCGGCGATCCTGATCGGCTCCGCCCTGCAGCGACTCTCCGGCACGGGCGTGGGCCTGGTGGTGACCCCGGTGCTGTCCCTGCTGCTGGGTCCGGTGGCCGGGGTGCTGCTGACGAACGCGGTCACCACCGTCTCCGGCTTCACGATCATGGTCTCCGTCCGCAAGCGCGTGGACTGGCGCCGCGCGGGGATCGTGGTCGGCTCGGCCCTGCCCGGGGCGGTGCTCGGAGCCCTGCTGGTGCTGTGGCTGGAGGCGTCCTGGCTGCAGATCGGCATCGGCGTGCTGGTGCTGATCGCCCTGTCGTTGACCGTCGCGACCCCCGATCTTCCCCACGTCACGAGTCGCGCCGCGCTGCCCGTGGCGGGGGCCGTCGGCGGCCTGCTGAACACGACGGCGGGTGTGGCGGCTCCGGCGATGGTCATCGTCTCGCACCTCACCCGCTGGGAGCAGAGGGCGTTCGCGGCCTCCTTGCAGCCCATCTTCATGTCCATGGGGCTGATGTCGGTGGTGCTCAAGTCCCTGATGGGCGCCACCGGGGACCAGGGCCTGCCGCCGTGGTGGACGCTGCCGGCGGTGATCTGCCTCGTGCTCGGCGGAGTGGGGATCGCCGCGGCCCTGGAGTCCCGGGTGCCGCCCGAGCGCGCCCGCACGCTCGCACTGATCCTGGCGGGCCTGGGCGGGGCCGCCGCCGTGGTCAAGGGCGTGCTCGGGGTGCTGTGAACGACGACGGCCCGGCATGTCATACCCCGGGAGGACCTGACAGCCGCTCCCAATAGGCCGCCGGTCCGATGTGCCGGAGGGCTCCGAGACGGCAGTCTTGGAGGCATGAGCACACCGCATCAGGCGTCCGCATCCTCCGGACACACCCACGAAGCCATCCCGCACACTCCCTGGCAGGCCCCGCGCGAGCTCGCGGTGGCCGCCCGCAACGTCTCCAAGACCTACGGCGACGGCGATCTGACCGTCACGGCCCTGAACAGCGTCTGCCTGGACATCGAGCGCGGCACGTTCACCGCGGTCGTGGGTCCGTCGGGCTCCGGCAAGTCAACCCTCGTGCACTGCCTGGCGGGCCTGGACTCGCCCGATCGCCGCCCCGACACCTCCATCGTGGTCGGCGGACGCGACATCGTCTCGCTGAACGACAAGCAGCTCACCGAGTTCCGCCGCGAGCACGTGGGCTTCGTCTTCCAGGCCTTCAACCTGGTGCCTGTGCTCACCGCGCGGCAGAACATCGAGCTGCCGCTGACCCTGGCCGGGCGCCGACCGGATGCCGACCTGCTGGGCCGGATCACCGACAGCCTGGGCCTCGCCGAGCGCCTGGACCACCGCCCCGACGAGCTCTCGGGCGGTCAGCAGCAGCGCGTGGCGATCGCCCGCGCCCTGATCACCAGCCCGGACGTCATCATCGCCGATGAGCCCACCGGAGCTCTCGACACCGACACCACGACCCAGGTCCTGCAGCTGCTGGCCGACACCGTGCACCAGCAGGGCCACACCGTCGTCGTGGTGACCCACGATCCCCGCGTGGCCGACTTCGCGGACCGCACCGTGCGCGTGCAGGACGGCGTGATCGTCTCCGACGAGACCCGCCCGGGCCGCCCGGTCGCCGACGGCAGCGGGGCAGGGGGTGTGCGCTGATGCGCCGCATCGTCCTGAGCCGACTGCGTCTGCAGTGGACGCGCTACGTGCTGATCATGCTGGCGATCGCCGTGTCGGCGGCCTTCGCGACCGGGTCGCTGATGCTCGGCACCACCATGACGCACTCCATGGTCTCGACCGTCGCCGATTCCACTCGCAATGCGGACCTGGTCGTGAGCGAGGACTGGGAGAACAGCACCTATGCAGAGACCGAGGAGACCGAGGCCTCCGACCCCGAGAACCCCGAGTCCGTGTACGGGCAGGACTACGTGTCCATCGAGGACCTGAAGCAGCTGCAGGACATCGACGGTGTGGAGACGGTATGGGCACCGGCCAGCACCGCCATCGACGTCGGGACCGACGGCAGCTCGTCGACGGTTCTCTACCTCGGAACCGCCCCGGAGGATCCCCAGATCTTCCCGTGGGAGCTCGACGAGGGCTCGATGCCACAGGGCGATGGGGAGATCGCGCTGAACACCTCGCGCGCCGAGCAGCTCGGCGTGGGCGTCGGCGACACGCTGAGCCTCGCCGCACCGTCGCCGGAGGAGCAGGGCATGTCGGAGGAGCAGATGTTCCCGACCGGCGAGGACGCCGAGGTCACCGTCACGGGCATCGTGGGTGCCGAGTCCAGCTCCGACATGTTCCACGGATGGGCCTCCCCCGACGTGATGAGCACGGTCTCCCCGTTCGACACGGACCTGCTTCCCGTCAACTCCAGCACCCAGATCATGCTCTCCGACGGCGCGGACCTGGAGACGGTGCGCGGTCAGATCCAGGACCAGCTCGAGGCCCTGCCCGGCGACACCGCCTTCCTGGTGCAGACCCCGCAGGAGCAGACGCAGAAGGCCCTCGACGACATGGCCGGCGCCGCCGCCGGGCTCAGCGCCTTCCTGCTGGCCTTCGCCATGCTGGCCGTGCTGGTGGCCTTCCTGGTGATCACCACGACCTTCGGCGTGCTCACGGCCCAGCGCGCCCGGGAGCTGGCGCTGCTGCGCTGCCTGGGCGCCACTGGCGGCCAGATCCAGCGCTCGGTGCTGCTGGAGGCGCTGGTGCTCGGGCTCGTCTCCTCGGCGATCGGCGTGGCGGCGGTGGTCGGTGCGGGGTTCGCGCTCGAGCCCCTGCTTCCCGCCGCCGCCCCGATCGATGTGGCCGTGGCCCCCAAGGACATCCTCCTGGGTCTGGTGATCGGCATCCTGGTGACCGTGCTGGCCTCCTTCGGGCCCGCGCGCCGGGCCATGGGCGCCTCTCCGCTGGACGGCATGCGCGGCTCGCGTCGCGCCGAGCGGATCCCGTGGGTGCGCTCCGGCTTCGGGCTGCTCGTGCTGATCCCGTCGGCGCTCGTCCTGGCCTGGGCCGCCTTCACGCATGATCACCCCGCCGTGGGTGTGGTGAGCGGCATCGGCGCGGGCGTGGGCCTGATCCTCACCTCGCGGCTGTGGATGCCGGCGATCGTGGGCGTCCTGGGACGGATCCTGCCCGGCGGCGTCCCGTCGCGGCTGGCCGCCGCGAACGCGATCCGGCACAGGTCGCGCACCACCACGACGGCCACCGCGCTGCTGATCGGCATCACGCTGGTGACCACCGTGCTCACCGGCCACGCCGTGGCGCAGAAGTCGGTGCTCGATGACCTGGACCGCTCCATGCCGGTGGACATCACCGTCTCCCAGCAGGTGGACCAGGACACCCTGCAGCAGATCGAGGACGTCGACTCGGTGGTCTCCGTCGAGCAGACGGACGAGGCCGTCGAGGTGGATCTCGAGCGCGGCATCGGCGGCACGGAGACCAGGACGGCCGCGCAGGATATCGCCGAGCTCACGGACACCGAGGCCTACGAGATCGCGGCGAACGGCCTGCAGAAGGCCATGATGGTCGACATCCTCAACGTGATGCTGTGGGTGGCCCTGGGCCTTCTGGCTGCCGCTGTGGCGGTCTCCGTGCTGGGCATCACCTCGACGATGTCGCTGTCGGTGCTGGAGCGCACTCGGGAGAACTCGCTGCTGCGGGCCCTGGGGCTCTCCCGCGCTCAGCTCGGTGCCATGATCCGGCGTGAGGCGCTGGTCATCTCCGCTGCGGCCGGCGTGGCCGGGGCCGCGGCCGGATGGCTGCTGGGCACCGGGGTGGTCTCCGCGATGGTCACCGACACCATCCCCGTGGCGATCACTGTCCCGTGGGGCGGCCTGCTCGCCGTGGCGATCGGCGTGCTGGTCGTGGCGCTGGTGTCCTCGGCCCTGCCGGCCCGCCGGGCCACACGGGTGGCCCCCGTGGAGGGCCT
>NZ_JALXVH010000035.1 GCF_025149945.1 Kocuria sp. p3-SID1428 | reverse complement strand
ATGCCTTTTTCTCCATCGCCGAGTGGATACCTGATTGCGCTGAACGGGCTTTGGACGCAACCAGGTATCCACTCGACGGGGGAGGGGTTAGTTGAGGTGGGTCAGGAAGTCGACGAGGGCCCTCGTGAACTCCTGGGGCGTCTCCATGGGAGGCGTATGGCCTGCGTCGGCGATGGTGACCAGGCGACCCTGGGGGAGGGCGTCGGCCATCCGCTGCCCGGCGCCGTTGTCGAAGGCATCGTCGTCGCCGACGATTACCAGGCTCGGCACCTGCAGAGTGGGGAGCAGCCCTGTGAAATCCTGTCGCCACGCTCGCCCTCGCATGGCCGCCGCGGAGCCCTGCGCCGGGGCGGCGGCAATCATCGCGCGCACGGACTCGGCGGTCTCAGGCCTCTGCTCGATCGTCTGGGGCGAGACCATCACCCCTAGGACCTTCTCGGCATATGCATCCATGCCCTCGGCGAGGATGGCATCGGCGCCCACATTGCGGCGTCGACGCCCGGCACGGTCTTCTGCCTGCGGCACGGTGTCGCAGATGACCAGGCCGCGCAGCCTGTCCCCGTGGTCGTGAGCGAACTGCATGGCGACCTGCCCGGCCATGGAGAACCCGAGCACCACGGTGGTCTCGATGCCCAGCTCGTCCAGCAGCAGTGCCAGATCGTTCGAGAACTCCTCCGTGGAGACGACGCCCTCCGTGATGGCCGAGCCCCCGAACCCGCGCAGGTCCGGTGCGATGACTCGCCAGCCGGCGTCGACGAGCGCGGGGATCTGTGCGTTCCACATGGAACGGTCGTAAGCGTGCCCGTGCAGCAGGACGACGACGGGACCGCTGCCCTGATCCGTGTAGGTGATCACGGTGTCGTCGATCTCGATGCTGTGGTCCTGTGAGCTCATGCTGCGACCTCCCGAGATGGTGCGTTTCGGTGCGGGCACGGAGTTCCTGAGGGGGACCGTGCTGCCGCGGTGTCCTGCGCTCAGACTAACCGGCGGTTTGACGCAGCTGTGCTGTCGGTCGGCGCGGATAGCCTCGAGCACAACATCGATGATCCGCGACTAGGGGCCGTGTCCCGCATGCCGGCTGCGACCATGGCGTCACTGCCAAGGGCCGAGCGGCACAGTGCCGGGACCCCGTGATCGGAGGGTGCCGCGAGAAGGGGTCAGGGAGGCGAAGCAGTTGAGCAGGGTGAGTCGGCTCAGGGGGCCGGGTGGTCCCGAGCTGTTCGATCTGCCGAGGCAGACCCGAGAGGTCGCCCCGGGAGCCGTGCATGTCCCTGGGTGGTTGAGCATGCAGGAGCAGGCCGCGCTCGTGGCGAAGTGCCGCGGCTGGTCGCGGGGCGAGCATCGGATGCGTCACTACACGACCGCCACCGGCGGAGTCATGTCCGTGCAGTCCACCGTCCTGGGCCGGACATGGGAGAAGCCCTGGGCCCCGTCGGTGTCATCGCCGGGTGGGGCGTATGGGCGATCGTCGGCACCACGACCGATCCGCGCCGATCGCGGTGGAGGCCCGGCAGACGAGACCTTCGATCGCACAGACGCCGACGGCGCGGTGGGGCAGCGGCTTCCCGCCGCACTGTGGGACCTCGGCCGCCGAGGGGTCGCGGCGGCCTACGGGGAAGACGCACTGGAGGCCGCGTCGTTCGAGCCCACCACGGCGCTGGTGAACTACTACGACACCTCGGCGCGCATGGGGCAGCACCAGGATCTCGATGAAGCGGGGCCGGAGCCGATCGTGTCCCTTTCCCTCGGGGACTCCTGCATCTTCCGCCTGGGCAACACCGAATCGCGGGGCCAGCCCTACCAGGACATCGTGCTGCGCAGCGGGGACCTCTTCGTCTTCGGACGGCAGTCGAGATGGGCCTTCCACGGGGTGCCCGCCATCCGTCCGGGAACCGGCGACCCAGCCCTGGGGCTGCGTCACGGGGGCCGGCTGAACATCACGATCCGATCCAACATTCCCGGAAGGCCGGGGCGCGATCCGCAGAGGGAGCGCAGACAAACGGTGTCTTTCGAGGCCATGGGCGACGACCAGACCGGATCGGTGACTGGCTGAGACCGGTGACCGAAGCACCAGGACAGGACAGGAGCAGCAGATGGAGATCGAGACCGCAGCGAACAGCGTCCGGGCAGAGCCGGGGAGTGAGGCCTTCAAGGATGGCTACCGCCTGCTGGCCGAGGAGCTGGCCTCGGGCGTGGCCGTGGTGGCTGCGCGGCATCGGCGGCGGGATCAAGCGGTGACCGTCACCGGCTGGCTCGACATCTCCTACGATCCGCCCACCATGGCCGTGAGCCTCTTCGACGAGGCCCGGATCTGCGAGGCGGTGGAGGCCTCCCTCACCTGGACGCTGAGCGTCCTGCGTCGGGACCAGGAGGCGACCGCCACCTGGCTGGCCTCGCCCGGCAATCCCGTCGACGGGCTGCTGGATTCCGTGGCATTCCGCCGCTCGCCGGTGGGCGGGGCAGCAGTGCTCGATGGGGCACTGGCCTGGTTCGAGCTCGAGACGCAGCAGATCCACTCGGCCGCCACGCACCTGCTCGTCGTCGGCCGGGTGGTGGCCATGGGCCGGGGCTCCGAGCGGGACGGTTCCTCGAGCCGGACTCCGGCCGGGCCTCTGATCCACTGGGGCCGGCAGTTCCACGGGCTGGGCAGCTGAGACAGCGGCGCAGCACGGTGGTGCCGAGCCCGGTCGCGGTCAGAGGAATCTTCTGATGTCAGGTCCGTGTTGTGCTTTGTGAAGCAGGCGGTCCGCGACGCCTCGCACATGTGGGAGTCTGAGCCGAATGCTGAGTCAGCCGAGCTGACCCGGGGGAGTCCGCGCGCCCTTGCCGTGAGGTGCGCGGCGATCGTGATCGCACCCGTCGTCCCGGCTGAGACCGGGCCGGGGCAAGTCTCAGGAGAAGGAGCCAGATGTCTGAGCAGGACAGCGCCAGCACCGTGCAGGAGGGCCGTGAGGCCGAGGAGCGCACCGAGCAGCTCGCGGACTTCGTGGTGCCCCCGTCGCGCCTGGAGGACACCACGAGCCTGAAGGGCGGATTCGGGGCGATCTTCGGCAGCCACCCGGCCGGCGTTGCGGTGATCACGGCTGAGGGGCCGGACGGCCCCGTGGGGCTTACCGCCTCGTCGCTGTCCTCGGTCTCCGCGGATCCGCCCATCATCGGCTTCTCGTTGCAGGCGCGCCGCGGCTCGGCGGCTCTTGTGGCTGAGGCGGACACGCTGCTCGTGCACCTGCTGGACTCCTCCAACGTTTCGATCGCGCGAGCCTTCGCGACCCACGGGGCACCGCGCTTCGGCGATGCCATGAACTGGCGGCAGCTGCCGACCGGGGAGCCGCTGCTGACTGATGTCGGCCGCGTGATGCGCGTGGAGCCGCTGGCCCGCATCAAGGCCGGGCCCGCCCTGGTCTTCAACTGCGGAGTGCTCGAGATCCTGGGTTCGGAACCTGCGGGTGCTGCGCTGGTGTACCACCAGCGTCAGTTCCACAGCCTGTCCGAGTCCACGGTGGCCGACTACCAGATCTGAGCATCTGTCCAGGTCGGGGCATGTTCTGCTCGGGCCGGGGTGCCGATCCTCCACAATGGTTGACATGTCACGCTGAGTCGGGGTAGATTAAGTGACATATCAACCAGCCGGCTGCGGAGCACCGCACCGGCAGACCATCCACAGCGGCGCTACCGCTGCAGACAGGAGGAATCCCATGAGCACCCTCGATCGCCTCACCCCCGGCACCTGGACCTTCGACCCCGCCCACTCGCAGGTCGGCTTCGTGGTCCGCCACGCCGGCATCTCCAAGGTCCGCGGCTCGTTCCACGATGTCTCCGCCGACTTCGTCGTGGCCGAGCAGGTCGAGGATTCGACCCTCGATGCCGTCATCAAGACCGCCTCGATCGACACCGGCGACGAGAGCCGCGACGGCCACCTGCGCACCGCCGACTTCTTCGACGTCGAGAACAAGCCGGAGATCACCTTCCACGCCACGAGCATCCAGCTCGGCGGCGGCGAGGGCACCATCACCGGCGAGCTCACGATCAACGGCGTGACCCGCACCATCGATCTCGACACCGAGTTCAACGGCGTGGTCGTGGACGCCTTCGAGGCCACCCGCGCCGGCTTCGAGGCCACCGCCACGATCTCCCGCAAGGAGTTCGGCCTGACCTGGAACGCAGCCATCGAGGCCGGCGGCGTCCTGGTCTCCGACAAGGTCGTGCTCAACCTGGACGTGGCCTTCACCGCTCCCCAGGGCTGAGACCCGCTGCATCGCTCATCCGTCCTCCCGGCGGATTCAGCCCCGCCCCCGCATGGGCTGTTGAGCGCGCGGCACGCATGATGAAGCGCCCGTCACCGGATCAGCCGGTGGCGGGCGCCTCTTCATGGGCGGGCATGCCCGAGGGGGCGGGGGCGGCTCAGCGCACGGCGGAGATGATCCACCAGATCAGCGGGATCGCCACGACCAGCAGCAGGACCAGACGACGCACGCGCACCTCGAACAGCGCAGCGCCGCGCGAGGAGCTGCGCGCCTCCTTGGCGATCTCGTCCTTGAGCGGCTCCGGCTGGGGGCCGTCTCCGGTGCCGTCCTGCGACGGCTGCTGCGGGGTCAACGCCACCTCGTGGTCATCAGCAGCCCGATCATCATCAGGCCGATGCCGATGCCCACGTTCCAGTAGCCGATGCCCGGGATGGGGTAGCTGAAGTCGAGCAGGTACCACAGGATGAGCCAGGCCAGGCCGATGACGATCAGGCCGAACATGATCACCTGGTACCACACGGGAGTGGGATCGGCCTCCGGCGCAGCGGCGCGCGATGAGGCCTTGATCTCCTCGGCGAGCTCCTCGGCGTCGCGCTCGTCATCGGGCTCCTCGCCCGAGCTGATGCGGGCGTCTCGAGCGGCTGCGGCCGCGCGCTGATCGCGCTCCCAGCGCCGGCGCTGCGCCTCCGGCAGAGCCTCGACGGCCAGGCGGGTGAGCTCCTCGTCGACGGCCGCCGGGGTCGAGGCAGAGTCAGCAGCCTCCGAGCTCGCGGAGGATCCCGAGCGGAGCCTGCGCTTCTTGAACTGGGACACGGATGCAACCTCCTGCTGTGGTGGCCCTGGCCGCAGTGGTCAGCCCACGATGCGGCCCCGTCCTGGATTTCGACCAGGCCGAGAACCCGCCCATACTATCGGCAGGCACTGAAGCACCGGCCGTGCGCTTCCCGAGCGTCAGCAGGTGCCCGGCAGTCCCCATCCCCCCCCCTCCAGCATCGCAGCCGCGATCTCCGTGATCGGCGAGCTGCTGCTGACGCTCGGCGTCCTCGTCCTCCTCTACGTGGTCTGGCAGCTGTGGTGGACGAACATCGAGGCCGGGAATCTCCAGGACGAGGCCGTGGCAGAGATGTCGCGCAGCTACGAGGGCCCGCTCGAGCCAGCGCCTCGCGCCCTGTGATCGTGGGGACGACCGCCGAGGTGCTCGACAGCCTGGGGCTGGGCCCCTACCCGGGCACCGCCATGCCCGGCGAGGAGGGCAATTTCGCGGTGGCCGGGCACAGGCAGACAGACGGCGCGGTGCTGGATCACATCGATGCCCTCCAGGAGGGCGACCGCATCCATGTGCGCACGGCGGACGGCTACTACACGTACCTGTACTCCGAGGCGCAGATCGTGCTGCCCACCCAGACGGACGTGATCGCCCCCGTCCCCGGTGAGCCGGGTGCACCGGCCGACGGGCGCTACATGACGCTGACCAGCTGCCATCCGCGCTTCGGGGACACCGAGCGCATCATCGTGCACGCCGAGCTGGAGTCGTGGCGCCGAACTCCGCCGGCCCGCCACCCGAGATCGCCGACGTCGTCCAGCGCGACGCCGACGGCCTGTGAGACAGGAGAGCACATGGACGCCTCGCCCTCCTCGCGGCAGTAGCCTGGTAGCCCCGTGAACATCCGCAGCCCCTGGAGGTCGCCGTGACTGTGAAGGTCCTCGTCGTCGACAACTACGACAGCTTCGTCTACACCCTCGTGGGGTACCTCCAGCAGCTCGGGGCGCAGACCACCGTGGTGCGCAATGACGACCTCAGCGAGACCGAGATCGCGCACCTGGCGGATCAGCACGACGGCGTCCTGCTCTCGCCGGGCCCCGGAGCCCCTTCGGAGGCCGGGGTGTGCGCCTCCCTGGTCCGGCGCGCCGAGCGGACCGGCCAGCCCCTGTTCGGCGTGTGCCTGGGGCACCAGTCGCTCGGGGAGGTCTTCGGCGGGACCGTGGGCCATTCCGAGCAGCTGATGCACGGCAAGACGTCGGCGGTCAGCCACGAGGACGACGGCATCTTCGCCGGCGTCCCGTCGCCCTTCACCGCGACCCGCTACCACTCGCTGTCCGTGTCCGCCCAGGAGGTCCCCGAGGTCCTGCGCGTCACCGCCTGGACCGAGGAGGGGCACATCATGGGACTGTCGCACCGCAGCGCCCCGATCCACGGCGTGCAGTTCCACCCCGAGTCCGTGCTCACCGAGGGCGGGCATCTCATGCTCGGCAACTGGCTCGAGATGTGCGGCTTGGCCGGTGCCGCCGAGCAGGCCGCGCATCTGTCGCCGCTGCTTGTGCGCTGAACGCAGTCGCAGACAGCGCGGACGGACAGCGGCCCCGGCCATCCGCCCGGGGCCGCTGTCTGCGCTCAGGCTTCCGAGGAATCCGAGGAGCTGCTGCTGGCGGAGCCTCCCGCCTCCTCGGCGCGGGTGGCGGATTCGTTCGCCGAGCCGGTGGCCGCCGCGCTGGAGCCGCCCGAACCGGACGAGCCGGACGAACCGCCGGAGCCGGAGGTGCTCGCCGCCTCGGTCCGCTCCGCGGTGGGCTTGGCCGAGCTGGGCTCCTCGGAAGGCTCCTCGGTGGTGGGCTCCTCCGTGGGCTCCTCGGTGGTGGGCTCCTCGGAAGGCTCCTCGGTGGTGGGCTCCTCGGAAGGCGCCTCGGTGGTGGGCTCTTCTGTGGGCTCCTCGGTGGTGGGCTCCTCCGAGGGCTCGTCGCTGCTGTCCTCCGCGGGCGTGGTGGGCTGCGGGGCCGGGGCGACCGCCACGGTGATCGTGATGGTGCTGCCCTGCGTGACGTCCTGGCCGCCTTCCACGGACTGCCGGATGACCGTGCCGGCCGCGTACTCCGAGGTGGCCTGCTGCGCCACCGCGACGCCGAGCTGGGTGTCGTCGGCGCCCAGACGATCCGTGGCCTGGGACTGCGTCATGCCCAGCACGTCCGGGACCGTGACGCGACCGGTCGAGAGGATCAGCCCCACGGACGAGTCCCGCGCGACCTCCGAGCCGCCCTCCGGGTCCGTGGCCACGACAAGGTCTGCGGGGATGGTCGGGGAGTTGCGGGTCTGCGTCTGCTCCGCTGCCTCGAGTCCGGCCGCGGAGATCATCTCCCGGGCATAGCTCTCCGACTGGCCCTCCAGGTCCGACGGCACCGTGACGGCCTCACTTCCCTGCGACACGGTGAGCGTGACGGAGGAGCCCTCGTCCACCTCGGTGCCCTCGCCGGGATCGACGGAGATCACGTGATCGCGCTCGACGTCGGAGCTGAGCTCCTCCTCTGTCTCAACCACGAGCCCGGCGCTCTCGAGCTGATCCTGGGCATCGTCGGCCTCCAGACCGACCACGTCCGGGACATCGACCTGCTCCGGGCCGCGGTTGACCCACAGGAAGGCGGCGACGGCCGCAGCAGCCAGCAGCAAGAGCACGGGGACCAGCCAGACCAGGGGGCTGCGGCGCTTGCGCTCCTGCTTCGCAGCGGGGGCGCGACCATCTCGCGGAGCATCCGGATCGAGGGCCGAGCCGCCGCCGGCACCGCCTGCAGAGGCGGTGGTCGAGCTTTCGTCCGACGGCGTGATCGCGAAGACTGGGGCGGCCTCTCCCTGAGCGGAGCCGCCGAGCGCCGCGGCGCCTGCGCCAGCCCCGCCTGCCGCACCGAGTCCTGCGGCGGCGGCTGGGGTCACAGCGGTGTGAGGGCCGTCGGCCTCGGACGCGCCAGCACCTGCTGCGGCGATCGGACGGGTCATGGTCGTGGCGTCGATCCGGGCGGGACCGCGCAGATCGACGACGGCGCGACGCATCTCCTCGGCCGATTGGAAGCGGGCCTCGCGGGGCTTGGCCAGCGCCTGGGCCATGAACGAGTCGAACTGGGGGTGCAGCTGAGGGGCCAGGCTCGAGGGCGCGGGAGGGGCGTCTCGGACGTGCTGGGCCGCGATGTCCACGGAGGCCTCGCCCACGAATGGCGCCCGCCCGGTGAGCATCTCGAAGAACACGCAGGCGGCGGAGTAGAGATCCGAGCGGGCGTCGACGTTCTCGCCGCGGGCCTGCTCAGGGGAGAGGTACTGGGCGGTGCCCAGCACGGCCTGGGTCTGGGTGAGCGCGGCCTGCGTGTCCTCGACCGCCCGGGCGATGCCGAAGTCCATGACCTTGACCCGGTCATCCGGGGTGATGACCACATTGGCCGGCTTGATGTCGCGGTGGACGATACCCGAGCGGTGGCTGTAGGCCAGGGCATCGAGTATGCCCTCCATGGCATTGACAGTGTCCTCGGTGCTGAGCCGATCATCGCGGATCAGCTGGCGCAGCGTCTGGCCGGGTACGTACTCCATCACGATGTACGGGCAGGCGACGTCCGAGGGGACCTCCGGCGGGATCTCGCCGGTGTCGTACACCGAGGTGATCGTGTGGTGGTTCAGCCCGGCGACCGCCTGCGCCTCGCGCTGGAAGCGCTCCTGGAACGAGTCGTCCCGGGCGAGCTCGGGCTTGAGCACCTTGATCGCGACGTCGCGTCCGAGCCTCCGGTCGGAGGCCAGGTACACGGTCGCCATGCCGCCGCGTCCGATGGTCTCCTTGACCTCGTAGCGGTTGTTGATCAGCTCGGGAATGGGGGACTGCTCCATGATCAGCCTTCCACGGGCAGGGACTGCGCGGCGCCGGGGGAGGCGTCGGCCGAAACTGCTGCGTTCTCTTCGGTGTCAGTCGTGTCCGGGACCTGCTCGGACGCGGCACGGGTCTGGGAGGTCGCAGCCGATGCTGCGGAGGTCTGGCCGTCGGCGCTGCCCGCGACGGTCAGGGCCACCGAGGAGCCGACCTCGACCTCCTGACCCTCCGAGGGCTCCGAGCTGAGGACGTCGCCATCGTCCTGGGCGTCGGAGTCCTCATAGTGGATGTCGACGTTCACGCCCAGCGCAGTGATGTCGTCGGCGGCATCCTGCGCGGAGCGACCGGTGAGGTCCTCGGGCAGCGTGGCCACCTCCGGGCCGTTCGAATGCGTCACGGTGACGGTGTCCCCGGGGTTCAGAGTCCCGGCCGGCGACACCGCCAGGACCTCGCCCTCGGGTCGGCTGCTGCTGGCCTGGCCGACCTGCTCCACGTTCAGCCCGCGGCTGGTCAGATCTGCCACGACATCGTCGACGTCCTGCCCGATCAGGTCCTCGGCGACGACCTCGATGCTGGAGGCGCCGTCCTGCGTCCCGCTCGAGGCATCGGCGGTCGAGACGGTCCCCTCCGGCGTCCGGGAGTCGTCGCCCCCGCTGCCCAGGATCAGCATCACGGCGAGCCCGATCACCGCGAGGGCCAGCACGACGACAGCGCCGATGAGCATGGGCGCTGTCTTCGAGCTGCCGCCTCCGGAGCTCGAGGCGCGGGAGGACCCGGAGGCCGTGCTCGTGGCGCTGCGCGGGGCCGCAGGGTTGCCTGTGCGGTCGGGACCCGAGGGTGCCGGGGTCAGAGGCTGGACGGTGTCGAAGGCCGCAGTGGACTGATCGGCCGAGTCCTCCTGGGCGCGCTCGGCGCTGGCGGGCGTGGCATCGGCGCCGGTGGGTCCGGAGACCTCCCCGTTCAGGAAGAGGCGCATGCCCGGAACAGCCACGACGGCTGCCTCGAGATCATCGCGCCTGATCGCATCTACGGCGCTGGCCAGGGCACCGGCCGTGGACGGGCGGTCTGCCGGGTCCTTGGCGAGCATGGACATGATCAGCGCACGCGGGCCCGCCGGAACGTCCTTGGGCAACGGCGGGGGCGGGTCGTTGACCTGCGCCAGGGCGATCGCGATCTGCGAATCGCCGGTGAACGGGCGCTTCCCGGCCAGGCACTCGTAGCCGATGATGCCCAGGGAGTAGATGTCCGAGGAGCCGGTGGCGGTCTGGCCGGTGGCCTGCTCGGGCGCCAGGTACTGGGCGGTGCCCATGACCTGGCCCGTGGCGGTCAGCGGCACCTGATCGGCCACGCGGGCGATGCCGAAGTCGGTGACCTTCACCCGCTTCTCGGGCGTGATCATGAGATTGCCGGGCTTGATGTCTCGGTGCACGAGTCCCTGCGCATGGGCAGCCGCCAGCGCGCGGGCCGTCTGCCCGATGTAGTTCAGGACATCGTCCACGGGCAGGCGCCGGTCCCGGTCGATCAGGTTCGACAGCGGCTCGCCGGGGACCAGCTCCATCACGAGGTAGGCGGAGCCGTCGTCCTCGCCGTAGTCGTAGACATTGGCCACGCCGGGGTGATTGAGCAGCGCAGTGTGCCGCGCTTCGGCGCGGAATCGCTGGAGGAAGCTCGGATCGCCGTTGTACTCCTCCTTGAGGATCTTCACCGCGACGATGCGGCCCAGGACCTGGTCCTTGGCCTTCCACACCTCTCCCATGCCGCCGATCGCGATCCGATCGGTCAGGGCGTACCGCTCTCCGAGGACGGTCTTCTTGGAGGGCCTCATCGGTTCAGCACCTCCTCGAACATGCGCTGGGCAGTGGGGGACGTCAGGGTCGAGGCAGTGGTGGTGTCCACGTCCTCGAACACGACGGCGATCGCGATCTCCGGGTCATCCGCGGGGGCGAATCCAGTGAACCAGGAGTCCGTGAGACCGGTCTCGGAGCCGATCTCCGCAGTGCCGGTCTTGCCGGCCACGGAGTGACCGGGCACCGCGGCGCCGCGGGCGATTCCATTGTCCACGTCCGAGACCATCAGATCCTCCAGGGTGTCAGCGACGTCCTTCGAGGTCGCCTGGTTCAGCTCCTCGGGCTGGAAGTCCTGGATCACGGAGAGGTCCGGGGAGCGGACCTGGTCCACGAGCTGGGGTTTCATCAGGACGCCGTCGTTGCCCAGGGCCGCCGAGATCATGGCGACCTGCAGGGGGGTCGAGCGGACGTCGTACTGACCGATCGAGGCCATGGCGAGCTCGGCGTCGGTCATGCCCTCGGGGAAGGACGACGGGGTGACGGACAGGGGGATGTCGAGATCCTGGCCGTAGCCGAAGTTCTCGGCGGTCTGGGCGATGCGGTCCTCGCCGAGGTTCATGGCCACCTGGGCGAAGGGCACGTTGCAGGAGTTCTCGAGGGCGAACTGGAGGTCTGCGACCTCGCGGGCATCGCACGGACCGCCGCGGTAGTTCGGCAGGGTGATGTTCGTGCCGGGCAGCTCGAGCTCCTGGGGGTTCGGGATCTCGGTGTCGGTGGTGTACTCGCCGGATTCCAGGGCTGCGACGGTGTCGATCAGTTTGAATGTGGAGGCCGGGGAGTAGAGATCGCCGCCGATGGTCCGGTTGACCAGGGGCTGAGCAGGATCGCTGCTGTAGGCCTCCGAGGCGGCCATGACGGACTCGGTGTCGTGCGAGGACATCTCATTGGGGTCGAAGCCAGGGGAGGACACCATGGCGAGGATCCGGCCGGTGTCCGGTTCGATCGCCACAATCGCTCCCTGACGGCCCTGCAGGGAATCATGCGCGATCTGCTGCAGCTCGGGATCGATCGTGGTCTCCACCGAGGCGCCCGTCTGCTGCTCGCCGGACAGCGTGGACATCACGCGGTTGTAGAACTGGTCGTCCGAGGCGCCGGAGAGCTCATCGCCCATGGCCTGCTCGAGGGCCGTGGCGCCGTAGACCGGGGAGAAGTATCCGGTGACCTCGGAGTAGAGATCGCCCTGCGGGTATTCGCGGGCGAAGGCGTAGTCGCCCTCGGCGGGCACCGAGCGGGCGATCTCCTCACCGCCTGCCAGGATCGAGCCGCGGTCCCTGCCGAACTGCTCGTACAGCGTGCGGGTGTTCCAGGGGTCGGCGGCGAGCGAGCGCTGCTGGAAGAACATGATTGAGGTCAGCGCCAGCAGCAGCACGGCGAACATGGCAACGGCTGCCATCCACACGTGACGGATCGAGCGGTTCACGGCCTTCCTCCTCTGCTGCTGTCTGGGCTCTGGTTCTGGTGCGATCCGCTGCGACGACTGGTCCGCGGGTCCGCTGCGGGATCGAGGGGGCGGATCTCGGTGGGCTCATCGTCGGCCTCCGCCGCCCTGGAGCCGGAGGTGCGGGCCAGCGGGACGACCTCTGTCTGCTCGGAGTCCTCACCGGAGCGCTCCTCGCGACGGGTGCGACGCCGCTCGGCGCGCTCGAGACGGGCGGCTTCCTCCGCCTCGGTGCGCTCGGCCTCCTCCTCCTCGTGCGCCTCGAACTCGGCGATCTCCTCGTCGCTGGCCGGCCCGTAGACGATCGGACGGCGGGCGGAGTGGGAGATCGCCAGCAGCAGGGCCACGATGATCCAGTTCGAGAGCATCGACGAGCCGCCGGCCGACATGAACGGCGTGGTCAGACCCGTCAGGGGGATCACGCGGGTGACGCCGCCGACCACCACGAACAGCTGGATTACCATGATCGAGGCCAGTCCTGCCGAGAGCAGCTTGCCGAACGTGTCCGGAGTGCCCAACGAGGCGCGATAGCCGCGGGAGGCCAGCAGGAAGAACAGGAGGAGGATCGCGCTCACTCCGATGAGCCCGAGCTCCTCGCCGAAGGCCGTGATGATCATGTCCGAGTTGGCATATGAGACCAGGTCGGGGCGGCCCTGGCCCCAGCCCTGGCCGAAGAGGCCACCCGAGGCCAGGCCGAACAGGCCCTGCACGATCTGGCGCGAGCCGCCGACGGGAGCGTCGTAGATCTCCGGATCGAAGGCGTGGATCCAGGAGTCCAGCCTGGCTGCGACATGGCCGAAGGTCTGCGAGGCCACGAATCCGCCGGCGGCCACGAAGAGCAGGCCCAGGATGATCCAGCTCAGACGGCCCGTGGCGAGGTAGAGCATGGCCACGAACAGGCCGAAGAACAGGATCGCGGTGCCGAGGTCGCGCTGCAGCACGAGCACACCGATGGACACGAGCCAGGCAGCGAACAGGGGCGCGAGATCGCGGAAGCGGGGCAGATGCAGGGGGCCGATCTTGGGCCCGGCCAGGAGGATGACGTCGCGGTTCATAGACAGGTAGCCCGCGAAGAAGACCGCCAGGGTGATCTTGGCTAACTCGCCGGGCTGGAAGGTGCGTCCGCCGATCGAGATCCAGATCCGCGCACCGTTGATCTCGGTGCCGAGCCCCGGCAGCAGGGGCAGGATCAGCAGCAGGGCCGAGACCACCAGCGAGATGTAGGTGACCCTGCGCAGCGCCCGGTGATCCTTGAGCAGCAGGAGCACCGCGGCGGCGCCGGCGATGCCCACGCCGGTCCACAGCACCTGGCTGCCCGCGGCGTTCGAGCCCATCAGCAGGTCGATCCGGTGGATCATGGCCAGGCCGAGGCCGTTGAGGGTCACCACGATCGGCAGGATGTAGGGATCCGCGTACGGAGCGCGGAACCACAGGATGACGTGCACCAGCAGGGCGCCGCCGCCGAGGACGATCGCGGTGCGCAGCACGTGGGCGCTGTCCTCGGCGAAGCGCTCCGGGTCCACGAGGAAGTTGGCGCCCACGGCCAGCACGAGGGCGAGCAGCAGGAGCACGAGCTCGCTCAGTCGCCTGCGGCGCTGGACCGGCTCCTGCGCGACGGTCCCGGGTGCGGGGGCGGTGACCTGGGACGACATCAGCCCCGCCCTCCTTCACCGGCGCTGGACGAGGACTCGGGGTAGTTCACCGTGCCGGTCGAGCCGGGCGAGGCCTCAGGGCTGGTCGCACCGGGCGAGGCCTCAGGCTCGGACGCGCCGGACGAGGGCGAGGGGCTGGGCGAGTCTTCCTCCGCGTCCTGGCGCTCGCGGTCGGAGCGCGCGGCGTCCGAGCGCAGCCCGAGCAGGATGGACTCGGCGTGGCCGAGATCATCCGCGGCGATCGTGTCCTCCACGCGCGAGCGTGCGTAGCCGGGGAGGTCGTCGACCGCCAGGTCCGTGGACTGCTGGAGTTCCGAGAGCTGGAGGGGCCCGAGGCTCTGGTCCACGCCCTGGTAGATCGCGACGTTCTCGCCGTCCGAGCCGACGAAGTACTGCCCCCGGGTCCAGGCGTAGGCCAGCGCCCCGGCCGTGACCAGGGCGGCGATCACGACGAGCGCCACGACGGTGCCGAGGATCCGGCCGCGCCGGTGGGAGCCGCGACGCTGCAGGGCGGAGTCGACCTCGGAGATGTCCGTGAGGGAGTCCGAGGCCGAGGTGCGCACGAGGGTGGCGCGGCGGGCGGCCGCCGAGCCGCTCACGGTGGGGATGCGGCCGGTCTGGGTGGCGTTGGCCGCAGCGCCCACCAGGATGTGGGGCAGCTCGTCGAGGCCGCGGCGCAGCTCCGCGGCGCTGGTGTCCTGCGGCGTCTGGGCTTGGGCAGGGGCGGCCCACGGCGCCGGTGCCGTCTGCGGCTCCGTGGCGGGCACCGAGGAGCGCGCCTGTGCGGTGAGCTGATCGGAGGTCAGAGCCTCCTCCGGATCCGGCAGCGCGCCGGTCAGATCGGTCTCATCGGCCTCGAGATCGGCGGCGTCCACGACCTCGAGCACGACGACAGTGACGTTGTCCGGGGCCCCGCGCTTGAGGGTGGCCCGCACCAGGGTCTGGGCGATGTCGTCGAGCTCGGCGTCCGAGCGCAGCAGCGATTCGATCGCCGCGGGCTTCAGGACCGCATTGAGCCCGTCCGAGCACAGCAGCCAGCGCTCGCCGATGACGGAGTCGTAGACCTGGGCCTCGAGCTCGGGAGAGGCGTCGACATCTCCGAGGACCCGCATCAGGACGTTGCGGTGCGGGTGGGTCTCGGCCTCCTCGGGGCGCAGCCGGCCCTCCTCGATGAGGCGCTGCACGAAGGTGTGGTCGGTGGTGATCTGCTCGAAGCTCTCGCCGCGCAGCCGATAGGCGCGCGAATCGCCGATATGGCACAGGGCGATCTGGTCGCCGTCGATGAGCAGGGAGGTCACGGTGGTGCCCATGCCCGCCAGACGCGGCTGCTGGCGGACCAGCTCCGCGAGGTTCTGGTTGGCGTTCTGGATCTCGTCGGCCAGCTCGGTCACGGCGTGGCCGCCGAATCCGCTGCGATCCAGGTGCGTCAGATCGATCACGGCCGAGGCGGAGGCGACATCGCCGCCGACGTGCCCGCCCATGCCGTCGGCGACGACGGCGAGATGACGGCCCGCATAGGCGGAGTCGTCGTTCTTGGAGCGGATCCTGCCCACATCCGAGCGGGCGGCGAAGCGGAAGGCGAGGGCCATGGGTCAGGACCTCAGTTCCAGCACGGACTTGCCCACGCGGAAGGGCCGTCCGGTGTCGACGGGAGCGGCGCGGGTCAGGCGCTGTTCGTCGATGTAGGTGCCGTTGGTCGAGCCGAGGTCCTCCAGGAACCACCGCGAGCCCTGCGGGAACAGGCGGGCATGGCGGCCGGAGGCGTAGTCGTCCTCGAGGGGGATGTCGCACTCGGGGGAGCGGCCCATGGTCACGGGGGCGCCGCCGAGCTGGTGCGCGCGCCCGCCGGTGGGTCCCTGGAGCACCACGAGGGTGCCTGGGAGCTGGCGGGGCGCGGACTCGGCCGCAGACGGTGCAGGGGTCGTACTGCGCCGGGGCTGCTCGCTGCGCACGGGGGTCTTGCGACGGCGTCGGTCCACGGAGAGGTCGCGGCCCTGCGTGAGGACCACGGCGAGGATCATGACCCACAGCAGTGCCAGGAACCCGAAGCGCAGCAGCGTGACGGTCAGCTCAGACATTCTTCCGATTCCTCCTGGGCGCGACGAGCCGGAAGACAATGCGGGTGCGGCCCATCTCGATGACCGCGCCGTTGACCAGCTCGGTGCGTCCGCGCAGGCGCTGGCCGTCCACCAGGGAGCCGTTGGTCGAGCCGAGGTCCACGGCCAGCCAGTGCTCCCCCTCGCGGCGGATCTCGAGGTGTCGGCGCGAGACTCCGGTGTCCTCGACGGTGATGTCCGCCCCGGAGGAGCGCCCCAGGATGATCGAGTCGGCCTCCACGGACAGGCGCTGGCCGTCGATGTCCAGGACGGGGACCCAGTGCTCCGGGGTGCGGTGCGGCGGCCCGGCCGGCGGTGCCGGGCGAGGGGCCTCGCGTGCGGCTGACGGGGCCGGGGCGGCGTCGTCGGTGCTCGTGCGGCGGGCCGAGGAGATGATCTCGAAGCTGCCGCGCTCGATCTCCGGGCTGCGGGTGAACGACACGCGCACGGAGCCCTGCAGCGTGTAGGCCTGCGAGCGGGCGTGCTTGATGACGACCTCGCACAGCTCCTCCGCCAGCGGGGTGCCCCACTCCTGGGCGCGGGGGAAGTCCTCGTCCGAGAACTCGACGATGAAGTCGTTGGGCGCCATGGTGCGTCCAGCGGAGATCGTGAACGAGTGCTCGTCGAGCTCGCGACGCAGGGCGCTGGCGATCTCCACGGCTTCGATGCGCCGACGCGATCCCGTGGAGAAGGCGGTGCGCACAGCCTTCTCGATGCCGCGTTCGAGGTTGTCGAGGAATCCCATGCGCCTCCTTCCACGGGGCTCTCTCATGCCGGGGCCGTCCGCCCCGGCAGGGTGCGGACATGTTCTCAAGATAGTAGACGGTGCTGATGAGGGCGCACCGAGGACCGTCGAGATGCAGATTCAGCCACACGGGGATGTGCGTCCGGTGGGGCGCAGATGAGTGCCCGCTGAGACGGTCGCGGCAGCCGATGCTCTGCCTCAGCGCCCTCCTGCTCGCAGGCTGCGGCGCCGCCGATGACGGCGACTCGGACGACGCCGCCGAGACTTCGCAGTCGCAGTCCCAGGAGACCTCGGACGACGCCTCGACGGGCGCCTCCGGTGAGGCCACGGAGCAGAGCTCGGACAGGGCCTCGGATGGTGCCTCCGATGACGCCACGTCCGATTCCACGGACGACGCGTCGGACGACGCCTCGAATGATGCTTCCGAGGCGGCATCGGACGGTGCCTCTGATGCCGGTGACGACGCATCGGCAGGGGCCACGGAGGGCTCCACGGCCATCTCCATCGAGGAGAAGGGCTCGGCCGGCTGGAAGGTCACCGTGGTCGAGGGCTCCACCGAGCAGGAGGTCCGTGTCAGCGAGGACCTCTCGACCGGGGTCGACTAGACCGAGCAGGACGACCAGGAGGTGGATCCCGCCTTGGTCGATGTCTCCATGGCTGAGGCCATCGAAGCCGCCTCCGCCGATCAGGACGGCACGGTCACCGAGGCCACGCTGGACGACGAGGACGGCGCGGCCGTGTGGCAGGTCGAGTTCGACGACGAGATCGAGGTCGAGGTGGATGCCGACAGCGGGGACGTCGTCTCCGTCGACCGCTGATCACCGCCCCTGCCGGATGCGCCCATGATGACGCCGGCCCCCATCGTGGTGGGGACCGGCGTCATCATGCGGGGCCGGGCGCCGGTCGGCGATGCCGCAGGCGCTGCGGGCGGATCAGTCGGCTGCGATCGTGGCCAGGCGCTTGGTGGCCGACAGCGCCAGGACCTCGTCGATGACCTCTCGGGTGACGCCGGAGGAGCAGTCGGTGACCAGGTAGCCGGTCTCGCCCTGGGTGACCAGGGCCTGGCGGTCGACGTTGACCTGGTGCTGCGAGAACACGCTGTTCACCGCGGACAGCACTCCGGGGACGTTCTCGTGGGTGTGCAGCAGGCGCACTCCCGCGCTGACCCGGGTGAGCGTGACCTCGGGGAAGTTCACCGACAGCTCGGTCGAGCCCTTCTCGGTGTAGTCCAGCAGCTTGCCCGCCACGAACTGCCCGATGTTCTCCTGCGCCTCGGCGGTCGAGCCGCCCACATGGGGCGTGAGGATCACGTTGGGCAGGCCCTGCAGCGGGGATTCGAAGGCCTCGCCGGCGGCCTTGGGCTCCTCCGGGTAGACGTCGATGCCGGCCCCGGCGATGTGCCCGGAGGCCAGGGCGTCGTGCAGGGCGTCGATATCCACCACATGACCGCGCGAGAGGTTCAGGAACAGGGTGCGCGGGCGCATCTTCTCGAACTCGGCGCGGCCGATGAGCTCCTTGTTGGAGCCGCGGCCGTCGACGTGCACCGAGATGCACTCGGCCTTCTCGAAGAGCTCGTCCAGCGTGGCGCACTTGCGGGCGTTGCCCATGGGCAGCTCGTCGTGGACGTCGTAGAAGTAGACGTGCATGCCGATCGCCTCGGCGAGCACCGAGAGCTGCTTGCCGATGTTGCCGTAGCCGATCAGGCCCAGGGTGCGTCCGCGGACCTCATGGGCGCCCTTGGCGGACTTGTCCCACAGCCCGGCGTGCATGTCCCGGTTCTTGTCGGTGAGGTGACGGGCCAGGGCGATGATCTCGCTGATCGCCAGCTCCACGACCGAGCGGGTGTTGGAGTACGGGGCGTTGAAGCACGGGGTCGCCGTGTCCGAGGCCGCCTCCAGGTCGATCTGGTTGGTGCCGATGCAGAACGCGCCGACCGCCATGAGGTCTGGCCTGGCCTCGAACACGCGGCGCGTGACTTGGGTCTTGGAGCGGATGCCGAGCAGATCGACTCCCTCCAGGGCCTCGATCAGCTCGTCCTCGTCCAGGGCGCCGGCCCGGGTCTCGACCTCGACCCCGTGGCGGCGCAGGATGTCTTCGGCTTCGGTGTGGATGTTCTCCAGGAGCAGGGCTTTCACGCATCCGATCCTATCGACATGCGCGCGGGGGGCTGTTCAGGGCCGATCGCGCAGGTCGATCCCGAAGACCCTGCGCACCGCGGTGACCATGTGGCGGCCGTGCCGGCTGGTCGACGGCGTGGAGGCGAAGGGCAGGAAGCGGCCCGGGTGCTCGGGGTGGGTGATCTTCCCGTGCGTGGGCCCGGAGGTCGTGACTTCGAAGCCGGCAGCTCGCAGTCGCTCGAGCAGGTCCCGCTGGGTGGTGGGGTAGCGGGTCCCCTGCTTGCCGGAGGCGCGCGGGGCGGAGCCGGGCTCCTCCGGCAGCGGCTGCTCGGGACGACGGGCCGTGGCCCAGCCGGAGCGGAAGATCCCCACCACGACGCCCTCGGCGCGGGTCACCTGGACGCACAGCTCGCCGCGCAGGAAGTGATCCGTGCGGCCCAGATCGACCGTCCAGACGTCGTCGGGGGCATCGACGGCCTCCTGCAGCTGCGCCAGCGTGGCCTCCCATGCGCCCACCACGTGGACCCGATCCTCCGACAGCCGCACCCGCGAGCCGCGGGCCGTGGGAGCCGGCGCTCCGGAGTCCACGGTGTAGAGGGCCGCGGCGGGAGCCTGCGGCGCCGCGGCGGAGGGCCCGGCGCTGATCCTGGCGGCCACCTGCCGGCGCTGCCGAGCCAGGCGCTGCTGCTCCTGCGCCCGCTGCCGCTTCTGCTCGGCCTCCGCCTGCGCCTGCTGGGCGCGCCGGGCGGGAGCCGGGGTCCAGTCCACGGGCTCGACGGACAGCGCGGGATCGCGTCGACCGCGCATCACGGCAGGCGAGGGTGCGCGCCGGGGCTGCTGCGCCATGGTCGTCTCCTTGCGGGGTCTGCGTTGCCGATAGGGTTCTGAGCCGTGCGCTGCGATTATCACGACCGAGGGCTGTGCGATTCCTGCACCCTGATCGATCAACCCTATGCGCAGCAGCTGACGGCCAAGCAGGACGGGGTCCGCGCGCTGCTGCACGACGGAGGCGCCGACCTCAGCGGACTCACCTGGCTGGAGCCTGTGGCCAGCGCCGAGTCGGGCTTTCGCAACAAGGCCAAGATGGTCGTGGCCGGCACTGTCCAGCACCCCACACTGGGGATCCTGGATCCACGCGGTCGCGGCATTGATCTGCGCGAATGCCCGCTATACCCCGAGCCGATCGGACGGGCCCTCCCGATCGTGGCGGCGTTCTGCACCCAGCTTCGCCTCCTGCCCTACGACGTCCCCAAAGGCCGCGGCGAGCTCAAGCACGTGCTGGTGACCGTCTCGCCCGACGGCGAGCTGATGCTGCGCTTCGTCCTCCGCTCCGAGAAGATGCTCGGGCGCATCCGCGAGCACCTGGATGTGCTGCTCGAGGCCCTGCCGGGGCTGCGTGTGGTCACGGCCAACCTGCAGCCCGAGCACCAGGCGGTGCTCGAGGGCCCGGTGGAGCACGTGCTCACCGACGGCGACAGCCTGTCCATGCCGATCAACGGCATCCCGCTGCGGCTGCGGCCGCGCTCGTTCTTCCAGACCAACACCGAGGTCGCTGCCGCCCTCTACCGCCAGGCCGTGGAGTGGGCGCGCGAGCTGGAGCCCGCAGAGGTCGTGGACCTGTACTGCGGGGTCGGCGGCTTCGCGCTGCACCTGGCGGCTGCGGATCGGCGGGTGCACGGCGTGGAGATGTCCGTCGAGGCGGTCGAGGCCGCGCGACAGGCGGCGGCCGAGATGGGCCTGCCGTCGTCGGGGCCCGGGGCGGTGACGTTCACGGCCGGCGACGCCACCGCCGTGGAGCGCTCGCTGGAGGGCGAGGTGCCGCTGGTGGTCGTGAATCCGCCGCGGCGCGGGCTGGGCGTCGAGCTGGCGCAGCGACTGGAGGACTCGCAGGTCCGCAGCCTGATCTACTCGAGCTGCAATGCGCGCACGCTGGCCCGCGACCTGGCGGCCATGCCGTCGTGGTGCCCGGTGCAGGCGCGGCTTCTGGACATGTTCCCGCACACCGGTCACAGCGAGACCGCCGTGCTGCTGCAGCGGCGCTGAGGCTCTCAGGAGGCCAGCAGGTCCAGAGGGATCCCCAGCGCCGGCAGGTCCAGACGGCCTCCGCCGGCGAAGCGGCGCAGCTGCTCGTTCGAGGTGACGGTCCAGCTGGGGCACAGGCTGCCGTACGGCGGCTGCGAGCGGATGGTCAGGGTGTACAGCTCCGGGTCTTGGAACGGGGCCAGGATCCGCCGCAGCAGGTCCTGGACGTCGTCGCGGTGCAGCAGCCGCCATGTGCGCGGGTGAATGCGCCGCAGGATCCGCACGCCGTCGATGAACTCGATCGAGGCGTCCTGCTCGCTTCCGGCGATGCCGACGGTGAGCCGCCCGGGGGCGGTCGAGCAGATCGTGTCCACCCCCAGCACCAGGTCCTCGATCAGGTGGGTCGTGGACAGCAGGCGGCCCTGCAGCGACGGATCGGTCCGAGCCGCGGCGCCCTTGAGCCCGAGGGCGTGCAGGAGACGGCTCAGGCCCTGCCCGGGCCCCGGGCCGCACGGCACCTCGAAGCCGAGCAGATACCTGCCGGGGCCCTCCGGCTCCAGGACGCAGCGCACGTGCGAGTCCTCCTGCGCCAGGAGACGGCCTCCGCGGGCGGCCTCCGCTGGGGAGGCGTGCTCGGTGCATTCGTCGAAGACTGCGTCAGCCAGGGCGGCGCAGGCCTCGAAGCTGGTACGGGTCAGGTCGTCGAAGACCGCGCGCGGCTCGCGGCGCACGGTCTGGTACTCGACGGTCGCGCAGTCGTAGGCCCGGGAGCGGGCTCTGGGGTCATGGGCGTCAGTGCGGGACATGGGCAGGTCCTGGTGATCAGGCCGTCCAGCTTCGGGGGAGCGGGACGACGGGGTGGCAGAGTCCGTGATCGATGGGGGAGTCGACGACGGGATGTTGCGCGGACTCGAGGGCGGCGGGCAGCCGCCTCGAACCCGCTGCCGAGGAAGGGCCCTGCGGGCGCCGCGAAGGCGGGTAGGCCCCGAAGCACCATGTCACAGGGCGTTTCTGGCAGTGGACTTCCATCATGGCGGAGTCGGACGTGGGCCGCTGATCGAGGGACGTCCCCAGATCGGGGGACGCATTCCGTCGCGGTTGGGGGCTACGCGGCGGTGGCTGAGGGTGCCACGGCGGGCCTCCTGCGCGACATGGCAGGTCAGGGGCCTGTGCGAAGTCGCATGAAGTGAAGTCGGATGCATCCGTGGCCGGTGTGGAGCGATGCCCACGCTTGGGCCTGCATCGAGCGCCCCGCACGACCTCGGTGATGCGGGGCGCACAGCTGGCGCACTCAGTAGCCGGCCTGGGGATCGACCACGCCCTCGAGCTCGTCGTCGGCGGCGAAGGCCCGCAGGTTGCGCACGATGCGAGCGAAGATCAGCGGGCGGATCATCTCCATGGTGTCCGCGGTGTGCGGGGTGATGAGGCACCGCTGCTGCTCCCAGAGGGGGTGGCCATCGGGCAGCGGCTCGGGGTCGGTGACGTCGAGCGCGGCCCCGGCGATCTGCTCGCGCTCCAGGGCTGCGACCAGGGCCTCGGTGTCGATCAGGCCGCCGCGGGCGATGTTCACCAGGATCGCATCGGTGCGCATGGACTCCAGCTCGGCCCGCCCGATCAGATGGTGCGTGTCCTCGGTCAGGGCGGCCGCCACGATCACGACGTCCTGGAACGGGAGGATCTCCGGCAGGTCGTGCACTCCCACGGTGCGATCGGCCTCCGCGACGGCCTCGGGTCGGCGGCGCACGGCGGTGACCTCGACGTCGAACACGTGCAGCAGGTCCATGATCCGCCGCCCGATCCCGCCTGCGCCCACCACGACGGCTCGCATGCCGTGCAGCGATCGCCCCGAGCGCGGGGCCCAGCTGCGTGCCACGACCCTGCGCGGCAGCTCGCGCAGCAGGGCCAGGGTCAGTGCCAGTGCGTGCTCGCCGACAGGGTTCGCGTAGGCGCCCTTGGCCGAGGTCCAGGAGATGTCCGGGCGACGGCGCATGGACTCCGCGAAAGCCTCGATGCCCGCCGAGGGCAGCTGGACCCACCGGATCCCCTCGTACTCGACGGCGGCCACCAGGTCCTGCGGATCGGCCCCGTACGGGACCACGACGGCCTCCGCCTCCGCCGGGTCCTGCACGAGGCGGCCTCCGCCGTCGACGATGGCCTGTCGGAAGCCGTCGTCGTCGACGGGCAGCATGTGGATGCGGGGCTGGGACACGGTGGCCTCCTGAGGCGTCGTGGACGGGGTCTGGGCCCATCCTGCGCCATGGCGGCGCTGCGTGCTCGGTTCCGTGCACTCGCTGCGGTGCGCTCAGCCCTTCGGTCGCACGTGCACGAGTACCGCCGACAGGGCGCAGGCGATCACCGCAGCCGCCCCCAGCAGGGTGAGCCAGGTGAGCTGCTCGCCCAGCAGCAGCGCCGCCCAGCTCAGGGTCAGGATCGGCTGGGCGAGCTGGACCTGGCTGACCTGGGCCATGGGGCCGATGCCCAGTCCGCGGTACCAGGCGAAGAAGCCCAGCAGCATGCTCACCACCGACAGGCAGGCGAAGGCGGCGCCTCCCGCAAGCGTGGGGGTCGTCGGCGTCCAGCTCCAGCCCCACGACCACGAGCTCCCCGAGCTGCGGCGGATGGGGAAGGCGCGCCACGCGGATCATCGGCCCCACCACGTCGACCCGGAACCCGCCGCGCCCGGGCGATCCATGGACGCGCGCGCGGACGCGCTCGCAGATCCGTTCGGCGGCGGCCTCGCGCTCCTGCTCCTGCAGAAGATCTGCCTTGCCGATCACCACCAGCGTGGCCGCCGCAAAGCGGTTCGGTGGGGTCTCGCGGGTGTCCACGGTCTGGAAGTGGGTCACGGCGTCGATCACCTGCCCGGAGACCAGGGCGGCATCCACGTTGAGCTCACCGAAGTCGTTGACTACCACACCCAGCCGCGCGCCGGGCGCGCGCAGCAGGTGGTTGAGCAGGCTCGTCTTGCCGGCGCCCAGGTGGCCGGTCAGGGCGATCACGGGGACGCGGGCGGTCATGGGGCTCCTCGGCCGCGGCGGGTTCTGGAGGCAGCGCAGAGGGGCCACGGTGCGCGGGAGGTCAGAGCTGAGCCCTCATATGGCTATAGTCACATGACCTGATCACGACCCACGGGGGCCTCCCATGGAACAGTTCATCACCGCCGCGAACGGGATCCTGTGGAGCCTTCCGGTCTCCTTCGGCATCCTCGCCCTCGGTCTGTACTTCACGATCCGCATGCTCTTCCCGCAGGTGCGCCTGCTCCGGGACATGGTCGGCCAGCTCATCCACGGCGGGTCGTCGTCGGCGGGGATCAGCTCGTTCCAAGCCTTCGCCATGGCGCTCGGCGGCCGTGTGGGCGTCGGCAACATCGCCGGCGTCGCGACGGCCCTGTTCCTGGGCGGGCCCGGCGCCATGTTCTGGATGTGGGTCACCGCCATCCTCGGAGCCCCGGTGGCGGTCGCGGAGAGCTCGCTCGCCCAGCTCTACAAGCACAAGGTGCGCGGGGAGTTCCGCGGCGGGCCAGCCTTCTACATCCTGGAGGGCCTGGGCCGGAACTGGCGCTGGCTGGCGGTGGCCTACGCCGCGGCCACCGTGTTCGCCACGGTGATCACCGGTCCGCAGATCCAGGCCAACGCCGTCACCGCGGCCACCACGGAGGCCTGGGGCTGGAGCCCGCTGCTGGTCGGCCTGGGGATGGCCGCCCTGTTCTGCCTCATCGTGTTCGGCGGCATGCACCGTCTGGCGCGCACCGTGGGGCTCGTGGTGCCGTTCATGGCCGGGGCGTACATCGTCGTCGGGCTGATCATCATGGTCATGATGTGGACTCAGCTGCCGGCCATGTTCGGGCTGATCTTCTCCAGCGCCTTCGGCGCCGACGCCGTCTACGGGGGCCTGCTCGGCGCGGCCGTGGCCTGGGGCGTGCGTCGGGCGGTGTACTCCACTGAGATCGGCACCGGTTCCGGCGCCCAGGCCTCGGCCGCCGCCCACGTCTCCCACCCCGCCAAGCAGGGGCTCGCCCAGGCCTTCTCCGCCTACGTGGACACGCTGTTCGTGTGCACCATGACGGGTCTGATGATCTTGGCCACCAACAGCTTCAACGTGCTGGGCCCGGACGAGGAGTCGCTGCTCACCGAGAACGTGCCGGGCGTGGAGGAGGGCCCCGCCTGGGTGCAGCTCGCGATCGACTCCGGACTGCCTGCTTTCGGGCCGTCGTTCGTGGCGATCGCCGTGTTCCTGTTCTCCTTCACCACGCTGCTGTCCTTCTCCTTCTACGCGGAGACGAACCTGGCCTACCTCATCCCGAACACGAAGGCGCAGGGGATCTGCATCGGGGTCGCGCGCGCGCTGCTCGCCGCGTCCATGGTCTTCGGCTCGGTGCAGACCTCGTCGTTCGTGTGGTCCATGGCGGACTTCGGCCTGGGCCTGTACACGTGGGTGAACCTCCTGGCGCTGGTCCTGCTCAGCCCCACGGCCATCCGCCTGATGAAGGACTACGACCGGCAGCGCCGAGCCGGCGGAGAGATCGTGCTGGACCCCAAGGCGATCGGGGTGGACAACGCCCCGATCTGGGAGCAGATCCACGCCGCCTACGAGCGCACCGGCGATGTCGGTGCCGCCATGGATCATGTCGCAGACACCGCCCCGGACACCCGCGCCGTCGCGGTGGTGCGTCCGCGCAACTGAGCCCCGACCGGCCTGCCCGTCCCGTTCGGCGCGGGGACCTGCGCCTGCCATCGACCGCTCCAGGAGCCCCACCACATGCAGCTCGACCTCCTGATCGACAACGCGTCCGTCGTCACCGGCGACCCCGCCCGTCCGTCGGCCCGTCGGCTGGGCGTGTGGCAGGGGCTCGTCGTGGGGGTCGACGGGCAGCTGGACGGACTCGCCGCCCGGGAGCGCCTGGATGCCCGCGGGCGCACGATCGTCGCGGGGTTCAACGATGTCCACACCCACAGCGTGTGGTTCGGGCAGTCCCGCCTGGACGTCGATCTGGAGCAGGCGCGGACCGCCGAGCAGGTCTACGGCCTGATCCCCGACCGCGCCGCGCAGCTGGCTCCCGGGGCATGGGTCACCTGCGCGGGCTTCGACCCCGGTCACCTCGACGGTCCCCAGCCCGATCGCGACGGCCTGGACGCGGCCGCCGGCGGACGGCCCGTGCTCATCCGGCACAACACAGGCCATTCGCTCACGGTCTCCGGGGGTGCGCTGGCCATGGCGGGGATCGGCGAGTAGGTGCACCGGCAGCCGGAGGGCGGCAGGATCGTGGTGGATGACTCCGGGGCGCCCACCGGGCTGCTCGAGGAGACCGCGATGCCCCTGGTCACGCGGCTGCTGCAGCCGGAGTCCCACGAGCACATCGGACGCTGTCTGGAGCGGGCCTCGCAGGAGTACGCCGCCGAGGGCATCACCTCGGTGACGGATGCCGGGATCGCCGGCGGCTGGATCGGGCACAGCCCGCTCGAGTTCGCCGCGTACCAGCGGGCGCGGGAGGCCGGGCTGCTGCGCACCCGGTTCCAGACCATGGTCACCCTGGACGGCCTCCAGGCGATCGACGGCCACCCCGACGACGGCACCCACGTCACCCTGAGCGCGGGAGTCCGCTCGGGCGCGGGTGACGAGTGGCTGCAGATCGGCCCGGCCAAGGTCTTCACGGACGGGGCCATGCTGGGGATGACCGCGGCCATGTCGGAGGACTACTGCTTCGCCGGGCACGGACGCGGCTACCTGCAGCAGGATCCCGGCGAGATGCGCCGCACCGCCCTGTCAGCGGCGGCGGGTGGCTGGGCGCTGGCCATGCACGCGATCGGCGACGCCGCCCTGGACTTCGCCCTCGACGTGATCGCCGAGGCCCGGGAGCAGTTCGGGGCACCCGTGATGCCGCACCGCGTGGAGCACGGCGGTGTGGTGCGCGAGGAGCAGGTGGCGCGCATGGCCGAGCTCGAGGTCGTGATGGCCACGCAGCCGAACTACATCAGCGCGTTCGGCGAATCGGTGCGCGAGCGGATCGGCGACGAGCGCGTGGAGCTGTCGTATCCGGCGGGGCGACTGCTGCGCGCCGGGCTCGTGCTGCCCGGCAGCTCGGACCGCCCGGTGGCCGGCGGCCGGCCGCTGGATGTGATCCAGGACTTCGTGCTGCGCCGCACCGAGGTGGGACAGGATTACGGGCCCGAGTCCGAGCGGCTCACCGTCGAGGAGGCGCTGCACGCCTACACGGTGGGCTCCGCCGAGGCCACGGGCTGGGGCAGGCGCAAGGGGCAGCTGGTCTCCGGGCAGCTCGCGGATTTCGTGGTCCTCAGCGACGACCCGCGGGCGGTGCCGAGCGATGCGATCGCCGCGATCGAGGTCGCGGCCACCGCAGTGGGAGGGCGGTTCGTGCACGGAGGCCTGTGAGGGGCTGCTGTGCTCCTTGAGCCAGCGAGAGCCGCCGGATGTCCGGCTTCGACCGCCGAAGCCGGACATAGGACAGCTCTCATGGTCCCTGCCCGCCGCGATGACGGCCCGATGTCGGAAGCCGATCGTTCGCAGGTCCGGACGAATGTCGTCCTTTGCAAGGCCGATCATCGGAGAATCTGCGAGCTCATCGCAGTAGTCGATGATCGCTGTGGCGAATCCCTCTGCGAGATCTGGGGAACCGGACTGCTCTGTGATCCAGTGGTACAGCTCCGTGAGCTGTTGTCTGGCGCGGGGCGAGTAGACGACGCTGCGGTTCACGAATCGCGTTCCGCAAGACGGTCGGTGTGCATCTGAGCGAGGTGGCTTCTCATATCCGCGGAGCTGATCGCGCGGGACGGATCGGCGCGAAGCTCGTCGTAGGAAGCGGCGACTTCGGTGCGCAGCCAGCTCTCGAGGCATCTTCGCGGGCGGAGAGAACGCGCAGGCCGTCGCGGATGACCTCGTTCTCGCTCGGGCAAGGCGAGTCTTGAGGGGTCGCTGTGCTTGTGGGGCTCGTGAAA
>NZ_JALXVH010000034.1 GCF_025149945.1 Kocuria sp. p3-SID1428 | reverse complement strand
TCGGCGGTCTGCGCCGAGGGCCGGCCGGCCGGAGCCGGCTCGGCCAGTTCGGAGTCGCCCTCCGGCAGGCCCTCGCGGGAGCGGGCCACGGCGGCATCGAAGTGCTCATCGACGCCCGGCTCGTCCCGGTAGGTGATCAGCGAGACCACCACGGCCACGATCAGACCGGCCACGAAGCCCGGGATGATCTCGTAGAGAGCGGACCAGGGGGTCTGCGGCCAGATCAGCACGACGGCCGCGCCGACGACCATGGCTGCCGTGGCACCGATGCCGGTGAGCTTCTTCCAGTACAGCGACAGCAGCACGATCGGACCGAACGCGGCGCCGAAGCCGGCCCAGGCGAAGCCGACGAGCGCCAGGATGGACTCGGAGGGATCCAGTGCCATGAGCGCGGCGATGATCGCCACGACGAGCACCGCGGCGCGGGAGATCCACAGGGAGGTCTTCTGCTCCAGCGGACGGCGGCGGATCAGCAGCATGAGATCCTCCACGAAGGCGGAGGCGGTGACCACCAGCTGCGAGGACAGCGTGGACATGATGGCCGCGAGCACCGCAGCCAGCACCAGACCGGCGATGAAGGCGGGGAACAGGCCGATCGCGGCGTCCAGGAACACGGTCTCGGCGGTCTCCGAGTTGGTCAGGGCGACCCGTCCGTTCTGCACCAGGGGCAGGGCGAACAGCGCGGTGAGGATCGCCCCGATCACGCACAGCGCCATCCAGATGATGTTCCAGCGCCGACCCACCACGGCCTCGTGATGGCTGCGCAGCGCCATGAAGCGAACCAGGATGTGCGGCTGCCCGAAGTAGCCCAGGAACCAGGCGAACAGGGAGAACACGCCGATGAAGCCGCCGGCGGCCGAGATGTCGAACAGATCCCAGGCATTGGGCTGCACGTCCGAGACGCGGTCGACGATGGTCGCGGGTCCGCCGGCGATGATCATGGTCACGACCGGAACGGCCAGCAGCGCCAGGAACACCAGGGTGCCCTGGAAGAAGTCGGTGAAGCTGGCGCCCAGGAAGCCGCCGATCAGCGTGTAGAAGATGGTGATGCCGGCGATCACCAGCATGCCGATGAGGTAGGTCTCGGAGGTCGACCAGCCCATGTTCTGCTCCAGCGCCGTGCCGAAAGCCGCTGCGGCGAAGTTGCCGCCGGCCACCATGCCGGAGGAGATGTAGAACGTGAAGAAGATGAGGATGACCAATCCGGAGACCACGCGCAGCGTGCGGCCGCCGTGGACCAGGCGATTGCCGAAGTACGACGGCAGGGTGATGGCATTGCCGTACTGCTCGGTGAACAGGCGCAGCCGCGGGGCCACGAGCTTCCAGTTCGCCCAGGCGCCCAGGGTCAGTCCGATCGCGATCCACGCCTGGACCATTCCGCCCAGGTAGAGGGCTCCGGGAAGGCCCATCAGCAGCCAGCCAGACATGTCCGAGGCGCCTGCGGACAGCGCTGCGACCGGTGCGGGCAGGTCTCGCCCCCCGATCATGTAGTCGTCCTTGTTCTTGGTCCGGGTGGAGGCCCAGATGCCGATGCCGATCATCGCCAGGAAGTACAGGGCGATGGCGGCCATCATCCACCAGAAGCCGGATCCTGCTTCGATCATGGGATTCCTCTCCGCCTCGGTGCCGATGGGGCGTCCATCGCTGTCCTCGGCGCGTTTCCGAATAGGGAAGTGCGGGGGTCTGCGGTCGCGCGGGGCCGACCAGCAGCCCGCGCGTGCCAGCAGCCCGCGCGTGATCGCGGTGGTGCGCAGCGGACTGCGGGTGAAGCGCAGTCCAGGCCGCGGCGGGTGCCGTGAGACGGCGACCACACGCAGGCAAAACGAAGCACAGAATACGCGAGGGTCTCGCGACGGCCCGTGATATGACGGCGATAATGCGCTCTGACCTGGGGCGATGCAAGACTTGACAGGTTGCTTCCAGGCCGTCTTGCGGGAGTGCTCAGTCGGTGGCGGGCTGCTGGCGCGGAGGCTCCAGGATCCACGGGCCTCGGTCCAGGCGCACCTCGTCGAACCGCTCGAGCACGTCCGAGGCCGTGCGGATGCCGTCGCCGAGGCCCAGGGAGGCTCCGATCCAGCCCATCGCCTCGCTCGTGCTCACGCCCGTTGCGGCCAGCTCGCCCAGGCTCACGGCGCCATCGCGCTTGGCCAGGCGCTGGCCGTTCCTGTTGAGCACGAGCGGGACATGGACCCACTGCGGCTCGGGCAGTCCGAGAAGCTGCGCAAGATGCGCCTGCCGCGGCGCGGACGACAGCAGATCATCGCCGCGCACCACCTGATCGACCCCCTGGTGGGCGTCGTCGACGACCACTGCGAGGTTGTAGGCGGGGCGTCCGTCATTGCGTACGAGCACGAAGTCGTCGACCGCGGCGGTGAACTCGCCCAGCAGGCGGTCGTGGACGGTCGCGGATTCCGTCTGCGCACGCAGCCGCAGAGCCGCAGGACGCTCTGCGCGGCGGACCTCGCGCTGGGCGGGCGTCAGGTCGCGGCAGGTGCCCGGATAGGCCCCCGGCGCCCCGTGGGGCGCGCCGCCGGAGGACTCGATCTCCTCACGGATCTCGCGGCGCGTGCAGAAGCACTCGTAGACCAGGCCGTGCTCCCTCAGCCGCTCGACGGCCTGCAGATGCGCCGGGATCCGCTGCGACTGCACCAGCACCGGCTCCTGCCAGCCCAGCCCGATCGCCGCCAGATCCTCGAGCTGGCGCTGGGCCGCGCCCTGCTGGACTCGGTCGAGGTCCTCGAGGCGCAGCGCGAACCCGCGGCCGTCGGCGCGAGCGAAGGCCCAGGCCAGCACGGCGGTGCGCAGGTTGCCCAGGTGGAGGTCCCCGGAGGGGGAGGGCGCATAGCGTCCGGATCCGCTGCTCAGCATGGCCACCACCGTAGGCCACCGGCGGCGCGGCACCGTACGCTGGCACGGTGAGCTCCATCAGCGAAGTCGGCGACGACATCCACGTCATCACCACGGATAACTGGCGCCTGAACTCAGGCCTGGTCGTGGGCTCCGCGCGCGCGCTCGTGATCGACACCGGCGCCGGACCGCGGCAGGGTCGCGAGATCCTCGAGGTCGTGCGCACGGTGACGGACCTGCCGCTCGTGGTGCTGAACACCCATGCCCACTACGACCACTACATGGGCAACGCCGTCTTCGAGCGCGCCGGGGTCACCGAGTTCTGGTCGCACCGCGATGCCGCAGCCGCCATCGGCAGCCACGGCGACTACCAGCGCTCCTTCGTGGGGGTGCTCGAGCCGGAGATGGGCGAGGGCAAGGGCCTGGGGACCCGGATCGTGGTGCCCCAGCGGCACCTGCCGGGCACCGGGCTGCGCCCAGCGCTGAGCCGAATCGATCTGGGCGACCGACACGTGGTCGTGTTCTCGGTGGGGCGCGCCCACACGGACAACGACATCTTCGCCGGCGTGGACGAGGTCCTGTTCGCCGGAGACGTGGTGGAGCAGGGCGCGGATCCGGCCTTCGAGGATGCCTACCCGCACGAATGGGTGCGGGCGCTGGAGCAGATCGCTGATCTGGAGCGCTACTCGGTGGTCGTGCCGGGGCACGGAGCCCCGGTCGCGCGCAGCGCCGTGCGGGACATGGCCGAGACCATGGCCGCGGCGATCGAGCGTCTGGACGCGCCTCCGGCCCCGGTGCAGGATGCCGACGGCCCGGTGACTGCGGCCCTGTACCGGCTTCCCTACGGGCCGGCCGCCTCCAGGATCCTGCTGGATCGGCTGGCGGTCATCGCCGGCGCGGGCGCATAGCCCGCACCATCTGGTGGGCCGACAGCAGTGACAGGCTCAGCACGCCCAGGGCCCCGAAGGCCAGGGCCAGCCCCGGAGCCGGGATTGTCTGCTGAGCCGTCATGGCCAGGATCGTCAGCGCCGCCGCCAGCACGAACAGGACGAACAGCGTGAGGCCGCGCTGCGGGACCCACGGCTCGGCCGGGACCAGGGCGCGCAGCACCAGGGATCCGAGCACGAACCACCCGGCGATCAGGAGCACGGCCACGGCGGCGTCAGCGGGCCGGTGCCAGCCGTTGATCACGGTGCCCACCCCGGCGGCGGTGACCGCAGCAGTGCCCAGCAGCGCCCACGCCTTGCGCTGGCGCGCGGGGGCGACCATGACGACGATCGCTGCGGCTGCCGCTGCGGCGGCGGTATGGCCTGAGGGAAGGGAGTTCTGCGCCGACTCCTGGATGCCGTAGGCGGTCTTCTCCAGCAGGCCGTGCTTGAGCAGCTGGGCCGAGGCCAGGGCCGGCACCGCAGTGAGCACGGCGATGACCAGCGGGATCCAGCGTCGGTGGGAGGCGGCCAGGATGAGGGCGATCACGGCGGCGGCCGCGCAGGTGAACAGCGTGGTCGAGGCGAGCAGGCTCGTGGCCGAGGCGGGGAGGCGCTCGCTCAGCGCAGCGGCCTGGCGCAGTGCGACCTCATCCACCCACTGCCCGCTCACGGTGCGCAGCGCGGCCCAGGAGATCACTCCCGCCAGGGCGAAGAGCAGGCCTGCACGCACGAGCTGGCCCAGCGCAGAGCCGATCGAGAGATCCCGCTGGCGCTGAGGGGGCCGTGCACCCCCGTACTGGTAGGCGGCCTGGCCGGGGTAGTCGGGGCGGTCGTCGATGCGCTGCGTGGCCCAGGCCTGCTGGCGCTGCAGCGGTGCCGGCTGCGCGGGTGCCTGCATCGCGGTCCGGGCGGTGCTGCGAGTCAAGGGCATCACCCGGGTTCCCCCGGCTGCGCGAGGCTCGCCCCACGGATGCTGATACTGAGCTGCGGACGGGCGATCCCCTCGTTGCGGATCGGTCTCGGCCTGAATGTAGGTCACGCTCGTGGTCCCCTGGTCGACTCCGCCTGGAGCCTCCAGGCCTCGGAAGGCCCCAGTGTGGCACCGGAGCCTTCGCGGATCCTGGGACCGAGCCTCGGATTCCCGAGGACTCAGCTCTGGATCGGGGCCCGGCCTAGGGTGGGCCCATGTTCCGGACCGAGCCCCTGGCCTTCAGCCCCCTGCCGCAGCCGCTGCCCTCCCTCGAGGAGGTGCTGGAGCAGGCCGCGGTCGTGGATCTGCCGATGGCCTCGCGCTTCCGCGGCCTGCAGCGCCGCGAGTCCATGCTCGTGCGCGGGCCGAGGGGCTGGGCGGAGTTCGCCGCCTTCCCCGAGTACGACGACGCCGAGGCGCTGGCCTGGTGGCGCTGCGCCCTCGAGGTCGGCTGGCTCGGACTGCCCGCCCCGCGGCGCACGGCAGTGCCGGTCAATGCCACGGTTCCCGCGGTGCCTTCCGCCGAGGTCCCGCGGGTGCTGGCCCGGTACGGCGAGGGCATCGCCGCAGTCAAGATCAAGGTCGCCGAGCGCGGTCAGTCCCTGGCCGATGACGACGCCCGAGTGGCGGCGGTGCGCGCGGCCCTGCCGGAGGCCGCGCTGCGGGTGGATGCCAATGCCGGGTGGAGTCCTGAGACAGCGGTCGAGGCGCTGTCCAGGCTGGCCCGCCACGGTCTGGAGTACGCCGAGCAGCCGAGTCCGGGGATCGAGGGTCTGGCCCGTGTGCGCGGCGAGCTGCGCGGCCGGGGGGAGCCCCTGCTGATCGCCGCCGACGAGTCCGTGCGCAAGGCCGAGGACCCTCTCGCGGTGGCCCGGGCCGAGGCCGCCGACCTGCTCGTGGTCAAGGCGGCGCCCCTGGGAGGGGTGCGACGGGCGCTGGCTGTCGTGGAGCAGGCCGGGCTGCCGGCCGTCGTGAGCTCGGCGCTCGAGACGAGCGTGGGCCTCAGCGCGGGTCTGGCCCTGGCCGCCGCCCTCCCGGAGCTTCCGTATGCCTGCGGACTCGGCACGGCCGCGCTGCTGGGCCGGGACGTGACGGAGCATCCGCTGCTGCCCCGCGGCGGCCTGCTGCCGGTGGGGCCGATCGAGCCCGATCCCGAGCTGCTGGTCCGTCACCGGGCCGGGCCGCAGCGCCAGAAGTGGTGGACGGATCGCGCACGCCGGGTGCACCGCCTGCTCGAGCAGTCCGCACCGCCGCATCGAGCCTGATCAGGGCCCCATCGCCCCTCCTTCGAGATGCGGATTCATCGAGGATGCGGCACGTCCTCCTGTCCTTTTTCTGACGTCGTCGTCCTGTTCATCCGGCGTTCTCCGCGAGACCGCCGAGCACTCACGCGAGCCGGGTTACCTGTACGGGAATACGAACCGCCCCCGCCGCTGCCGGCGGGACGATGAGAGGGAACACATGCGCCATCAGCTCCTGCCCATGCTCGGCCACACCAACGGCAAGCGCTCGCCGCTGACCTGCGCGCTGAAGTGCGGCTCGGCCTGCGCCTCGCCGGACTGCAACCAGTCGGACAACCCCACGTTCCACGAGATTGCCTCCACGGCCCTGTCGCGCCGCTCGGCTCTGGGCCTGGGCGCGGCCGCCGCCGTCTCCGTGGGAGTCGTGGCCACAGGGACCCGCGCCGAGGCCACCTTCGCCTACTGGGGCGAGCGCGGCGGACGCATGGACTTCGCGCCGATCGACCCGGTGGACGCCGCGGTGGATGACTTCACCGTGCCCGAGGGCTTCGACTGGTCGCCGATCATCCGCTGGGGCGATCCGCTGTTCGAGGACTCGCCGGCCTTCGACCCCCAGAACCAGACCTACGAGTCGCAGCAGAGGCAGTTCGGGTACAACAACGACTACCTGGACATCCTCCCGGACCGCGGCGGCCGCACCGGCGTGCTCGTGTGCAACCACGAGTACACCAACGAGAACACCATGTTCCCTGCGGACCAGCGCGAGAACGACCTCGAGCGCACCGCCTCGGTCGGCATCGCCGCCCACGGCATGGCGGTCGTCGAGATCGAGCGCAAGGCCCCCGGCCAGCCCTGGAGCTACGTGGTCGGCGGGACCCGCAACCGCCGCATCACCGCGGACACCCCGTTCTCCGTGGACGGCCCGGCCGCCGGCTCGGAGCTGCTCAAGACCGTGGCCGACCCCACGGGCAAGCTCGTGCTGGGCACGCAGAACAACTGCTCCGGCGGCGTGACGCCCTGGGGCACCGTGGTCTCCGGCGAGGAGAACATCACCAACGTCCTGGCCGCCCGACCCTCCCCGGAGCAGGAGCGCTACGGCTTCTCCACCACGCCGCCGGCGCGACGCTGGGATCTCATCGATCCCCGCTGGAACGGCAACAACGAGGGCTACGAGAACGAGGTCAACCGCTTCGGCTGGGTCGTGGAGATCGATCCCACGGATCCGAGCTCGACCCCCGTCAAGCACACGGCCCTGGGCCGTTTCAAGCACGAGGGCGCCAATGTCTACGTGGCCGCCGACGGCACCGTGGTCGCCTATTCGGGCGATGACCAGCGCTTCGACTACCTCTACAAGTTCGTCTCCTCCAAGAAGTACAAGGAGGGCGACCGCCGCCACAACATGACCCTGCTCTCCGAGGGCGACCTGTACGTGGCCAAGTTCGTCGGCGACTCCGCCGGCGAGATCGACGGCTCCGGCAAGCTGCCCTCCGACGGCGCGTTCGACGGCACCGGCGAGTGGCTGCCGCTGGTCGTCGACGGCCAGTCCGAGGTCGAGGGCATGTCCGTCGAGGAGGTCCTGGTCTACACCCGCCTGGCAGGCGACAAGGTCGGAGCCACCAAGATGGATCGCCCCGAGGACGTCGAGCCGAACCCGCACACCGGCAAGCTCTACGTGGCCTGCACGAACAACACCGAGCGCGGCACACCCGGCAAGGCGGCCGCCGATGAGGCCAACCCGCGCAGCACCAACCGCGACGGCCACATCATCGAGCTGAGCGAGGACGCCGAGAACTCCGCGGGCACCTCGTTCACCTGGTCGATCCTGCTGGTCTGCGGCGATCCCGCGACCAACTCCTCGGTCTACTTCGCGGGCTTCCCCGCGGACAAGGTCTCGCCGATCTCCTGCCCGGACAATGTCGCCTTCGACTCCGAGGGCCACCTCTGGATCTCGACCGACGGCGCCCCCGGCACGATCGGCTACAACGACGGCCTGTTCCGCGTGGGCCTGGAGGGCTCCGAGCGCGGGCTCGTGGAGCAGTTCCTGTCGGTCCCGCAGGATGCCGAGACCTGCGGCCCGGTCATCCACGACAAGGAGCAGATGGCCTACGTGGCCGTCCAGCACCCGGGTGAGGACGGCACCTTCGAGGAGCCGCGGTCCTACTTCCCGGACTACGTCGTGAAGACCCGTGAGGAGGAGGGCCGGTTCGCGCTGTCGCGCCCGTCGGTCGTGCAGGTCTACTCGACCCGCCGGGGCCGCGGCCAGTTCGGCCGCGGCAAGGAGGTGGCGGGCGAGCGCAAGGCCGCCCGCGGACCGCGTCCGGAGGGCTACAAGGGCCGCTCCACCCAGGCCATCCGCGAGAAGGCCCGTCGCGCTCGTCGCTCCTACACCGACTGAGGCACCGAGCGCGCTCGGCCGCTGAGGCGGCGCTGAGCCGAGGTCGGCCCCGGATCTGCTCGCCCCGTTGCGGGCAGGCGGATCCGGGGCCGACGTGCTGTCCTGGGGTCTCAGTAGGGTGGGCGGATGACCTCCGATGCGCTGCTGACCGCCGCCGCCGTGCTGGACGGACTCGTGGAGACAGGGATGCGCGAGCTGTTCGTGTGTCCCGGATCCCGCTCCGCTCCCTTCGCCTATGAGGCGGCCCGGCGCGATGGCCGCGACCTGTCGGTGCACGTGCGCCTCGATGAGCGATCCGCCGCCTTCCACGCCTTGGGCGCAGCGCGGGCCACGTCTCGGCCCGCCGCCGTCGTGACCACCTCGGGCACCGCCGCCGGGAACCTGCTGCCGGCGGTCATGGAGGCTCATCACGGCGGTGTCGGCCTGGTGGCCATCACCGCCGACCGTCCGCCGGAGCTGCGCGGAACCGGGGCCAATCAGACCACCGTCCAGCCCGGGATCTTCGCCGGCTTCGTGCGCGCCGAGGTCGATGTGGTGCTCGAGGCCTCGGGGCAGGATCCGGAATCGCTGCGCCGCCGGGTGCTGGCGGCCCTTGCCCCCGCCCTGAGCGCGCTCGAGGCGGACGGACTCCGCGGCCCGCCTGGACCCGTGCACCTGAACATCGCGCTGCGTGACCCCCTCCAACCCCAGCCTCCGACGGACTCGACCGGGCACGGCGGCGGCAGCGAGGCGGCAGCGGGCTCGGCGGCCTCGGGGGAGGGCCCCGCCGATGACGCCGATGAAGGCCGCGCCGGGCCCGCAGGCGATGCGCTGGCGGATCGGCTGCGGCTGGCCGTGGAGACCCCGCTGCTGGATCCCTCCGAGCTGCAGCGTCTCGGTCACGGCGCGCGGCTGCATCGCAGCGTGGTGGTCGCCGGCGATGGCGCCGGCGCGGGCGCCGCTCAGCTGGCCGAGGCGCTGGGCACCCCGCTGCTGGCCGAGCCTTCCTCGCAGGCTCGTCGCGGGTCCACGGCGATCGGGCCCTATCGGGCGCTGCTGGAGACCCCGCTCGGCGAGGGCATCGAGCGGGTCCTGCTGGTCGGACGACCCACGCTCTCGCGTCCGGTGGCCGCGCTGCTGCGGCGCCCCGGGGTGGAGGTCGCGGCATGGCGGCCCCGCCCGGTCCCGTGGTTCGAGGACGGGCGGCGGCCCGAGCGCGAGCTGAGCGCAGCAGCGGAGGCTGCCGAGTTCCTCGGACGCGCACCGCAGCAGTGGAGCGATGACTGGTCTCGGGCCGGGGCACAAGGGCAGCGGCGCGCGCTCGAGGTCCTGCACCGCGCTGGATCCGCAGGCGTCGGTCTCCCCGGCCCGCTCGCGGCGCGGGCGGTCTGGGATGCCTGCCGCGCTGACCGCCGCCTGCTGGTGATGGGCTCGTCGAATCCGATCCGTGACCTGGACCTGCTCGGCGAGCCGGATCCCCGCCCCGAGGCCGGCGTGGAGGTCCTGGCGAATCGAGGGCTGGCCGGTATCGACGGGCTGGTCGCCACGGCGGCCGGCGCGGGGCTGGCGGCCGGGCGTCCGGTCCGTGCCCTGCTGGGTGATCTGACCCTGCTGCACGATGCCGGCTCGCTGCTGAGCCTGCGCGGAGAGCGGGCGCCGCAGCTGCAGATCGTGGTGCTCGACGACGGCGGCGGAGGCATCTTCGCCACGCTCGAGCACGGCGCCCTGGGCGAGCATGAGGCCTACCGGGACACGGTCGAGCGCTTCTTCGGCACCCCGCCCAGCGCGCGGATCGACGAGGTCTGCGCCGGCTACGGGATCCCGGTGCGCAGGGTGGGGGGCCTCCGGGAGCTGGAGGAGGCCCTGCGGGATCCGGATCCCGGGATCGGCGTCGTGGTGGTGCGCGCCCACCGCGCGGGTCTGCGGCAGATGAGCCAGGAGCTCACCCGCGCTGTGCGCGGATGAGCTCCCGGGAGGGTGCCTGAGCGGGTGAGGCCGAGCGGTCTCAGGCTCCGGTGCGAGGACCCTGGTTCGAGGCGGCGGCACCGTCCTGGGAGACCGGGGAGTCGGCGACCGCTTCGCGAGCGGCCTGCGCCTCCTGCTGATCGGCGTCGCCGTCGATCAGCAGCCGGCGCTCGATCAGGTAGGTGTTGTGCTCGCGCGGTACCAGGACGGTGACGAGACCGCCGAGCAGCGCCACCCCGGCGAACACGTAGAACTGCTCCGAAGCGCCCAGGATGCCCACGCCGGCCACCCCGATGAACAGGAACAGCAGCGCCAGCGGGAACTGGAAGGTCATCAGCACCAGCGTGATCGCGGCCAGGGCGAAGGTCGTGGCGATGACATTCTGCGGCTTGCCCAGGCGGTCGCGGCGATCATGCCGCCGATCACTGCGGCGCCGTCGAGCACGAAGGGGAACCAGAGCTTCAGCTCGCCGTAGCCGTAGGACTCCATGATCCGCGGCAGCCAGGTGTTCATGCCGTAGGTCAGGCAGAGCCCGGCGAAGGACATGGTGGCCATCAGCAGTGCGGCCAGTCCGAACTCCTTGGTCAGCAGGGTGGAGTATCCGGTGCGTGCCGGCGCGGAGGCCGCCCGGGAGACCATGCTCCCAATGGTGTGATCCAGTTCATAATAGACCTTGATTATCTCGGATAATCATAATTATTCGCGAGGCGGGACCACGTCAGTCGGCGCCCAGGGCTCCCAGCACGGGGCGCAGCTTGGCACGGGTCTCGGCGAGCTCCTCCGCCGGGTCGGAGGCGCCCACGATGCCGCAGCCGGCATACACGCCGACGGTGGACGGGTCCTCTTGGACCCCGCCGCGCAGGGCGATGCCGAAATCGCCGTTGTGCCGGGCATCGACCCAGCCGACCGGGCCGGCATAGAGCCCCCGGTCCATGCCCTCGAGCCTGGCGATGGCCTCGGCGGCGGCGGCCGTCGGCGTGCCGCACACCGCGGCCGTGGGGTGCACGGCCTCCACGAGCTCCAGAGCCGAGGCCACGGTGCCGTCCGGACCGCGGCGCAGATCGCAGGTCACATCCGAGGCCAGGTGCCACACGTTCGGCAGCTCGAGCAGGTAGGGCTCGGTCGAGGAGCGCACCGCATCCGTGTAGGCCGCGATCCCTTGCAGGAACGAGGCGATCGCGAACTCGTGCTCCGAGCGCTGCTTGGCGTCCTGCATGAGCCGCTCGTGCGCCCAGGCCCGCTCGGCGGGGCTCGCCGTGCCCGAGGACGTGCGCGGGACGGTGCCGGCCAGCACGCGGGCGTGCACGGCGCCGTCGAGCACGCGCACGAGGCGCTCGGGGGTGGCGCCGAAGACCCGTCCGCCGGCCGGGCCCGGGTGCCCCTGGACGTCCACGGTGTAGGTCCAGCAGCGGTCGTAGTCGGCGGCCAGCCGTGCGAGCGCCCTGGGCATATCCAGCTGCGAGCCCTCGGCCGCGTGCACGGGGACGCAGCGGGCCAGCACGATCTTCTCGAGGCCCCCGCAGCGGATCTCCTCGATCCCGGCTGCCACGGCCTCCATCCAGCGGGCCTGGGCGGAGGCGTCCTCGAGCGCACGCGGGGCCGGGGTCTTCGGGGCGTCCTCGAGCGGAAGCCGGACCAGACGACGCGCGGCCGCGGCGATGTCGTCGGGGCCCAGAGGGTCGGCGGACGAGGCGACCAGGGTCGCCCAGGCGCCGTGGTGATCGCGCCCGATCACCAGCTCAGGGACCACCAAGCCGGAGCGGCGCTTCGAGGAGCGGGCGAAGGCGAACGCTCCGAAGGCCACGGGTCCGGTGGCCGAGCGGCGCAGCGGGTCCTCGATGCGCATCGCATCGACGGTCTCGTCCCACCAGGCGCGGGCTCCGGTGAAGCGATCCTCACCGGTGGTGCCGAACGAGGCGGCGCGGCCGAAGCCGATCAGCCCCAGCCCGCCGATCGTCCAGCATGCTTCGGGGCCCGCGGGCAGCAGTGCGCGCAGATCGGCCTGCGCTCGCAGGGCCGGAGGCAGTGCGTCGCCCAGCTGCTCGAGCGGGACGGTGAGGCTGCGGCGCAGGGGCGCAGGGCTGGGGGAGGAGGGGGTTGCGGACATCGTCGCTCAGTGTAGGCCGCGCTCGCAGGGGCATGTCGGTTCGGACTCTGCGGCGGCGGTGCCACAATGGGGCCCGTGAATCGTGCAGACCTGTCCAAGCGCACCGACGCCGTCGCCTCCATGTTCGATCAGGTGGCCCCGCGGTACGACCTCGCCAACGACATCCTCGCCCTGGGCCAGACCAGGGGCTGGCGCCGTGCGGTGACCAGCGCCGTCGGCGCGGCTCCCGGTGAGCGGGTGCTCGACGTCGCCGCCGGCACGGGGACCTCCTCCGAGCCCTTCGTCGACGCCGGTGCGGAGGTCGTCGCCGTGGACCTCTCCGAGGGGATGCTGCGCGTGGGGCGCGACCGCCGCCCGGACATCGACTTCATCCAGGCGGATGCCACGCACCTGCCGTTCGCGGACGAGACCTTCGACGCCGTGACGATCTCCTTCGGTCTGCGCAACATCGCCGAGCACCGTCAGGCCCTGTTCGAGATGCTGCGCGTGACCAGGCCGGGCGGGCGCCTGGTGATCTGCGAGTTCTCCACGCCGGTCTTCAAGCCCTTCCGCAGGCTGTACAGCGAGTACCTGGTCCGCGCGATCCCGGGCATCGCCCAGAAGGTGACCTCCAATCCGGAGGCCTACGAGTACCTGGCCGAGTCGATCCGGGACTGGCCGGACCAGGAGACGCTGAGCGAGCACCTGAGCCAGGTCGGATGGCAGGAGGTGCGCTACCGCAATCTCACCGGCGGCATCGTGGCGCTGCACCACGCAGTGAAGCCCCTCGAGCACACCTACGGCGCGCCCACCATCGATCTGGCGTGAAGGTCGTGATCGCCGGCGGCGGACCTGCGGGATCCACCGCCGCCTACTGGCTCTCGGCCCACGGCCATGAGGTCGTGGTCCTGGAGAAGACCGCTCACCCGCGGGAGAAGGTCTGCGGCGACGGCCTCACCCCGCGTGCCGTGCGCGAGATGCAGCTGATGGGCATGCCGCACGGGCCGCAGGACGGTTATCGCGCCAATCGGGGGCTGCGCCTGTGCGCCCGCGATCGGGCCATCGAGGTGGCCTGGCCCGAGCTCACGGACTTCCCCGCCTACGGGCTGGTGCGGCCCCGCTCGGGCTTCGACCAGCATCTGGCCCGCCACGCGGAGGCCGCAGGCGCTCGCCTGATCGAGCACCGCTCCGTGACCTCCGTGATCCGCGACGACGACGGCCGCGTCATCGGTGCCGAGGCCTCCGTGCTGGATGCGAGCGGTCGGCGCACCGGCGAGTCGGAGCGCCATCTCGGCGATCTCGTCCTGGCCGCCGACGGCGTCTCCTCGCGCACGGCCGTCAGCTCGGGGCTGCACCGTGACCCCGACCGGCTGATGGGCGTGGCGGTGCGCGGCTACTACGAGTCCCCGCGCTCGCAGATCGAGTGGATGGAGGGCTGGCTCGAGCTGCGCGACGGAACGGACCCCTCCGGGGCGCTGCTGCCCGGCTACGGCTGGGTCTTCGGCGCCGGCGACGGCACCGCCAACGTGGGCCTGGGCATGCTCAGCACGTCCAAGGCCTTCCGCGGCACCGACTACCGCCGTGTGCTGCAGGACTGGGCGGCCTCCATGCCGAGCCAGTGGACATTCGATCCCGAGCATCAGCGCGGGCGCATCCTCTCGGCGGCGCTGCCCATGGCCTTCTCCCGCACGCCGCACTGGGTGCCCGGGATGCTGCTGCTCGGCGACTCCGCCGGGCTGGTCTCGGCCTTCAACGGCGAGGGCATCTCGAATGCCATGCAGTCGGCGCGCCTGGCCGCCGAGCAGATCCACGAGGCCGCCGGTGCCAATGGGCCGGCGCAGCGCGACGCGGTGCTGGCGCGCTATCCGCAGCTGCTGCAGGACGAATGGGGCGCCCACTTCACCCAGGGCCGCGCGCTGGCGCAGCTGATCGGCCGGCCCCGGATCATGAAGGCAGCCGTGGCCACCGGGATGTCCCTGCCCGGCCTCATGCGTTTCGTGGTGCAGGTCATGACCGAGCTCAGCGACCGCCCCGTGCGCACTTGGGAGGATCGGGCCATCGCCCTGCTCGACGCCCTCACCCCCGCCACCTCCAACCGCGGGTCGTCGTCCGGGATCCCGGATGCCCAGCCCCAGAAGCCGTCCTCGACAAAGTAGAGTGTCCGATCGTGACTGACTCCTCCCAGGCCTCCGCGCGCCCCGACGACTCGCTGTCGAGCATCCTGCCCCCGAGCTTCGCCGCCGTCGCCGGGGACGAGGTGCTGGGACCGCAGCTGCTCGAGGGACTCGCGGCGATCGAGGCCCGGCTGGCGCAGTGCGTGCAGAGCACGGATCCGCTGATCCAGGTCACGTCCACGCACCTGCTCCGGGCGGGAGGCAAGCGGGTGCGCCCGCTGCTGACGCTGCTCAGCGCCCAGGTGGGCGGGGGCATCAACGACCACGTCATCGATGCCGCCGTGGTGGTCGAGCTGACGCACCTGGCCTCGCTGTACCACGACGACGTCATGGACTCCGCTCCCGTGCGCCGCGGCGTGGAGACCGCGCACACGGTGTGGGGCAACTCGGTCGCGATCCTGACCGGCGACCTCATCTTCGCCCGCGCCTCGTCCCTGGTGGCCGAGCTGCCCGGCGACTCCTTCAGGGTCCAGGCCAATGCCTTCGCCCGTCTGGTCGAGGGCCAGCTGAAGGAGACCTCCGGGGTCCCGGAGGGCGCGGATGCCCTCGAGCACTACCTCCAGGTGCTGGCGGGCAAGACCGGTTCGCTGATCGCCGCGTGCGGGATCTACGGCGCGGGCCTGTCCGGCGCCGAGCCCGGGGTCCGCGAGGCCATGGAGGCCTACGGCGAGCGGATCGGCGTGGCCTTCCAGCTGGCCGATGACATCATCGACATCACCTCGCCGTCAGAGGTGACCGGCAAGACCACCGGCACGGACCTCCGTGAGGGTGTGCTGACCCTGCCGGTGCTCATGTTGCGGCGCATGGCGGCCGCCGGGGACCGCTCGGCGCAGAGGGCGCTCGAGCTCGTGGATGCCGACCTCACCAGCGATGACGCCCTGGCCGCAGCCGTCGAGGCCATCTGCTCCCACGAGGCTGTGGAGCGGTCATGGGCTGTGGCCCAGGAGTGGGTCGACGACGCCCTGCGGGCGCTGGAGCCGCTGCCGGAGACCGCGGCCAAGACGGCCCTGGAAGCCTTCGGGCGTGACATGGTTCACCGTCGTTCCTGAGAATGCGGTATAAATGCACCGCTGAAATGCTCCCGATTCCCGGGGGATGACCTCGACGTACGAGGCGACGGTGCCCGTGTGCCTCGTCGAGCCCCGAACCCCCTGAGGTGCACCATGTCCTCACCCGACGCCTCCACGAGGGCGAAGAGTCCCACGTCGCCTGAGCGCGAAGCCTTCTCCAGTCGCACCGTCTTCATCCTGGCCGCCATGGGCTCAGCTGTGGGTCTGGGCAATATCTGGCGCTTCCCGTACATCGCCTACGACAACGGCGGCGGTGCCTTCATGATCCCCTACCTGGTCGCCCTGCTCTCGGCCGGTCTGCCGCTGCTGATGCTCGACTACGCCGTGGGCCACCGCTTCCGGGCCTCCGCCCCACTGGCCTTCCGTCGACTGCACCCCAAGGCGGAGATCCTGGGCTGGTGGCAGCTGGCCATCTGCTGCGTCATCGCCGTCTACTACGCCGCGATCCTGGCCTGGGCCGGGTCATACACGATCTTCTCCTTCACCAAGGCCTGGGGCGATGACCCCGAGGGCTTCCTCATGGGCCAGTACCTCCAGGTCGCGGAGAGCGTGGCCCCGGGCTTCGACTTCGTGCCGCAGCTGCTCATCGGCATGGTGCTCGTGTGGGGCGTGCTGATCGTCGTGATGTCGCTGGGCGTGCAGAAGGGCATCGGCCGGTTCAACGTGATCTTCCTGCCGCTGCTGATCGCCATGTTCCTGGTCATGGTGGTCATCGCGCTCACCCTCGACGGGGCGGCGGTCGGCCTCGACGCCCTGTTCACGCCGAACTGGTCGGCGCTGGCCGACCCGTCGGTGTGGATGGCGGCATACGGCCAGATCTTCTTCTCGCTGTCCGTGGGCTTCGGCATCATGGTCACCTACGCGTCCTACCTCAAGCCCAAGACCGATCTCACCAGCTCCGCGCTGGTGGTCGGCTTCGCGAACTCGAGCTTCGAGATCCTCGCCGGCATCGGCGTCTTCTCCGCGCTGGGGTTCATGGCCGCTGCCTCCGGTGTGGGCGTCAGCGATGTCGCGACCAACGGCATCGGCCTGGCGTTCATCGCCTTCCCCACGATCATCTCGGAGGCCCCGGCGGGCACGCTGATCGGCGTGCTGTTCTTCGGCTCGCTGACCTTCGCCGGCTTCACCTCGCTGATCTCCATCGTGGAGGTGGTCATCGCCGGCTTCCAGGACAAGCTGGGGCTGACCCGCGTGCCGGCGGTCCTGGTGGTCACCATCCCGCTGGCGATCGTCTCGATCGCGCTGTTCCCCACGACCACGGGCCTGAGCCTGCTGGACGTCGCCGACGCCTTCGTGAACAACTACGGCATCATGGTGGTCGCCCTGGTGGCGGTCGTGCTGCTCACGTCAGGTCTCACGGCGCTGCCCGTGCTGCGTGATCACCTCAACTCGGTGTCCACCTTCAAGCTGGGCCGCACCTGGATGCTGCTGGTCGGCGGCCTGGGTGTCGTCGTGCTGGGCTACTCGCTGATCGGCCAGCTGTCGACCACGCTGTCCGAGGGCTACGGGGGCTACCCCGGCTGGTACGTGGGCGTGTTCGGCTGGGGCATGGCGCTGGCTCTGCCGGTGCTGTCGTGGCTGATGACCCGCATCCCGTGGAGCGCCGGATCGCGGGCCAGCCAGCAGTCCCCGGCGCCGCCCATCCTGGACTCCGTCCTGGATCGCCGACTGCTGGGCACCACCGGCTACTCGCACCTGGACGAAGGCTCCGACAGCCCCTGGGCTCATGAGGCCCGCCACCGCAGCTGCGCTGAGACCGAGGAGAACGCACGATGAGCACCACCGCTGTGATCATGATGATCGTCGCCATAGTGATGGTCTGGGGCGGCCTGATCGCCTCGCTGCTGCACCTGCGCAACTCTCCGGAGGAGCAGGACGACTGAGAGCATGTCGGCCCGTGAGCGGGTAGCCGTGCACCACGAGGCCCCTGCCTCCGCTGCCTGTCGGGCAGCGGAGGCAGGGGCCTCGTGCATGGACGATCTGCTCCGGCCCTCGCCCCGAGCCCGGCGCTGCGGCGTGGGGCTCGGGGCTCAGCTTCCTGGCGGCACCTCGGGCAGCTGTGCTGCGCGATCCCGGCGGCGTCGTCGTCCCGCCAGGCCTGCATCGGCGATCATCAGCACCACTGCGACCCAGACGACGAAGAACCCGGCCCAGCGCTCAGGGGGCATGGCCTCGTGCAGGACGACGACCGCCACGATGAACTGCAGGATCGGGGCGATGTACTGCAGCATGCCCACGGTGGACAGGGGCAGGTTGGAGGCCGCGAGCCCGAACAGCAGCAGCGGACCCACTGTGATCACGCCGGTGCCCACCATGAGCGCGGTGTTGACTGGGCCGGCGGTGCCGAAGACCAGGGCGTCGCGGCTGAGCAGGAGCCCCACGATGATCGCTGAGGGGATCAGCAGCACCAGCGTCTCGACCGACAGTGTCACCAGCGCGGGCCAGCTGCTTCCGACCAGGGACTTCACGAGTCCGTAGAAGCCGAAGGTGAAGGCCAGCCCGAGCGACAGCCAGGGGACCTGGCCGTAGAAGACCGACATCACCAGCACGGCCGCAGCGCCCAGGATCAGGGCGCCCCACTGGAGCGCTCGAAGCCGCTCGCGCAGCACCAGGACCCCCAGCAGGATCGAGACCAGGGGGTTGATGAAGTACCCCAGGGAGGCCTCGAGCGTGCGTCCGGAGGTCGCGGCGACCGTGTAGAGCGTCCAGTTGATGCCTATCAGCAGGGCGGCCACCGCGAGGATGCCCAGCACCCGGGGCCGGGTCAGAGCAGCCAGGAAGCGACCGAACTGCCCGAACACCCCGAGCATGATCAAGCACAGCACCAGTGCGAAGCCGATGCGCATGGAGACGATCTCCCACGGACCCGCGGGGGCCAGCGCCACGAAGTACAGCGGGAGCACGCCCCAGAGGGCGTAGGCCGTGATGCCCTGCGTCAGCCCCGCTCGTGGGCTGCGCACGTGGCGGCGGTCGACGACCTCGGGGGTCGGCTCCGGGGCAGGTGTCGGGTCCTGCGTCCGGCTCACCGCCCGAAGAAGCGGCTCAGGAAGCCCTTCTTGCGCGGCTGATCGTCCTCGGTCCTGCGGTCCTGCTCGGCGGCCTCCTCGGAAGCCGCGGTGTCCTGCGCCTCCTCGGCCGGGGCCACGGTGCGCTCGGTGCGCTCGGCGTCCTGGCGGCGCAGATCCTCGGCGTCGAAGCGCTCGACGGTCTCTGCCTCCGGGCGCTCCTGGTCCTGCTCGTCAGCAGCGGTTGAGTCCTCTGCGGCGGAGTGCTCGTCCGGGGCCTCGGCCACAGGCACGGTCGAGGTGGTGACCTCTCCGGGAGCGATGTCGCGGCGAGGGTCCTGGTCGTAGGGAAGGTCGTCCTCGGCTGCCGCCCCGCCGTAGGTGACGGTCGGCTCCTCCTCGGTGGAGCGCTCCGGCTCGTCGTGGGAGATCTCGTAGGCGGGCTCGTCGTCCTGAGGCTCGGGCTGCTCGGTCGAGGGTACGGGGGCCTCGAGCTCCTCGCGGGTCAGCTGCTCCGGCAGCGGGGTCTGCTCGGTGCTCTGCGCGGCGACCTGCTCCTGCTCGCGCTCCTGCTCGCGCTCCTGCTCGCGCTCCTGCTCGCGCTCCTGGGCGGCGGTGGCCTCGCGGCGGGCCTGCTCGTCTGCCTGACGGGAAGCGCGATCGCGCTCGGCCTCTTCGGCGGCCAGGCGCAGCGCGTCCTCCCGGTCGGCCCGCAGGGCCGCACGGCGAGAGGCCGCCTGGTCCTCGAGGGCGGCGAGCTCCTGCTCGCCGACCAGGGGATCGGCGGACTCGGCGGCATCGATGCGCCGGTCCTCGAACCACAGGCGCTGGGCACCGGTGCGGGTCGTGATGACGCAGGTGGCCTCGGTGTCCCAGTCGATGTGGGCGCCGCGCAGGCGGATGTAGGAGTCCACGGCGCGGCAGTGGTCCTCGGCGGTGCCGGTCTGCAGCGCCTCGGCGATCACGCGCATCATGGTCTCGACGTCCAGGGCAGGCAGCTCGAGCTCGGGGCCCTCGAGCAGCAGCCACGCGGTGACCTGTCCGCCCACACCTGCGGGGTAGTGGGCCCAGATGCCGGTGACGGACTTGGCAGCCAGTGCCAGCCGACGGGCCAGCCCGTCCTCGCGGGGGATCTCATCGGTGATCAGCTCGTCCACATCGCTGCGCGAGCCGGACTGGCGCGCCTGCACCGAGGCGGCGACGACCTCCGGCGGGAAGTGCCCGAGCTCCTGCCAGGCCCAGATCCAGGAGCCGCGGCTGGTGGAGTCCGTGCCCAGCAGGTGGGGACGCAGCGTGACGGGCGGGTCCGACTGCAGCGTGAAGGAGGCGGCCGAGAAGTCGACGTCCCACTCGACGCCCTGGCTCAGTTCCGCCAGGCGTGCCTGGTGCTCGGTCGAGATGAAGACCGAATCGTCGATCAGCTGCTGCAGTGTTGTCGTCATGGGTCCCAGGCTAGCAATGGCGGCGGACGCCTGCGCGGCGACGGCCTCGATAGGGTTGAGCCATGACGCAGGAGCCCACCCCCACCTCCACCCCCGTCCCAGAGTCCGCCGGACGCCGTTCCGGTACCCACAGCGCCGAGCTGCGCACCGATGCTCAGACCGCCGAGCTGCTGCAGCAGGAGCTGCGCACGATCGGGCAGTGGATGCTCGGCGTCGTGAACGTCCAGCCCGGATGGCAGCGCATGATCCTCGATCTCAAGCCCCAGGACGGTCGCGTGTGGCTGCGGATCTCCGAGGAGCGCGACGGTCGCGTCCTTCCCGGAACCGTGGGTCCGCTCAACGCGGCGAGTCCCGTGCTGCGCAGCATCGAGCGGCTGCAGTCGCTGAGCTACCGCCCCGGTCGAGGCACGTGGTTCGCGACCAGTGTGATCGTGCTCGCCGACGGGGGGCCAGATCCGCAGCACCGGTTCACGGCCCGTCATGCCTTCGACGAGCGCCCCGAGGTCTTCGGCGAGGAGGGCCCCTACGGGCTCGAGGATGCCCTGGAGCATCTCGAGCGCTTCCCCCGCACAGAGGACCGGGTGCCGTCGTGGCTGGGGGAGATGGCCGCGCAGGCGGAGGTCTCCATTCCCGTGCTCGCTCCGGAGGACGTCGCTTCCGCTGTGGATGAGTCCACGGTCAACCCGCTGCTGCGCGAGGCAGTGCTGGGCTTCGCCGCGGCCCCGTCGGAGGAGGCGATGATCGAGGTGCTGCGCCAGGCCATGCAGGGCGTCGTGGTGCTCGACGCCAGCGGATCCGACCTGGTCCCCGGTCCGGAGGGCGAGCAGCCGGGGCCCGATTCGACGATCCGGCTGCAGAGCCTGCGCGACCAGGACGGTGCGGTGGGGCTGGTGGTGTTCACCTCGGAGGAGGAGGCGCGGCAGGCCTTCCGCCGGTTCTCCGACCAGGAGGGCGGCGAGCCCACGCTGCTGCGCCAGCCGGCGCTGGTGCCGCTGCAGATCCTGATGCAGGACGAGCAGTACGACCACCTGGTGCTCGACCCCGGACAGGCCTCCTGCCGGATCCCGCGCCGGCAGATCCAGTGGGCGCTGTCCTCGCCGCACAACGACGTCGTGAAGGGCGGTCTGGTCGCCGGAAGCATCCCGCAGATCCTCGGCGGCATGGTCGGACGGGAGTCCCAGCTGCTGGTCGCCACGGAGCCTGCACAGGACGGCTCCGTGCCGCCGCCGGTCTTCGCCTCGAACGACGACGGCACTGCGGACACCCTCTACATCTTCACCTCGGCGGTCGAGGTCGCTGCGCTCGATCGCAGCCTCGAGGCGCGGGCGGCATCCGGGCGCGAGGTCCTGCGCATGGCCCTGGAGTCGGGGGCTCGGCGCATCCGCCTCAATGCACGCGCGCCCATGGCGGTGTTCGAGATGGACGAGATCTTCCGCCTGCTGGCCTCGCTCGAGGAGTCCGAGGAGCAGGGGCGTCGGGCTGCAGAGGGCGCCCAAGACGACTCCGGCGACGACGCGGAGGACCCCGGCTCGATCCCCAGCAGCCAGCCCTTCTCCCCGGACGGTCGCTGAGGGCGCGTCCCGGCAGCCTCCTCACAGCCCTCGCAGCGGGGCCGGACGCAGACAGGCCCCCTCGACCAACTGGTCGAGGGGGCCTGTCCCTCAGCGGCCGCGCAGCGGGCCGAGGCGGATCAGCGGATCACACGTACTTGGCGTCGGCGCCGCGGTTGGCGGCCTCCGCCTCGCGCACGCGCTTGCCCAGCTCGGGGTGCACGTTCTCCCAGTACTGGAAGGCGCGCTCCTTGATCGTCTCGTCCTGGACGTCGCCCACGTGCCCGGCGATGTTGTCCACCAGGATCTGCTGCTCCTCGGCGTCCATGACCTCCGAGTACAGCTTGCCGGGCTGCGAGAAGTCGTCGTCCTCCTCGCGCAGGGTCGCGGCGGCGCGCACCATCTCGCCGTCGGTCTCCCAGCGCATCTCGTCGGCAGGCTTGACGCCCTGGCCGGCGACAGGCCCGCCGACAGTGTTGGGCGCGTAGACCGGCTGCGAGGGGGCCTTGAAGGTGTAGCGCATGGGCCCGTCCTGCGAGTACGAGTTGTTCTCGGCGTAGTGCGGGTAGTTCACCGGCAGGTCCGCGAAGTTCGCACCGATGCGGTGACGGTGCGTGTCCGGGTAGGAGAACACGCGGGTCATCAGCATCTTGTCCGGGGAGATCTCGTGGCCGGGCACGGTGTTGCCCGGGGAGAAGGCCGCCTGCTCGATCTGGGCGAAGTAGTTCAGCGGGTTCTGGTTCAGCACGAACCGGCCGATCTTCTTCCGCGGGTAGTCCTTATGCGAGATCGTCTTGGTGACGTCGAACGGGTTGACCTTGTAGGTCTTGCCGTCCTCGTAGGGCATGATCTGCACCTCGACCGACCAGGCCGGGAAGTCGCCCTTGTCGATGGCGTCGTAGAGGTCGCGGCGGTGGGCGTCGGCATCCTGGCCCGCGATGTGGGCGGCCTCCTCGCCGGTCAGCCCCTCGACGCCCTGCTCGGAGATGAAGTGGTACTTCACCCAGAAGCGCTCGCCGGCCTCGTTGACCCACTGGTAGGTGTGCGAGCCGTAGCCGTTCATGTGGCGCCAGTTCTTGGGGATGCCGCGCGGGCCCATGAGGTAGGTGACCTGGTGGGCGGACTCGGGGGACTGGGTCCAGAAGTCCCACTGCATGGTGTTGTCGCGCAGGCCGGAGGCCGGCAGGCGCTTCTGCGAGTGGATGAAGTCCGGGAACTTGATGCCGTCGCGGATGAAGAAGATCGGCGTGTTGTTGCCCACGATGTCGAGGTTGCCCTCGGTGGTGTAGAACTTCAGCGCGAAGCCGCGGGGGTCGCGCCAGGTGTCGGGCGAGCCCTGCTCGCCGGCGACCGTGGAGAAGCGGGCCAGCATGGGCGTCTTGGTGCCCTTCTGGAAGACCGCCGCACGGGTGTACTCCGAGACGTCCTCGGTGATCTCGAGCTCGCCGAAGGCACCGCCGCCCTTGGCATGGACCACGCGCTCGGGGACGCGCTCACGGTCGAAGGCCGCCAGCTTCTCCACGACGTAGGAGTCGTGCAGCGCGATGACGCCGTCGGGGCCGCCGCTGGTCAGCGAGTGGGCATCGGACTGGACGGGCTTGCCCAGCTGATCGGTCGTGAACTGGCCGGTGGGGCGCAGTCCCTCTTCATGGATGTTCTTCTCAGCCACGGTGTTCCTCCTGTGAGGTGCTCTTGCGGTGGTCGTCGGCTCGTGCTGCGCGCTCGGCGCGCCGCCGCTGCGACGGCCCGGCTCAGCCAGCAGCAGTGACCGGTCCGGGGGACTGTGGGGCGGCGCCTCCCGCGGCTGCGGCGGCCTCGGCCGCACGGCAGTCGCGGCAGATGCCGCGGTAGAGGACGTCGGCGCAGAGCAGGTCCATGCCGAGGTCGTCGGAGGGGGTCAGGCACGGGGCGGCGCCGACGGCGCAGTCGACGTCCTCCACCCGTCCGCAGCGCATGCAGTACGCGTGGTGGTGATTGTCCCCCGTGCGGGTCTCGTACAGGGCAGGCCGACCCGGGGGCTCGAACTTGCGCAGCATTTCGAGGGCCGTCAGGTCCGTCAGCACGACGTACACGGACTGGGTGCTGATCGTGGGCAGCTCCGCCCGCACGAGTTCGGCGATCTGCTCGGCCGAGCTGTGGGGGTGGTCCCTGGCCGCGGCCAGCACGGCCAGGCGCTGACGGGTCACCCGTCGTCCCTGGGCGCGCAGCTGCGCGCTCCAGTCCTCGCTGGTCACGACGCGGCCCTCGTGCGCCGGATACCCGTGGGTCTCCGTCTCGAGTGCTGATGTCCTCATGGGCCCGAGTGTAGCGACAATTCTGAGAAACTCACAAAAAGACTATGTCGCGGCTCACTGCGGCCCGCGCGATGTGGGTTCTGATCAGCGGTGATGCGAACGCATATATTTGGTGCGAGTACCGTCACCGGACTGGCTCCGCGTCGCGGCGATGCATATCCTCTTGTTACGCCTCACCGCCTCTTCCCCAGGGGGCCGCGGTACGGTTGCGCTGCCGCTGCCGCTGCCGCTCTGTCCCCCGGGGCGGACGCCGCCCCTTCGGGCGCGTCCCCCTCCGAACAGGCACACGTTGCCTTGTCCCCCCTCAGAGCTGCGAATGCCCCTATGAACTCCCATCACGAGAATCCCGCGCACCGTCGCGAGCCGGAAGCGCAGGGCCATGGACCTGCCTCCGGTTATGACGCGCGCCCTCAGGGCGAGCCGATCTCCGGAGATGGCATGGAGATCCCGTGGCGGGGCGCTGACGAGGCGCAGCGGGACACCGCTGAGAACGGGGTCGTCGACTCCGGCTCGGACGAGCCGCAGGATCAGTCTGCTGCCCCGGAGGACGAGGCCATTGCCGATGAGGCTCTGCTCGACTCCGCCCGAGCCGGCGACGAGCAGTCGTACGCGGCCCTCTATGAGCGCCACCGCTCGACCGCGCTGAACGTCGCGCGCATGCACACCCGCAACGTGCACGATGCCGAGGACCTGGTCTCCGAGGCCTTCGCCCGCATCCTCAGCGTCCTGCGCCGCGGCGGCGGGCCCCGCAAGCACATGCGCAGCTACCTGGTCACCACGATCGGGCGGCTGGCAGTGGATCACGGCATGGCCGCCGGTCGGGTGCGCCCCTCGGAGGACGACGCCGAGCTGGATCGGCCCGAGGAGTTCGACGACGTCGTCGTGCGCCAGTGCGAGGCGGCCGTGGTGGCCACCGCCTACGGGTCGCTGCCCGAGCGCTGGCAGGCCGTGCTGTGGCACACCGAGATCGAGCGCATGAAACCCGCGGCCGTGGCCGAGGAGCTGCAGATCAGCCCCAACGCCGTCTCCGCCCTGGCCAAGCGGGCCCGGCAGGGGCTGCAGAGCGCCTACCTGCAGGCCCAGGTCTCGGCCGAGGCCACCGACGCCTGTCCGGAGTTCGCCGGCGAGCTCGGCTCCTTCGCAGCCGGGACCCTGGCCTCCCGGCGTCGCTCCAAGCTGCAGCAGCACCTCGATGACTGCCCGCGCTGCACCGCGGAGTACCTCCAGCTCGAGGATGTCGGCGTGGGTATGCGCGTGTGGATCCTGCCGGTGCTGGCGGCGCTGCCGCTGTGGGGCACCGAGTCCAAGGTCCTCACCGCGATCCTCGCCTCAGGTACGGGCAGCGCGGCGATGGCCGGCGGCGCGAGTCCCGCAGGTGGAGCTGCGGAGGTCACGGGTGGACTGGGGCAGGGCTCCGCGGAGCCCTCTGCGGCCGCCTCCGTGCCCCTTGACGGCGGGGTCGCTGCAGGGTCGGCCGCAGCTGCGGGTCCGGCCGGCTCCGAGTCGGTCGGCTCGGGGGGCCAGGGCGGCAAGCTCGCCGTGGACACCACCGTGGCGGGCGGCGTCGGGCTGAAGGTGGCCGTCGGGGTCGTGGCCGCGGCGGCTGCGGTCTCGCTCGTGGGCCTGGGCGTGAGCACGCTCGTGCGAGACGATGCCGGCGGCGCCAGCGCCGTCGGCGGGTTGCCCTTCCCTGCAGGCGACGGCGCCGCTGAGGGCGAGGACGACTCGGGTGGTGACGACAGCGGCGGCGGTGAGTCGGACGCGGATTCGGCGGGTTCCCTGTTCGGGGACTCGCCCGGCGATGGCCGCCTCGGGCCGACCCCCGCCGGCGCCGTTTCCACGGCGGATCCGGCCGATGCGTCGGACAGCGCCGACCGGCTCGCGGCCTTCGGCCCGGCCGACCGGGCCGATGACCAGAGCGCTGGCAACGGCGCGGACTCCGGCAGCGAGGCCTCGGCCGAGGACAGTCGGGCAGGAAACGAGGCGGACTCCGGTGCCGCCGGCGACGCCGCTGCCGGCGGTGCTGACGACGGAGCCGATCGGCCCGCGAGCGGCGGCGGCCCCGGCAGCGGTGCCTCCGGCAGCGACGGCGGGGCGTCGGGCGGCACAGGAGGCGAAGGCGCCCCCGGCGGCTCGAACAGCGGCGAGGCCTCCGGCAGCGGCAGCTCCAGCGGCGATCCCGGTTCGGGCGGCACGACCGATCCGGCTCCGCAGCCCGCTCCCACCGGCGAGCCCGCACCGGAACCGGAGCCCACCCCCGAGCCGACCCCGGAGCCCACCCCCGAGCCGACCCCGGAGCCCACCCCCGAGCCGACCCCGGAGCCCACCGAGTCGGGGGACGAGGAGAGCCCTCCGACCACCGACGACTCGACCGATCCGGCTACGGACGCGGACGAGGAGTCTGCGGCCCCCGACCAGCCGGCCACGGGCGGCACGACTCCCGGCAGCGGCAGCTCCAGCGGCGAGCCCGGTTCGAGCGGCACCACCGATCCGGCTCCGCAGCCCGCTCCCACCGGCGAGCCCGCACCGGAGCCGGAGACCACCCCCGAGCCGACCGCGGAGCCCACCGACTCGGGGGACGAGGAGAGCCCTCGGACCACCGACGACTCGACCGGTCCCACCGATGCGGCCACGGACCTGGGCGAGGAGTCTGCGGACTCCGACCAGTCGGACGCGGACGAGGAGTCTGAGGCCCCCGACCAGCCGGATACGGACGAGGAGTCTGCGGACCCCGACCAGCCGGACACGGGCGGCACGACTCCGGGCAGCGGCAGCACCGATCCGAACCAGCCTCCGGCCGAGGTGGAGGGCGCCACCTGGGTGTGGGTGCCTCGTGAGCAGTGGCCGTGGCTGTGGCAGACCCTGTGGCCCTGGACGAGCGGATACTGGGAACTGTCTGCAGACACGGCCGAATAGGGAACACCCGTCTGAGGCCGCCGGTTCCTCTCTGATGAGGGCTCGCGCGCACCCGGGGCTGCCTGGGAAGACGGCGGAGCGCCGCTTCTGGGTCTCCGGCGCGACCAGACGGCCCCATTGAACGAGAGGAACGGATCCGGCATGCACCGACACTTCAACGGGCTGAAGACCGCAGCGCTGCTCGGCGGTATGTGGGGCCTGCTCGTGCTGATCGGGTACGGCATCTCGCTGAGCACGGGCAGCTCGATCTTCATCCTCCTGTTCGCGGCGATCGGACTGGTCTCCACTGCCTACAGCTACTGGAACAGCGACAAGCTCGCACTGCGCTCCATGCATGCTGTGGAGGTCACCGAGCAGCAGGCGCCATGGCTGCACTCCACTGTGCGTGAGCTCTCCGATCGCGCCGGGCAGCCCATGCCCCGCCTCTACGTCTCGCCCACTTCGAGCCCCAATGCCTTCGCCACCGGTCGCAATCCGCGCAACTCTGCGGTGTGCGTCACGGAGGGGATCCTGCAGCTGCTCAGCGAGCGCGAGCTGCGCGGCGTGCTGGGCCACGAGCTGCAGCATGTCTACAACCGGGACATCCTCACCTCGTCGGTGGCAGCTGCGATCGCCGGCATCATCACATCGATCGCGCAGTTCCTGCAGTTCGCCGCGATCTTCGGCGGTCGCGGGGACGGCGAGCGAAGCAACCCCCTGGCGGCCCTGGCGGTCGCCTTCCTGGCCCCGGTGGGCGCCTCCGTGATCCAGATGGCGATCTCGCGCACCCGCGAGTTCGACGCCGACGAGGACGGCGCCCGCCTCACGGGGGATCCCATGGCGCTGGCCAATGCGCTGAACAAGATCGAGAACGGCGTCGATGCCCGGCCGCTGTCGGCGAATGACCAGCGGGTCGTGAACACGTCGTCCATGATGATCGCGAACCCGTTCCGCGGCGGCGGGCTCTCCCGTCTGTTCAGCACCCACCCGCCCACGGCTCAGCGCATCGAGCGCCTGCAGAGCATGCTCCGCGAGGGCTGAGTCCGC
>NZ_JALXVH010000033.1 GCF_025149945.1 Kocuria sp. p3-SID1428 | reverse complement strand
CCCCAGCCTGGGGCGGCAGCATGCCCCGGAAACCAGGACACACGGCTGACGAAGTGTCAGCACGTTCGGGGCGCAGGGGGTAAACTCCAGGAGAAACCCCAGGCTCCTGACCGTCGCCAGCACTCGGACGGGCAGGACCGCGATCGAGAACAGGAAGGGCTGTCTGTGAGTTCGCTTTCCCGAACCGTCAGCCGACGCCGCCGGACGCTCACGCTGAGCGCACTCGGAGGCGCAGCGCTGCTCGCCCTGACGGGCTGCTCCGCGGAGCTGAACCAGCAGGTCCGCAACGGATTCATGCCGGTGGGGGACTCTGCCCCCACGGACAACGCTCAGGCCATCCTGGACCTGTGGGTCGGCTCGTGGATCGCGGCCATGGCCGTCGGCCTGGTGACCTGGGGCCTGATGCTGTGGTGCATGATCGCCTACCGCCGTCGCAAGAACGAGGTCGGCTATCCCCGCCAGGTCGCCTACCACCTGCCGCTGGAGATCTTTTACACCTTCGTGCCGATCGCTCTGGTCGTCACGCTGTTCGTGTTCTCGGAGCGCGTACTGGCGGACATCACCCCGCGCCATGACAACCCGGACACCACCATCCAGGTCATCGGCAAGCAGTGGGCCTGGGACTTCAACTACACCGATGACGACGTCTACTACTCGGGCACGCAGGCGCATCTGAACACGGACGGCTCGGAGGGCGTCGAGGACACGCTGCCCACGCTGTATCTGCCGGCCGACAGCGATATCGAGCTGGAGATCACCTCCCGCGACGTCATCCACTCGTTCTGGGTCCCCGCCTTCCTCGAGAAGATGGATATGATCCCGAACCAGACCAACTACCTGTCGTTCACCACCGGCGATGAGGGCACCTTCCAGGGCAAGTGCGCCGAGCTGTGCGGCGAGTACCACTCGGAGATGCTCTTCAACGTCGAGATCGTCTCCCAGGAGGAGTACGACCAGCAGATGCAGACTCTGCGCGACCAGGGCAACACCGGTCAGCTCGGCACCGAGTACGACCGCAACCCGAACACCAATGACGAAGCGATCGAGAACCAGGACTCCATGCCCGGCTCGACGTACGACGAGAACTGAGGGACGGAGAGAATATGACCACTCTCGAGTACTCAGCCAATGACTCCGCCGCGGTCGCACCGCGGGTCGTGCCCCGCTCCAAGGGCCGGATCATCGTCAGCTGGCTGACCACCACGGACCACAAGACGCTCGGGTACATGTACCTGATCACGTCCTTCGCCTTCTTCTGCCTCGGCGGCGTCATGGCGCTGCTGATCCGTGCAGAGCTCTTCGCTCCCGGCATGCAGATCCTGGAGACCAAGGAGCAGTACAACCAGCTGTTCACCATGCACGGCACGGTGATGCTGCTGATGTTCGGAACCCCGCTGTTCATCGGCCTGGCCAACGTGCTGGTGCCGCTGCAGATCGGCGCGCCGGATGTCGCCTTCCCGCGACTGAACGCGCTGGCCTTCTGGTTCTTCCTCTTCGGCTCGACCGTCGTCGTGATCGGCTTCCTGACCCCGCAGGGCGCCGCGTCCTTCGGCTGGTTCGCCTACGCTCCGCTGAACTCGACCACGTTCTCGCCGGGAGTCGGCGGCGACCTCTGGGTCTTCGGCCTGGTCCTGCAGGGCTTCGGCACGATCATGGGCGGCGTCAACTTCATCACCACGATCCTGTGCATGCGCGCTCCGGGCATGACCATGTGGCGCATGCCGGTGTTCGTCTGGACCTCGCTGATCACCGCGCTGCTGATCATCATGATCTTCCCGCCGCTGGCGGCCGCGCTGTTCGCACTGGGCATGGACCGTCGACTGGGCGGGCACATCTTCGACGCCGAGAACGGCGGCGCGATCCTGTGGCAGCACCTGTTCTGGTTCTTCGGCCACCCCGAGGTCTACGTGCTGGCGCTGCCGTTCTTCGGCATCGTCTCGGAGATCGTCCCGGTGTTCTCCCGCAAGCCGCTGTTCGGCTATGTCGGCCTGGTCTTCGCGACCATCGCCATCGGCGCGCTGTCCGTGACCGTGTGGGCCCACCACATGTACGTCACCGGCTCGGTCATGCTCGGGTTCTTCTCGTTCATGACCATGATGATCGCGGTGCCCACGGGCGTGAAGTTCTTCAACTGGATCGGCACCATGTGGCAGGGCTCGATCACCTTCGAGACTCCCATGCTGTGGGTCCTGGGCTTCCTGTTCACGTTCCTCTTCGGCGGCCTGACCGGCGTCATCCTGGCCACCCCGCCGCTGGACTTCCAAGTCTCGGACTCCTACTTCGTGGTCGCCCATTTCCACTACGTGGTCTTCGGCACTGTCGTGTTCGGCATGTTCGCCGCGTTCTACTTCTGGTGGCCCAAGTTCACCGGCAAGATGCTCAACGAGCGTGTCGGCAAGGTCCACTTCTGGATGCTCTTCGTGGGCTTCCACATGACCTTCCTGATCCAGCACTGGCTCGGTGTGGTGGGCATGCCCCGCCGCTACGCCGATTACATGCCGGAGGACGGGTTCACGTTCATGAACCAGTTCTCGACCATCGGCGCCTTCCTGCTGGCAGCCTCGATGGTCCCGTTCTTCTGGAACGTGTACATCACGCACAAGCGCGGCAGGAAGGTCGAGGTCGACGATCCCTGGGGCTTCGGCGGCTCGCTCGAGTGGGCGACGTCCTGCCCGCCCCCGCGGCACAACTTCGTCTCGCTGCCGCGCATCCGCTCGGAGCGCCCGGCCCTGGACCTGCACCACCCGGAGCTGGCGGCCCTGTCGCCGGATCCTCACACCGGTGACACCGAGGCCAACCCGACCGAGCGGGATCGCCGCGAGCACGACACCATGGAGGCCACCCGATGAAGGCAACGATCCAGGTCATGTGGCTGCTGACGGCGTTCTGCATCGTCGTGGGCTTCATCTACGGGTTCGTGACCGACTTCCACGAGCTGGCCGGCTTCCCGGCCCTGCTGGCCGTCGGCGTGATGTCCGCCTTCCTCGCGGTCTACTTCCAGCTGACGCTGCGTAGCGCCAAGGCGATGCTCCCTGAGGATGACCTCGAGGGCGAGATCTCGGACAGCGCCGGCGACTACGGGCACTTCTCCCCGTGGTCCTGGACGCCGCTGCTGTTCGGCGCCGGTGCCATGATCTTCGTGCTCGGCCTGGCCATCGACTGGTGGATCGTGGGCCTCGCGTTCCCGATCGCCATGCTCGGCGTGTTCGGAATGGTCTTCGAGCACAGCCGCGGAGAGCACGCCCACTGATCTCCGGCTCCGTCGGTCGAGGGCCCCGCCGTTCCCTGAAAGGAGCGGCGGCGCCTTTCGCATGTCCGGGTGCAGGCTGCTGAGGCGGCCGAGCGCCCACCTGCCTGGGACGGACTTGATGCTGGGCCATCGTCCAGTGGGGCATCGCCGCATGTCACTGCGTGACGGCAGAATTGGAAGGTCTGCAGCCCGTTCCTAGGCTGTGCCGGGTCCGCGGCGATCGCTCGAATCCTCGACTCGCCGACGCCCCCTCGAAGGCCGGAGCCCATGGACAGCCGTTCGCCCTCCACCCCCGAGCCGGACAGCCCCGTGCGGGTGCTGCCGGCTCGCCACCCCTGGCGCAGCCTCGCCTCGATGCTCGGCGTCATCGTCATCCTGGTCATCGTCTGGGCCCTGATCACCAACCCCCGCTGGCAGTGGGGAGTCGTGGCGCAGTGGTTCACCGCCGAGTCGATCATGCGAGGCCTGGGGCTGACGCTGTCACTGACGGCCATCGCCGGCGTCGCCGGGTTCGTGCTCGGCTTCGCGCTGGCGCTGCTGCGGATGTCGAGCTCGCCGGTGCTCGCGGGACTGGCCTGGACCTACATCTGGATCTTCCGCTCCGTGCCGCTGCTCGTGCAGCTGCTGCTCTGGTACAACATCGGCTATCTCTATGAGACGCTCGTCTTGGGCATCCCCTTCACCGACGTGGTCCTCCTCGAGGCGAGCACCACGGAGCTCGTCGGGAAGTTCGCCGCCGCCGCCCTGGGGCTGAGCCTGCATCAGGCCGCCTACGCCGCCGAGATCATCCGCGGCGGCATCCTCTCGGTGGATGCGGGACAGCTCGAGGCGGCCAAGGCGCTCGGGCTTCCGGCATGGCGGCGATCCGTGGGGATCGTGTTGCCGCAGGCCCTGCGCGCGATCCTGCCCCCGGCCTTCAACGAGATCATCAGCCTGGTCAAGGGCACCTCGATCGTCTACGTCCTGGCGCTGGGGGATCTGTTCTACACGGCGCAGATCATCTACTCGCGCACCAATGAGGTCATCCCGATGCTCATGGTCGCCACCATCTGGTACATCGTGATCACCACTGCGCTGAACATCGTCCAGTACTACGTCGAGCGCCGGGTCGCGCGCGGTGCGGTGCGCACCTTGCCGCCCACCCCCTGGCAGCGGGTGCGCGCACGGCTGGCGAGTGAGCGGGCCGACGCCCGCGAGCGGAAGAGGACCCGGCTGCACACGGAAGGGAGCTCGCTGTGAGCGCGCAGGAGACGAACCGCTCGATCAGGGACCGGGTGCCCACGCGAGGACGGGTCGCGCTGGAGGGCGTGCGCAAGTCGTTCGCGGGCCGGGAGATCCTCCACGGAGTCTCCCTGAGCGTCGAGCCCGGGCAGGTCGTGGTCCTGATGGGCCCGTCGGGGTCCGGGAAGTCCACGCTGCTGCGCACGATCAATCACCTGGAGGCTCAGGACGCCGGCCGGGTCACGATCGACGGCGAGATGATCGGCTACCAGCCCGAGGGCCAGGCCCTGCGCGAGCTGCCCGAGCGCGAGGTCCTGCGCCGCCGCGCTCAGGTGGGAATGGTCTTTCAGCAGTTCAACCTGTTCCCGCATATGACGGTGGAGCAGAACATCATCGAGGCTCCTGTGCACGCTCAGGGGCGCCCCCGCGCGGAGGCGCGGCGCACCGCCCAGGCCCTGCTCGATCGCGTGGGGCTGGGGGACCGGGGCGGTGCCTATCCCCGCCAGCTCTCGGGCGGGCAGCAGCAGCGGGTGGCGATCGCCCGAGCCATGGCGCTGCACCCCAAGGTGCTGCTCTTCGACGAGCCGACCTCCGCCCTGGACCCCGAGCTCGTCGAGGAGGTCCTCGAGGTCATCCGGGGCCTGGCCGATGAGGGCGTGACCCTGATCGTGGTGACCCACGAGATGTCCTTCGCCAGGGATGTGGCCGATCACCTGGTGTTCATGGCCGACGGGGAGATCGTGGAGCAGGGCCCGCCGCAGAAGCTGTTCTCCGCCCCGCAGCATGCCCGGACCCGGGAGTTCCTGGGCCGGCACCTCGACCCGGAGTACGTGCTGTGAGCCCGGTCGGAGGGAGGTCGGGGCGGATGGCGCGCGGACTGATCGCCGGTGCCGCGGTGCTCGGCCTGGGCGTCCTGCCGGGGTGCACGGCCGATCCCGTGGATATCGGCACCGCAGCGGCCGGCGGCGGCGTGGAGGCCGCCCAGCGCTTCGACTTCTCGCCGGAGCAGGACGATCGGGTGCGCACAGACATCGATCCGAAGGCGGCAGCGCTCGTGCCGGAGTCGGTGGCCGCGGACGGCAAGCTCACGGTGGCGGCCACCCCGGCGGCGGTGCCGCTGGGCTTCGCGGCCACGGACCAGTCCACGGTCGTGGGCTCCGAGGTCGACCTCGCCCAGCTCATGGCGGACAAGCTCGGCCTGGAGCTCGAGGTCGAGGCCACCACCTGGGAGAACTGGCCGCTGCGCCTGGAGACCGGTCAGATCGAGACCGTGATGATCAACGTGGGCCTGACCGAGCCGCGGCTCGAGCTCTACGATTTCGCCACGTACCGCACCGCGTACATGGGCTTCGAGGCCAGGCAGGGCAGCGAGTTCCACGTCGAGGGCCCGGAGGACATCTCCGGGCTGAAGGTCTCCGTCTCGCCGGGCACCAACCAGGACGCCATCCTGCTCGAGTGGAACCGCGAGCTCGAGGAACGGGGTCTGGAGCCGGCCGAGCTGTCGTACTACCTCAACGACGCCGACGCCATCCTGTCGCTGGTCTCCGGCAGGACGGATCTGCACCTGGGGCCGTATCCCGGCGGCTCGTTCCGGGAGGACTCCGGATCCGAGACGGAGGTCGTGGGGCGGATCAGCGCGGGATGGCCGAACAACACGCTCGTGGCCGCGCCCACCGCGAAGGACAGCGGGCTGGCCCCGGCGCTGGAGGCCGCGCTGGACTCGGCGATGGGAGACGGCAGCTACGAGGCGGCGCTGGAGCGCTGGGGGCTGCAGGACGAGGGGCTCGACGACTCCCGGACCGTCACGGACGCGCAGCAGATGCGCGACGCACTGTCCGCGAGCTGAGCCGCCTCAGGCGCCCTCGTACTGGTTGTCGGCCGTCGGCAGTCCCCAGCGCTGCCGCAGCGATCCGGTCTGGCTGGCCACCGGCTTCAGCCCCGCCTGGGACAGGGCCGAGATCGCCCGGTCGGCGAGCTCGGCGGCATCGTGCGGCCGCGCGTCGAGGTGCACGCCGGCGAAGACGAGGCCCCGACCGTCGGACCCCGCCGCGGCGAGGCGCTCGACGAGTGCGTCGATCGCCGCGGCGGGATCCTCGCGGGGAAGTGCTGCCAGAAGGCGCGCATGCGGGGCCCCGCGGCGCAGCACGGCGAGCTCGTCGTCGCTGATCGCCGCCGGCACGATCACGGCATCCGCCTGGGCGGCCGCGACGGCCACGTCGGAGGCGGTGCCCGGGAGGGGACCGCGCAGGCCGTGCCCGTCCTCGAGTCGCACGACGATCACCGGATGGCCCTGCGGCGGACGCGGCACGATCGAGGGGCCCTTGACGGTGAAGGGCTGCCCGACGGAGTCCGTGCCCTCGAAGTCCGTGTAGTGCAGCCGCTCGCGATCGATGAAGCGGTCGGTGGAGGTGTCCGCGATGATCGCGTCGTCCTGCCACGAGTCCCACAGGCGGCGCAGCAGATCCGCGACCTCGCCGGTCTCGCGCCAGGCCTCTGCCGGCTCGGCGAGCGGTCGGCGCCCCACGACGGCGGCCTCGGAGGCGCGCAGGGACGGCGCCAGCTGCACGCCGGCGCGACCGCGGCTCGCGTAGTCCAGCGTCGCGGTCATGGTCCCCAGCAGGAAGGGCTCGGTGTGCGTGGTGGTCAGCGTGGGCACCAGGCCGATCCGCTGCGTGGCCGGTGCGAGCCAAGCGGCGAGCTCCAGGGCCGAGAGCCGGATCGCGGCGGAGTCGGTGCCGTCGCCGGCGTCGAGGACGTCGTCGAGCATCAGCTGCGTGACGCCCAGCGCCTCGAGGTCCTGGGCGGCGCGCAGATGCAGCCGGCCGGTGAGCAGGGCGGCGGGATCGTCGTGAGGGCCGTCGAGGTCGGGCAGCGTTCCCAGCCCGACGGAGAGGATCGTCTCGGTCATGGGTTCAGGCCTCCTGGCTCTGCTGGGCCGCTGCTGCGGCATCGGATGCGGCGGCCGCCTGCCCGTCCCGCAGCGCTGCCCACTGCTCGGCGGGGCGGTGCTCGGGCAGCCCGAGCCTCTGGCGCAGCGTCGCGGGCTCGTGGTGATCGGGGTAGACGCCCATCTCCTGCAGCTCGGGCACCACCCGGTCCACGACCTCCCGGAAGCCGCCCGGGACGTAGGCCGGCACCAGGATGAAGCCGTCGGCCGCGCCCTGATCGACCTCCCGGCTCATGGCCTCGGCGATCGAGCGGGGCGTGCCCACGAAGTGATGCCGCGAATCCACGACGGAGACGACCTTGCGCAGCGACCAGCCGTTGCGCCGCCCGAGCTCGCGCCAGGACTCGGCCGTGCCCACGGGGTCGGGGTAGTGGTTCACCCGGCCCTGGGAGAGCTGGGGGCCGTCGACCACCGGGTCGAAGTCCGGGACCGGATCGTCGGGATCGCGCTCGGAGAGATCCATGTTCCACAGCCGCGAGGCGGTGGCCAGCGCAGTGGCCCCGGAGTGCTGCGCCCAGGAGAGCTCCAGGCTCTTCTCCTGCGCGTCCTCCTCTGTGTCCCCGATCACGAAGGACACGCCGGGATAGATCTGGATCTCGTCGGGATCCCTGCCGATCGCGGTGAGCCGGGAGCGGATGTCGTCGCGGAAGGCCCGCCCGTTCTCCGGGCCGGAGTGGCGGGTGAAGATCAGATCGGCCGAGCCCGCCGCGAAGTCGCGCCCGGAAGGGGAGTCGCCGGCCTGCATCACCACGGGGTGGACCTGCGGGCTGCGCGGCACCCCGAAGCGGCCCTCCAGATCGAAGAACTCGCTGCGGTGGACGAAGCGCCCGGCGTCCGGGCCCGCCTGCGCCGGATCGAGCGGCCAGGACTCCCACATGGTGCGGGCCGCCTGGATGAAGTCGACGGCGCGCTCGTAGCGCTGCTCGTACGGGAGGTAGCCGCCGCGGCGGAAGTTCTCGCCGGTGAAGGCGTCCGGGCTGGTCACGACGTTCCAGGCCGTGCGCCCGCCCGAGAGGTGATCCATGGTGGCCAGCTGCCGGGCCAGCTCGTACGGCTCGTGGTAGGTGGCCGTCAGGGTGCCGGCCACGCCGATGTGGTCCGTGGCCCCCAGTACGGCCGAGAGCATCGTCAGCGTGTCGGGGCGGCCCACGACGTCCAGGTCGTGGATCTGTCCGCCCTGCTCGCGCAGGCGCAGACCCTCCGCCAGGAAGAGGAAGTCCATCAGGCCCTCCTCGGCGTCGCGGGCCATGCGCACGAAGGACTCGACGGCGATGTTGGACCCGGAGCGCACGGGATCCGACCACACGGTCTCGTTGTTCACGCCCGGGAAGTGCGCCGCGAGATGGACACGGCGGCGTGGGCGGTTCTCGTCAGTGCTCATATTCCTCATTGTCTCGCCAGCCGTCCCAGCGCCCGCCTCCGACCTCATATTTCGTCATACGGCCGGGCGCGCGGCGCCCCGGCTGGACTAGCGTCGAGGCTCCGACGACGCGGCGCCGAGCGCGGCAGGCCGGCACCGGCCTGCGCGGCCCGGACCGCGGGGACGACAGCCCCGGAGGACACACGATGACGCAGCACACGAGCTCGGCAGCCGGACGCCGCCCGGGCGGCGCGCGCAGGACCAGGGAGCTGGTGCTGATCGGAGGCGGCCCGCGCGCCACGCTCGTGCTGGAGCGCCTGGCCGCCAATGCCGCGCAGCTGTCCGGGATGGTGGACCGGCCCGTGCGGGTCCACGTGATCGAGCCCTTCGAGGCCGGCTCAGGTCGGATCTGGCGCCACGACCAGTCGCCGCTGCTCAAGCTCAACTCGATGGCCCGTGACGTGACGATGTTCACCGACGAGACCGTGGTCGCCGAGGGTGCGGCTTGGGACGGCCCCTCGCTCGAGGAGTGGGCGGCCGGTGTTGCCGACGGTTCGATCGAGGACGCCGAGATCGACGACGAGGACGACCTGCGCCGCATCCGGCAGCTGCGCGGCGCGGACTTCCCGACCCGGCGCGTCCACCAGCGCTACCTGCAGTGGGTGTGGCGCCGCGTGGTGGACCGCGCGCTCGCCTCGCCGGGCATCGACGACGTGATCGTGCACCCCACGTGGGCCGATGAGATCACGGAGTGCTCCCGCGGCGGCCACGACGTGCGCCTGAAGGATGGGACCGTCCTGCACGCCGATGCCGCCGTGCTGCTGCTCGGGCACACCGATGCCCTGGCCACCCGCGGGCAGCGCCGCCGCGGCGCCGCCGCCAGTGCGTCGGAGGGCAGCTACACGCGGCCCTCCTACACCGAGGACGTCGACTGGAGCGCGCTCGGGCCCGGTCAGCGCGCGGTCGTCACCGGCATGGGCCTGGGCTTCATCGACCTGATGGTGCTGCTCTACGAGGGCCGCGGCGGGCGCTTCCGCACGCGCGACGGCTCCGCGGATCCCGCCAGGATCGAATCCGGCGAGGAGCTGGTCTACGAGCCCTCGGGCAGCGAGCCCCTGCTGTGGGTCGGCTCGCGCCGCGGCGTGCCCTTCCACTCCAAGATCTCCACGCAGCTGCGCGCCCCCTTCGCCCCGGACGGGCTGCAGTTCGTCACCGCAGCCGCCATCGAGAGGCTGCTGGACGAGAACTCCCAGCTGGACTGGGACGAGCACCTGTGGCCCCTGATCACCCGCGAGGCCGGGCACCACTGGTACCGCGAGATCGTCCTGGGCCACCCCGAGCGCGTCCGCGACGGCATGCGCTGGGAGGACTTCGCCCGGCGGTACGCGGCGGCCGGGCCCAGCGAGCTGTCGCGGCTGCTGCACGAGACGTTCCGGGACTCGCGCGATCTGCTGGACCTGCACGCGATCGACCGGCCGCTGGAAGGGCTGACCTTCGAGGACGCCGAGCAGGTGCAGGAGGCGGTGCTGCGCAGCATCCGCCGGGACATGGACGAACGCAGCGATCCGCAGCGCAGCCAGACCCTGGCGCTGTTCCTGGCACTGCTGCACCTGCGGGTGGCCCTGATGGACCTGGTGCCGGAGGACCGGCTCACCGAAGCCGGGCTGCGCATGATGAACCGCTGGTGGCCGGGGTTCTTCAGCTTTGTGGACTCCGGTCCGCCGGCGCACCGTCTCCAGGAGCTGCTGGCCCTGCACGAGGCGGGGTTCGTGCGCTTCCTGGGTCCGGACGTGATCGTCGAGCACGACGAGGCCGGCGGAGGGTTCGCCGCCCGCTCCCGGGCGGGCGGTCCGTGGATCGAGGCCCCGCACTTCGTCGAGGCCCGCCTGCCCGGCCCGTCGATGGCGGGCACGGCCAATCCGGTCCTGCGCTCCGTGCTGGCCGGGGAGCTGGGGGAGGAGCAGTCCTTCCCATCGGACGACGGGTCGACCATGGTCACCACCGGCAAGCTGGAGGTGGATGCCCAGTACCGAGTGGTGGACCGCCACGGCCGGGCGCATCCGGACCTGTTCGCCGCCGGCGTGTTCACGACCGTGCCGACGCTGGGAGCCTTCGCCCGGCCGCGGCAGAACTCCGAGCCGTTCCGCAGCAGCGACGCTCTGGCCCGCAGCCTGTGGCGGGCCCTGGCGGGCAGCTGCGCGGACAGGGAGGACGCGGCGCAGCAGCGCACCATCGAGGCGACGACGTACACGTTCTGAAGCGCCGCGACGCCGGGAGGCTCGCACCGTCCGGGCACCGACAGCGGACGGGCTGCGCGCGGGAGCACCCCGCCGCCGCAGGATAGGGTGAGGCCCGTGAAAACGTTCGAGCAGCTCTTCGCAGAGATCACAGAGAAGGCCGAAACCCGCCCCGAGGGCTCGGGGACCGTCGCCGAGCTGGACCGCGGAGTCCACGGCATCGGGAAGAAGGTGGTCGAGGAGGCCGCCGAGGTCTGGATGGCCTGCGAGCACGAGACCCACGACGAGGCCGCCGAGGAGATCTCCCAGCTGCTGTATCACCTGCAGGTGATGATGGTGGCCAAGGGCATCTCCCTCGAGGACGTCTACAACCACCTCTGAGCCCACCCGGCTCGGAAGGCCCCGGCTCGCCCTCACCCTGAACGTAATCCGCCGCACGAATCCTCAGGAGCGATCACCGACCATGCTGCGCGTCGCCGTGCCCAACAAGGGCGCCCTGTCAGAGTCCGCCGCCGCCATGCTGAGCGAGGCGGGCTACCGCCAGCGCCGCGACAGCCGAGAGCTCGTGCTGGTCGACCCGGAGAACCACGTCGAGTTCTTCTACCTGCGTCCGCGCGATATCGCCGTCTACGTCGGGGGAGGAGTGCTGGATGTCGGGATCACCGGCCGCGACCTGCTGCTGGACTCCGAGGCTGACGCCGTCGAGGACCTGGGCCTGGACTTCGCCCGCTCGACGTTCCGCTTCGCCGGCCCGGCCGGGCAGTTCTCCTCGCTGCAGGACCTCGAGGGCCGCCGCGTGGCCACCAGCTACGACAGCCTGCTGCGCCGCCACCTGGCGCAGCAGGGAGTCCAGGCCGAGGTCGTGCGCCTGGACGGAGCCGTCGAGTCCTCGATCCGCCTGGGCGTCGCAGATGCCATCGCCGACGTCGTGGAGACCGGCAACACGCTGCGGGCGGCCGGACTGGAGATCTTCGGCGAGCCGATCATGCGCTCCGAGGCCCTGCTCATCCGCAACGCCGCCAAGGCGGAGGCCGAGGGCCTGGAGGTCCTGCGCCGACGCATCCAGGGCGTGCTCGTGGCCAGGCAGTACGTGATGATCGACTACGACATCACTGAGGACCTGCTCGAGGCCGCCACGGCCGTGACCCCCGGCATGGAAGGCCCCACCATCTCGCCGCTGGGTCACCGCGGGGCCATGGCGGTGAGGGCCATGGTCCGCCGGGCAGATACCAACAAGGTCATGGACGAGCTCTACGCCGTGGGCGCCCGGGCCATCCTGGTCTCGCCGATCCACGCGGCCCGGCTCTGAGGCCGCGAGTCGCTGTGCAGCTTCAGCGACCGTCAGAGGACCTGATCCACCTCGATCACCAGCCCGCATGTGCGGGCAATGCAAGGAGAAGCCGTGAGTGTGGCCATCCGCGTCATCCCGTGTCTGGACGTCGACGCCGGGCGTGTCGTGAAGGGCGTCAACTTCGAGAACCTGCGCGATGCAGGCGATCCGGTCGAGCTGGCGGCCCGGTACAACGAGGCCGGCGCCGATGAGCTGACCTTCCTGGACGTCACCGCCTCGTCCTCGGATCGGGCCACCACGTTCGACGTCGTCGCTCGCACCGCGGATCGGGTGTTCATCCCGCTGACCGTGGGCGGCGGCGTGCGCACCGCCGAAGATGTTGATCGTCTGCTGCGCTGCGGGGCGGACAAGGCCTCGATCAACACGGCGGCGATCAAGCGCCCGGACGTGATCGACGAGATCACCCGCCGCTTCGGCAATCAGGTGCTCGTGCTGTCCTGCGATGCCAAGCGCACGGGCACAACGGCTTCGGGCTTCGAGGTCACCACGCACGGCGGCCGGGAGCTCACCGGGATCGACGCGGTCGAATGGGCTGCCGAGGCCGAGCGCCGCGGAGTCGGGGAGATCCTGCTCAACTCGATGGATGCCGACGGCACACGGGAGGGCTTCGACCTGGAGATGATCCGGGAGGTCCGCTCGGCGGTGAGCGTTCCCCTGATCGCCTCGGGAGGTGCAGGCGGTCCGGCAGACTTCCCGCCCGCCGTGGCCGCCGGCGCCGATGCCGTGCTGGCAGCCTCGATCTTCCACTTCGGGCCGGTCGACGCCATCGCCGAGGTCAAGGCGGCGCTGCGCGCCGAGGGCCACGAGGTCCGCTGAGCGGATCGCTGCGAGCGCTGAGCCGAGCTGCGCGGCCGAGGCGTCCGAGCGCGGGCCTATAGTGTCCGGTGATGTACGAACAGCCCAGCCCCTCAGCCCGCCCGTCCTCGCCCGAGCTGGACCCCGCGGTCGCCGCGCGCTTGAAGCGCGATGCCGACGGCCTCGTGGCCGCGATCATCCAGCAGCACGACACCCGAGAGGTGCTCATGCTCGGCTGGATGGACGAGGAGGCTGTGCACCGCACCCTCACCACCGGTCGCGTGACGTTCTGGTCCCGCTCCCGGCAGGAGCTGTGGCGCAAGGGCGACACCTCCGGGAACATCCAGCTCGTGCGCCGCATCAGCCTGGACTGCGACGGCGATGCCCTGCTGGTCGAGGTCGATCAGGTGGGCCCGGCCTGCCACACAGGAACGCGCACATGCTTCGATGACCGGCAGCTGCAGGCGGTCCAGGGCGAGCGCTGAGGCGCCGGCGCGGTCGCTGCAGCCTGCCTGGAGCGCCCCGCCATGACGGACCGGCACCCAGATCACGGCCGGGATCTCCCGGCAGGAAGAAGTCGCATCATGCACCAGATGGGCACCGTCTCCCCGAGTCTCGAGGAGTTCCGGGAGCTGGCGAAGCATCACCGCGTCATCCCCGTGCGCACCACGGTGATGGCCGATGCGCTGACCCCGATCGGGATCTACCGCAGCCTGGTGCTGAGCGAGGACGGCACGGCGCCGTCGGGCACCTTCCTGATGGAGTCCGCCGCCCAGGGCATCTGGTCGCGCTGGTCGTTCATCGGCGCGGGATCGCGCGCCACCCTGATCAGCAGAGACGGCCAGGCGCACTGGCTCGGCGACGTCCCCGTCGGTCTGCCGGTGGACGGCAGCCCGGTCGAGGCGCTGCGCGAGACGCTGTCCGTGCTGGCCACCGAGCGCTTCCAGGACGCGCCGCCGCTGTCCTCGGGCATGGTCGGCTTCCTGGGCTGGGAGGTCGTGCGCCGCTGGGAGAAGCTGCCCGATCCGCCCCAGGACGATCTGGGCATCCCTGAGCTGGCCATGAACCTGGTCTCGGAGATGGCCGTGCACGACAACACGGACGGCTCCGTGACGCTCGTGGCCAATGCCTACAACGCCGACGGCACCGACGGGCGCGTGGATGAGGCCTGGCGGGATGCCGTCGAGCGTCTGGACGCCATGCTCGAGAAGCTCGACCGGCCGTCGCCGCAGTCCCCGGTCTCGATCGCCCAGGATGTGATCGACCGGGACCGGATCGAGGAGGCCGTCGAGCAGTCCTGGCCGCGCGAGGACTTCCTCAGCGCGATCGAGGAGGCCAAGAGGGCCATCGTGGACGGCGAGATCTTCCAGGTCGTGATCTCCCGGCGCTTCGAGGTCGAGTGCTCGGCGGATCCGCTGGAGGTCTACCGCATGCTGCGCTCGATCAACCCGAGTCCCTACATGTACCTCTACGCATTCGAGGACGCCGACGGCCGGCCCTTCCACGTGGTCGGCTCCTCCCCGGAGGCGCTCGTGAACGTCTCGGACGGCCAGGTCGTCACCCACCCGATCGCCGGCTCCCGTCCCCGCGGGGCCACGGCGGAGCAGGATCAGGCGCTGGGGCAGGAGCTGCTGGCCGATGAGAAGGAGCGCGCCGAGCACCTCATGCTGGTGGACCTCTCGCGCAACGATCTCTCCAAGGTCTGCGAGCCGGGCTCGGTGGAGGTCACCGAGTTCATGGCGATCGAGCGGTTCAGCCACATCATGCACCTGTGCTCCAACGTGGTCGGGCGCATGCGCCCGGACGTGAGCGCCTACGACGTCCTGGCCGCGGCCTTCCCCGCCGGCACGCTGTCCGGGGCGCCCAAACCGCGCGCCCTGAAGCTGCTCGACCAGTACGAGCCGCGGCGCCGCGCCGTCTACGGCGGAGTGGTCGGCTACATGGACTTCGCCGGCTCCATGGACGTGGCCATCGCCATCCGCTCGGCGCTGCTCGTCGACGGACGCGCCTACGTCCAGGCCGGCGGCGGGATCGTGGCCGACTCCGTCCCGGAGACCGAGGCGCTCGAGTCGCTGAACAAGGCCGCGGCGCCGCTGCGCGCAGCCCTGGCCGCCCAGTCCGTGCGCCGCCCGCGCCGTCTGGGCGCTGAGGCCCGGCAGCAGTTCGACGATGCCGCGGGAGCCGCCCGATGACAGCCCTGCGGCGCAAGCCGATCGTGGTCCTGCTGTGCCTGGCCCTGGGGGCCGTGCTGTTCGGCACCTCCGCCATGACCTGGGTCCACGCGAGTGTGGCCACCGCGGTCTCGCAGATCGACGTGGACGTGCGCGGCAGCGACGCCGCTCCTGCTGTCTCGGCCCTCGGACTGGTCGCCATGGCCGGTGCGGTGGCGCTGACCATCGCCGGTCCTCGCATGCGACCGGTCGTGGCCCTGGTGATCGCCGCTTCCGGGCTGGGCTCGCTGATCGCCGTGATCGGCGCGATCGCCGATCCTGTCGGCGTCTCCGAGGGCGTCGTCGGGGAGATGACCGGCGTGGTCGGCACGGGAGCCGAGCACGAGCTCACGGCCGGGCCCTGGCTGTGCGCCGCGGCCTCGGCCCTCGTGATCCTCGGCGGTCTCTGGGCCCTGGTCTCGGCACGGACCTGGGCCGCTGCGGGCCCCTCGCGCTTCGAGCGCGGCACGGCTCAGCGCCGGGCCGCAGGCGAGGACGAGCGCGAGTCGGACCGCCGCGATGACATCGACTCGTGGGATGCCCTGACCGAAGGGCGCGACCCCACCGGCTCCTGAACCGCCGCTTCCGCACCTGTCGCTGAGCGTCACAGTCGCGGTCAGTGGCACAATGGAGTCCAGCACCGCCATCACTGGTCGGCGCCCCGCACGAGGGGCCCGACCCCGAGCACCGCAGGGAGACCTGAACCCATGTCGCACGCGACCACCAGCTCCGCCGCACCGTCGGAGGCCGCAGCCCGCCTCGAGGCCGAGCGCGAGGCCCACGGCCCGGATGTCATCGTCCTGGACCACACCGGCTACGTCGGTCACGGGAACACGGTCGCCGCCTGGGCATGCGTGGCCGTCATGTCCGTGGGCATCGTCATCGGCCTGATCGGCTTCGTGCAGGAGCTCGGCAGCGTCCTGATGTGGGTCGGCGGGGGAGTCGTCGTCCTGGGCCTGATCGTGGGCGCCGTCCTCAAGGGCATGGGCATGGGCTACGAGGGCGAGGTCCGCAAGTACGAGCGCGGCGAGCTCAAGCACTGACCCGCTCGGCTCGCCGGCGGACGCAGCGTTGGCGAGCCACCGATCGCCCTGCTGCGCGATCAGCCCGACCCGCACCGGATCAGCCGGCCTGCGGGTCGGTCCATGCCGCGACCACCACAGACTTCCAGGAGAGGACACGTCCCGTATGACCGAGCAGCCCGAGGGAAGCGTGAGGGCCACCGGAACGGTCCTCGACTCCATCATCGACGGTGTCCGCGAGGACCTCGAGGCCCGGCGCGCCGTCGTGCCGCTCGAGGAGATCCGACGAGCGGCCGCCCAGGCGGCCCCGGCCCGCGATGCCATCGCCGCGCTGCGCGGAGCGCACCAGGACTCGCTCGAGATCATCGCCGAGGTCAAGCGCTCCTCGCCCTCCAAGGGCGCCCTGGCCCCGATCGAGGACCCCGCCGCCCTGGCCGCGGCGTATGAGCGCGGGGGAGCGGCCGTGATCTCCGTGCTCACCGAGCAGCGCCGCTTCGGCGGTTCGCTGGGGGATCTGGACGCGGTGCGCGCCGCCGTGGACGTGCCGGTCCTGCGCAAGGACTTCACGGTCGACGAGTACCAGATCCACGAGGCTCGTGCCCACGGCGCCGATCTCATCCTGCTGATCGTCGCCGCCCTGGACGACGTCGCCCTGGCCCATCTGCTGGCGGTCACCGAGGATCTCGGGATGCAGGCCCTCGTGGAGACGCACACCGAGGAGGAGATCCGCCGGGCGGCGGCGGTGGGGGCGAAGATCGTGGGGGTCAACACCCGCGACCTGAAGACCCTCGATGTCGACACCGATCGCTTCGGGCACCTGGCCGAGCACCTGCCGACCGATGCCGTGCTGGTCGCCGAGTCCGGGGTCAGCGGCCCGGGCCAGATCGAGGACTATGCCAGACAGGGCGCCCATGCCGTGCTCACGGGTGAGGCCCTGGTGCGCGCCGGGGATCCGGTCGGCACCGTCGCGCAGTTCCGCACCCTCGGCGAGTCGATCCGCGCCGCGGCCCGAGGCCGGCGAGAGGCCCAGGCCGGCCAGCGCAGGTACTCGGACGCCCCGGGACCGTACTTCGGCGACTTCGGCGGACGCTGGATGCCCGAGTCCCTGATCGCCGCTCTCGATCAGGTCACCGACACCTTCGAGAAGGCCAAGGCCGACCCCGAGTTCCTGGAGCAGTTCCAGGCGCTGTCGCGCGACTACGCCAATCGCCCGTCGCTGCTCAGCGAGGCCGAGCGCTTCGGGGCCCACGCGGGCTGCCGCGTCTTCCTCAAGCGCGAGGACCTCAATCACACGGGCTCGCACAAGATCAACAACGTGCTGGGCCAGGCACTGCTCGCCCAGCGCATGGGCAAGACCCGTCTGATCGCCGAGACCGGCGCGGGGCAGCACGGCGTGGCCACGGCCACAGCCGCCGCGCTGCTGGGCATGGAGTGCGTGGTCTACATGGGCGCTGAGGACACCCGCCGCCAGGCCCTGAACGTCGCGCGGATGAACCTGCTGGGTGCCGAGGTCGTGGCCGTGGAGCACGGCTCGCAGACGCTCAAGGACGCGATCAACGAGGCCCTGCGCGACTGGGTGTCCTCCGTGGACACCACCCACTACCTGCTGGGAACCGCGGCCGGCCCGCATCCTTTCCCGGCCATGGTCCGCTGGTTCCACCAGCAGATCGGCGACGAGGCCCGCGCCCAGATCCTGGCGCAGACCGGCCGCCTCCCGGACGCCGTGGCCGCCTGCGTGGGCGGCGGCTCGAATGCGATCGGCATCTTCCACGCGTTCCTGGATGACCCCGAGGTCGAGCTGCACGGCTTCGAGGCAGGCGGCGACGGCGTGGACACCCCGCGCCACGCCGCGACCATCTCGCTGGGCCGTCCCGGCGTGCTGCACGGTGCCAAGACGTTCCTCATGCAGGACGAGGACGGGCAGACCATCGAGTCGCACTCGATCTCCGCCGGCCTGGACTACCCGGCCGTGGGTCCTGAGCACGCCCACCTGGCCGCCAGCGGGCGGGCCGTCTACACGGCGATCACGGATGACCAGGCCATGGACGCGTTCCGGGTGCTGTGCCGCACCGAGGGCATCATCCCGGCCATCGAGTCCTCACACGCCCTGGCCGGTGCCGTGCAGCTCGGCGCCGCGTGGCGCGAGCAGCTGGGCGAGGAGGCAGCAGCGCAGAAGATCGTCGTCGTGTCGCTGTCCGGGCGCGGGGACAAGGACGTGGCCGCCGCCGCCGAGTGGTTCGACATGCTCCCGGACGACTCCCGGGAAGAGAAGATCGCCGAGAAGGGGGAGCAGCTGTGAGCCAGACCAGCAGCACCGGGTCCCAGCGCCCGGGCGAGGCAGCAGTCACCGAGCAGACCGGGGCACCTCAGGCTGCCGTGCAGGCCGAGCGCCTGTCCGGACCCGGGTCGCTGATCGAGCGGCTCCTCCCCGAGGGTCTGGCTCAGGATCCCGACTCGCGGCTGGCCGCGCGCATCGAGCAGTGCCGCTCGGAGGGCCGGCCCGCGCTGATCGGCTACCTGCCCGCCGGCTACCCGAGCGTCGAGGAGTCCATCGAGGCCGCCGTCGCCCTGGGCCGCGGCGGAGCAGATGTCGTCGAGGTCGGCCTGCCGTACTCGGACCCCGTCATGGACGGCGAGGTCATCCAGGCGGCCACCACGCAGGCCCTCGCCCGCGGGGTCAGCACCGAGGACGCCTTCCGCGTCGTGCAGGCGATCACCGAGCGAACGGACGCCGTCGCCGTCGTGATGACCTACTGGAACCTGGTCATGCAGCACGGCGTGGACCGCTTCGCCGCCGATCTGGCAGCCGCCGGCGGCTCGGGGATCGTGACCCCGGACCTGATCCCGGACGAGGCCCAGGAGTGGTTCGAGGCCTCCACGGCCCACGGGCTGGACCGGATCTTCCTGGTCGCCCCGTCCAGCACGCGCGAGCGCATGGAGATGACGGCCCGGGCGGCGTCCGGATTCGTGTACGCCGTGTCCGTCATGGGAGTCACCGGCGCCCGGGACTCGGTCTCGGACGCCGCCCAGGACGTCGTGCGGCGAGCCCGTGCGGCAGGCGCGCAGAACGTGTGCGTCGGGCTGGGCGTGTCGCGCCGCGAGCATGTCGAGGAGATCGGCGCCTACGCCGACGGCGTGATCGTGGGCACCGCGCTCGTGAAGGCCCTGCGCGACGGCGGCGCCGAGGCCGTCGGACGTCTGGCCGCCGAGCTCGCCGGCCGCAGCTGATCCCTCCCGGTGCGGGTGCACAGCACCCGCACCGGCTCACCTCCCACCCCCTCCCGAGCGCACCTGCAGCAGGAAGGCCCCCATGCTCGTCTCGCCCACGCTGTCGATCCCCTCGCCGAGCTGGAGCGGGTTCTCGTTCGGGCCCTTCGAGGTCCACGCCTACGCCCTGTGCATCCTGCTCGGGATGGCGGCGGCGATCGCGCTCACGAGCCGGCGCATGGAGGCCCGCGGCCAGGACGGCGACTTCGTCATGGATGCGGCGCTTCTGGCCATCCCGCTGGGCATCATCGGGGCTCGGCTGTACCACGTGCTCATCACGGATCCGTCGTACTACTTCGGCTCCGCCCAGGGCCTGATCGAGATCCCGCAGCTGTGGAAGGGCGGGCTGGGGATCATGGGCGGCGTGGCCTTCGGCGCGCTGGCCGTGTGGATCGTGTGCCGGCTGCGCGGGACGTCCTATGCCCTGTTCGCCGACTGCGTGGCACCGGCGCTGCTCGTGGCCCAGGCCCTGGGCCGCTGGGGCAACTGGTTCAACCAGGAGCTCTTCGGGCGCCCCACCACCCTGCCGTGGGGCCTGGAGATCTCGCCCACCTCGGGCAACTTCCCGGAGGGACTGCCTGCCGACACGCTGTTCCACCCCACGTTCCTGTACGAGTCGCTGTGGAACCTGCTGGGTGCGGGCCTGATCATCTGGCTGGGACGCAGCCGCGCCACCGCCCATCGCGTCGACGGCGGCCGCTCGATGGCGCTGTACCTGATCTGGTACGGCACCGGGCGCATGCTGATCGAGCTCTTCCTGCGCATCGATCCCTCGGCCATGCTGCTGGGCATCCGCATCCACGTCTTCACCGCAGCCGCTCTGATCGCAGTGGGCCTGCTGCTGTTCGCGTGGCTGACCCGGCGCAAGTCCGTCGTCGTCGGCTCCATCGCGGCTCCTGCCGCTGTCGGGTCCGCGTCCCCGGTGCCGGGCTCCGACAGCGCCGCCGATGTCCGGCTGCAGGCCTTCGTCGAGACCCGGGACACGGATCCTTCCCGCGCCGCCACGAGTGGCTGAGCGGGACGGCTGTGCCTCGGCACGGGGGCTGAGGCTCAGCCGATGTCCTGTGACGCGACATGAAACAGGCAGGAAACACCGCCGAAGTATTCTCGTCGCCGCATCAGCGTGCAGGCCGCTGACGCGGCCCGGCTGCTGCCGTCGGGGTAGCGCGTCGCTGCAGCGGTGCTGAGCCGCAGCCATCAGGTGAGGAGAACCCCATGTCGCAGTCCGACCCCGCTTCCCGGGGACGTCCGGATTCGCTGAGCGAGGACCAGGCCGCCGAGGAGACCTCGACGCAGACCGCGCACCAGCGCTCGGAGGAATCCGTCCGCTCGCCGTTCACCGAGTTCTCAACCGCGCCGGCCCAGCAGGGCCTCTACCACCCGGAGCAGGAGAAGGACGCCTGCGGCCTGGCCGTGATCGCCACCCTGGACGGACAGCCCCGCCACGAGATCGTGGACAAGGCCCTGATCGCGCTGCGTGCCCTCGAGCACCGCGGCGCCGTCGGCGGCGACTCCGGCTCCGGCGACGGCGCGGGCATCCTCCTGCAGATCCCGGATGCCTTCTTCCGCGAGGTGCTCGACGTCGAGCTGCCGGCACCGGGTACCTACGCCGTGGGCTCGGTGTTCCTGCCCACCGGAGGCCGCGACGAGGCGCTGATCCGCGCGCAGATGGAGGAGATCGCCCACGCCGAGGGGCTCGAGGTCCTCGGCTGGCGCGAGGTGCCCGTGGACGACTCCGCGATCGGCAGCGCGGCGCGATCGGTCATGCCGTACTTCGTCCAGCTCTTCGTCCAGCAGCGCCGCGATGCCCAGGAGGCCTTCACCGGCCACATCCCGATCCAGGACCTGGACGGCACGGCCGCGCGGCTGCAGCTCGATCAGAAGGCCTTCCGCCTGCGCAAGCGCTCCCAGAACCGCCTCGGCGTCTACTGCGCGTCGTTCTCGAGCTCCACCATCGTCTACAAGGGCATGCTCACCACGGCCCAGCTCGAGCCGTTCTACCCGGATCTGTCGGATCAGCGCTTCGCCACGCGCCTGGCCGTGGTGCACTCGCGCTTCTCGACCAACACGTTCCCGTCGTGGCCGCTGGCCCAGCCCATGCGGATCCTGGCGCACAACGGAGAGATCAACACCGTCAAGGGCAACCGCAACTGGATGCGCGCGCGTCAGTCGCAGCTGAAGTCCCCGCTGCTGGGCCGCAACCCGGAGGAGCTGTTCCCCATCTGCTCCGAGGGCGCCTCGGACTCGCAGTCCCTCGACGAGGTCGCCGAGCTGCTCATGCTCTCCGGCAGGCCGCTCGTGCAGGCCATGATGATGATGATCCCGGAGGCCTGGGAGAACCACGAGACCATGGACGCCGACCGGCGCTCCTTCTACGAGTACCACTCCACGCTCATGGAGCCCTGGGACGGCCCCGCCGCCGTGGCCTTCACCGACGGGCGCCGCGTGGGCTCGGTGCTCGATCGCAACGGTCTGCGCCCCGGCCGCTTCTGGGAGACCGAGGATGGGCTGGTCGTCTTCGCCTCGGAGGTCGGCGTCGTCGACCTGTCGGACCGCACGATCGTGCGCAAGGGCCGGGTGGCCCCGGGCACCATGTTCCTGGTGGACACCGTCGAGGGGCGGATCGTCGAGGACACCGAGCTCAAGCAGGAGATCGCGCAGCTGCAGCCGTGGCAGGAGTGGTCCCAGGGCAATACGGTGCGCTTCGCGGATCTGCCCGAGCGCGAGCACATGCGCCACCCGCGCTCGTCGATCGAGCTGCGGCAGAAGACCTTCGGCTACACCCACGAGGAGCTGGCCAAGATCATCGGCCCCATGGCCGAGAAGGGCGCAGAGCCCATCTACGCCATGGGCACGGACACCCCGGTGGCCGTGCTGGCCGAGCGCCCGCGGCTGCTGTTCGACTACTTCGTGCAGTCCTTCGCCCAGGTGACGAATCCGCCGCTGGACTCGATCCGCGAGGAGCTCGTGACCTCCATGCGCAGTGCCCTGGGACCCATGGGCAATCTGCTGACCACCAAGCGCGTGCGCACCCACCAGGTGATCCTCGAGTTCCCCGTCATGAACAACGACGAGCTCGATCAGCTGCTGCACCTCAGCGATGAGGACGAGATGCCCATCGCCCTCAAGGTGCGCGGGCTCTACCGCCCCGAGGGCGGGGGAGCGGGGCTGCGGGCGCGCATCTCGGAGATCTGCGAGAAGGTCTCGGCGGCCGTCAATCGCGGCGTGCAGTACGTGGTGATCTCCGACCGGGACTCCAACGGCTCGTGGGCGCCGATCCCGTCACTGCTGCTCACCAGCGCGATCCACCACCACCTGCTGCGCTCGGCCACCCGCACCAAGTGCTCGCTCGTGGTCGAGGCCGGCGACGTCCGCGAGGTCCACCACGTGGCGCTGCTGCTGGGCTACGGCGCCTCCGGCGTGAACCCCTACCTGGCTATGGAGTCCGCAGAGGATCTCGTGCGCGCGGGGCAGATCGTCGGGGTCTCCGAGGAGCAGGCGGTCGTCCATCTCATCAAGGCGCTGGGCAAGGGCGTGCAGAAGATCATGTCCAAGATGGGCATCTCGACCGTGTCGTCCTATTGCGGAGCCCAGACCTTCGAGGCCCTCGGACTGTCGAAGGAGCTGATCGACGACTTCTTCACCGGCACCGTCTCGCAGCTCGACGGCGTGGGCCTGGACGTCATCGCCGAGGAGACGCATGCGCGCCATCGTCGGGCCTACCCGGAGGACGGGGTCGTGGAGCCGCACATCGGGCTGGAGACCGGCGGCGAGTACGACTGGCGCCGCGACGGGGCCCCCCACCTCTTCAGCCCGGAGGTCGTCTTCCGGCTGCAGCACTCGACCCGCACGGGCAGCTACGAGATCTTCCGCTCCTACACGCGGCTGGTCGACGAGCAGTCCGAGCAGCTCAAGACCATCCGCGGCCTGCTGTCCTTCGACTCGGATCGCACCTCGGTCCCGCTCGAGGAGGTCGAGCCGGTCGAGGAGATCCTCAAGCGCTTCTCCACCGGCGCCATGTCCTACGGCTCGATCTCCAGGGAGGCCCACGAGACCCTGGCCATCGCCATGAACCGGATCGGCGCCAAGTCGAACACCGGCGAGGGCGGCGAGGACGTCGAGCGGCTCATGGACCCGCAGCGCCGCTCCAAGATCAAGCAGATCGCCTCCGGGCGGTTCGGAGTCACGAGCCTGTACCTGACCAACGCCGAGGACCTGCAGATCAAGATGGCCCAGGGCGCCAAGCCCGGCGAGGGCGGTCAGCTCATGGCTCAGAAGGTCTACCCGTGGGTGGCCCGCACCCGTCACTCCACTCCGGGCGTGTCGCTGATCTCGCCGCCCCCGCACCATGACATCTACTCGATCGAGGACCTGGCGCAGCTGATCTACGACCTCAAGCGCGCCAACCCCTCGGCGAGGGTGCACGTCAAGCTCGTCTCGGAGCTCGGCATCGGCACCGTGGCCTCGGGCGTGACCAAGGCCCGCGCGGACGTCGTGCTGGTCTCCGGCCACGACGGCGGCACGGGTGCCGCCCCGCTGAACTCGCTCAAGCACGCCGGCCTGCCGTGGGAGATCGGCCTGGCCGAGACCCAGCAGACGCTGATGCTCAACGGGCTGCGCGACCGGGTGGTCGTGCAGGCCGACGGGCAGATGAAGACCGGGCGCGACGTCGTGATCGCGGCCCTGCTGGGCGCGGAGGAGTACGGCTTCGCCACCGCCCCGCTGGTGGTCGAGGGCTGCATCATGATGCGCAAGTGCCACCTCGACACCTGCCCGGTGGGCGTGGCCACGCAGAACCCGCTGCTGCGCGAGCGCTTCACGGGCAAGGCCGAGCACGTCGTGAACTTCTTCACGTTCCTGGCGCAGGAGGTCCGCGAGCTGCTGGCTCAGCTGGGCTTCCGCAGCCTCGACGAGGCCATCGGACACGCCGAGGTCCTGCGCACCGACCGCGCGATCCGGCACTGGAAGGCCGAGGGCCTGGACCTGACCCCCGTGCTGCACTCCTCGGTGCTCGAGCACGAGGGCAAGGAGGTGCGCTCCCGCCGCGGCCAGGACCACGAGCTCGACCAGCACTTCGACGTCGCCCTGATCCGCGAGGCGCGCCCGGCGCTGACCGATCGGGAGCCTGTGCGGCTGCAGCACGAGATCGTGAACACCGACCGCTCGGTGGGCACCATGCTCGGGCACGAGGTCACCCGCATATTCCAGACCGACGAGCTCGGCCACGACACGATCGACGTCACCCTGCTCGGGCAGGCCGGGCAGTCGCTGGGGGCCTTCCTGCCCCAGGGCATCACCCTGCGGCTGGAGGGCGATGCCAACGACTACGCCGGCAAGGGCCTCTCCGGCGGTCGGATCATCATCCGCCCCGCTCGGGATGCGTCCTTCACCGCCGAGGACAACGTGGTGGCCGGCAACGTGATCGGCTACGGCGCCACGAGCGGCGAGATCCTGCTGCGCGGCCAGGTGGGCGAGCGCTTCCTGGTGCGCAACTCCGGAGCCACCGCCGTGGCCGAGGGCATCGGCGATCACGGCTGCGAGTACATGACCGGCGGCACCGCGCTGATCATCGGGCGCACCGGCCGCAACTTCGGGGCCGGCATGTCCGGCGGCGTCGCCTACGTGCTGGACCTGAGCGAGGCCGCCGTGAACCTGCAGTCGCGCACCAGCGGCGAGCTGCAGCTGCTCGGCCTCGACGCCGAGGACCGCGACACGGTGCAGGACCTGCTGCGCCGCCATGCCGAGGAGACCGGATCGCAGCTGGCCCAGCGCCTGCTCGATGACCTCGACACCACCTGCGCGCGCCTGACCAAGGTGCTCCCGCGCGACTACTCGACTGTGCTCGGCATCCGCGCCGATGCGCAGCGCAGCGGCCTGGACCCCGACGGGACCGAGGCCTGGAACCAGATCCTGGAGGCGACGACCCGTGGCTGATCCCCGTGGATTCCTCAAGACGACCGAGCGCGTGGACCGGCCCAAGCGGCCGGTGCCGGTGCGCATCATGGACTTCGCCGAGGTCCAGACCCGGCAGGACGCTTCCGTGATCCACGACCAGGCAGGGCGCTGCATGGACTGCGGCATCCCGTTCTGCCACCAGGGCTGCCCGCTGGGCAACCTGATCCCGGAGTGGAACGACCTCACCTGGCGCGGTCGTGACCGCGAGGCCGTGGCCCGCATGCACGCGACCAACAACTTCCCGGAGCTGACCGGGCGGGTGTGCCCGGCCCCGTGCGAGTCTGCCTGCGTGCTGGGCATCAATCAGCCGGCCGTGACGATCAAGCAGATCGAGTACGAGATCGGGGAGAAGGCCCTCGAGGACGGCCTGCTCGAGCCGTTCATCCCGGACCGCCTGGTCGGGCAGACCGTGGCCGTCGTCGGCTCGGGCCCGTCCGGTCTGGCCGCAGCCCAGCAGCTCACGCAGGCCGGTTTCACGGTCGCGGTCTTCGAGCGCGACGACCGCATCGGCGGGCTGCTGCGGTACGGCATCCCGGACTTCAAGCTCGAGAAGCACGTGCTGGAGCGCCGCCTCGAGGTCATGAGGCAGGAGGGAACTCGCTTCCGCACCGGAGTGGAGATCGGCCGGGACATCACCTGGGATCAGCTGCGTCGCCGCTACGACGCCGTGATCGTGGCCACCGGCTCACTCGAGCCCCGGGAGCTGTCCGTTCCCGGCCGGGAGCTGGACGGGGTGCACCAGGCCATGGAGTACCTCACGCAGTCCAACCGCGTCATCGCCGGCGACGAGGTGCCGGATCAGATCCGCGCCGAGGGCAAGCACGTGGTGGTGCTGGGCGGCGGCGACACCGGCTCCGACTGCATCGGCACCGCCAACCGCCAGGGTGCTGCCTCGGTGACCAACATCGCGATCGGCTTCGAGCCGCCGGCGACGCGCCCGGACTCCGAGCCGTGGCCCATGACCCCCAAGGTGCTCGACGTCTCGTCCTCGCACGAGGAGGGCGTGGATCGGGTCTACCTGTCCTCGACCGTCGAGCTGATCGCCGGTGCGCACGGCCGGGTGCAGGCTCTGCGCCTGGCCGAGACCGAGTACCTGCCCGACGGCAGCCGCGTCCCCAAGGCCGGCACCGAGCGCGAGATCCCGGCGGATCTGGTGCTGCTGGCGCTGGGATTCACGGGAAACGAGTCGGAGGATCTGACCTCGCAGCTGCAGGTCGGGCGCGAGCCTCGCGGCACCGTCGCCCGGGACGATCGCTACATGACCTCGGTGCGCGGCGTCTTCGCCTGCGGGGATGCCGGCCGCGGCGCCTCGCTGGTGGTGTGGGCGATCGCCGAGGGCCGCGCCTGTGCCGCCGAGGTCGAGAAGCACCTCACCGGCAGCACCCGGCTGCCAGAGCCCGTGCGCCCCAGCACGCGGGCGATCGACCTGCGCTGAAGGCCCTTGCTTCCTGCCCCGGGTTCGATCATCCGGGGCAGGCGATCCGGGGCACTGGGCCGTCGTGCGCGGGTCGAGGGGCCCCGCCCGTGCACGGCGGAGATCGGTGCCCGCCGGCGCCGCACGTGACGAGAATCTCGGTGTTCGCCCTCAGCGCTCGTTTGGATTCGCCCATCTCCGACCGATCACCTGCAGGGCGAGTATGGTGGGGGATGGAAGCGGGCCCCCGGGCCTGCGAGCATGACCCCGGCAGAGCTGCCGCGCAGGATTCCTCCCTCGCAGCTTCGGGGGCCTGCGCGATCGTCTGCCTGTTCCGACATCGAGCAGGAGGAAGTGCCTTGCGCAGAGCGAAGATCGTGGCCACCATCGGTCCGGCCATCAGCTCCTACGAGAAGATCACCGAGGCCATCCAGGCAGGGCTGAACGTCGCCCGCCTGAACATGAGCCATGACACCCACGACACGCACCTGGCCTCGTACCAGAACCTGCGTCGGGCCTCCGAGGACCTCGGCCAGACCGTCGCGATCATGGCGGACCTGCAGGGTCCCAAGATCCGCCTCGGCCGCTTCGGCGACGGCCCCCACGAGCTCGCCGTGGGCGATGTCTTCACCATCACCGTCGAGGACATCGAAGGCGATCGCAGCCGCTGCTCCACCACCTTCAAGGGCCTGCCCCAGGACGTGGCGCCCGGCGATCAGCTGCTGATCGACGACGGCAAGGTCGCCCTGAGGGCCACCGAGGTCACCGACACCGACGTCACCACCGTCGTGGAGGTGCCCGGCAAGGTCTCGAACAACAAGGGCATCAACCTGCCCGGCGTGGCGGTCAACGTCCCCGCCCTGTCGGACAAGGACGAGGTGGACCTGCGCTGGGCCCTGAACACGGGCTGCGACCTCGTTGCGCTGTCGTTCGTGCGCACCGGCGACGACATCACCCGCGTGCACGAGATCATGGAAGAGGAGGGCCGCCGCGTCCCCGTCATCGCCAAGATCGAGAAGCCGCAGGCCGTGGAGAACCTCCACGAGATCATCGACAGCTTCGACGGCATCATGGTCGCTCGCGGCGATCTCGGCGTCGAGCTGCCGCTGGAGGAGGTCCCGGTCGTGCAGAAGCGCGCGATCGAGCTGGCGCGCCGCTGGGCCAAACCGGTCATCGTGGCCACCCAGGTCCTCGAGACCATGATGGAGAACCCGCGCCCCACGCGCGCCGAGGCCTCGGACTGCGCCAATGCCGTGCTCGACGGCGCGGATGCGGTCATGCTCTCCGGCGAGACCTCGATCGGCGCCTACCCGATCGAGGCGCTGCAGACCATGTCGCGCATCATCCTGGCCACCGAGCGCCAGGGCTGGGAGCGCATCGGCCAGATGGTCACGGAGCCGCGCACCCGCGGCGGTGCGATCACCCGCGCGGCCGTCACCATGGCCCGTCAGCTGGACGTCCAGTACCTCACCACGTTCACGCAGTCCGGTGACACGGCCCGCCGCCTGTGCCGTCTGCGCCCGCAGCAGCCGATCCTGGCCTTCACCCCGGACCCCAACGTCGTGGCGTTCTGCTCGCTGCTGTGGGGCGTCCAGCCGATCCTCAGCGATCAGGTCGACCACACCGACGAGATGACCCGCCTGGTGGACCTCTACCTCCAGTCGCATGATCTGGCTTCGCCGGAGGACCTGGTGGTCATCTGCGCCGGCTCGCCCCCAGGCGTTGCCGGTTCGACCAACCTGGTCAAGGTGCACCGCGTCGGCGACGCGAAGGACTCCGGCGCCACGGCCGAGGAGGCCAAGGAGCGCCACGAGCGTATCGGCCCCTGGAAGGGCTGAGCCTCCCGCCCGGCGCTGATCAGCGCTGACACCAGCCCCCGGATCCCCGCGGATCCGGGGGCTGGTGTCATCTGCACGACGGAGGACCGACCAGGCCGTGCTGAGCGACAGCTGAGCCCGTTCGCGCATCGACGCGCCGAGATCCCGTCTGCGTGCAGCCGCCTTGCCGAGATCGGGCTTCCGTGCGCTGAATCCGCTGAAACGCGCACGGAAGCGGGATCTCGGCGGGTGCAGGCACGACGTGGGCAGAATGTGGACAGAGAAGTGAAGAAGGCCTGAGCCGCGACCTCGTCTGTCGATGAGATCGCGGCTCAGGCCGAGAGTGCCCAAGGTGGGACTCGAACCCTCGCAACACCGCAGGTTGGGAGAGTGAACCCCCGGAATCATGCGGCTCTGAGTCTCCCAGCACCCCCCTAGATCACCCCGAATCGGGGGCAGGTGTGGGCAGAATGTGGGCACGAACTAGCCGGCTCGTCGCCGCCATGAGGAACCGATGCGCCACCCCAACCGGGCAGCGCCCAGCTCCGGCGATCACCCGGCCAGACACGCCCTACTGGGCCTGAGGAAACCCCTCCTGCTCGGGGGGATACCGCTATGCCCAGGGAGCGGGATTCCGGCCGGGGTGGACCCCCTCCCCCCTGCCCTCGGAGGCCCTTCTGTGGAATCTCGTTGTGGATGGATCGCTATGCCCAGGGAGCGGGAATCGCGTCGCCGGTGACGGGCTCCC
>NZ_JALXVH010000032.1 GCF_025149945.1 Kocuria sp. p3-SID1428 | reverse complement strand
TGGGTTTCAAGGCCGTGGGGCGTCCGGTCGGGGCGCGTGTACGCCGCACGAGCGCTGAGCACGGCGTGATCGGCAGGCTCCTCATGCTGTCGCGCTGCGGGTTGGTGACAGATGCGCACCTCGTCAGCGCTGATGGAATGCATACGTGTCACCCGCCGTGACTGCGGCGTCCCCCGAGCAGCGGAGGAGCTGTCCACCGAGGGCGAACCGCGGCTGACGCGACGACGACGGGTCCGTAGGGTGCAACGCATGGCTACCGTTGAGATCACGCAGGAGAACCTGCAGGAGACCCTCACCCAGAACGACATCGTCCTGCTGGACTGGTGGGCGGACTGGTGCGGGCCCTGCAAGCAGTTCGCACCGACTTTCGAGGCGTCCTCGGAGAAGCACCAGGACGTCGTGCACGGCAAGGTCGACACCGAGGACCAGCAGATGCTGGCCGCATCGGCCCAGATCAGCTCCATCCCCACGCTGATGGCTTTCCGCGAGGGCGTGCTCGTCTTCTCGCAGGCGGGCGCGCTGCCCGAGGCCGGACTGGACCAGGTCGTCGAGGCCGTGAAGGGCCTGGACATGGAAGAGGTCCACAAGCAGGTCGCCGAGCAGCAGGCCGCAGCCGAGTCCGGCGAGGACCAGACCAGCTGAGATGACGGGCCGGACGGCGGCACCGCAGCGCGGAAGGGCGTCTCCCCGAGGGGGAGGCGCCCTTCGCCATGTGCGTCCATGACCGGACCTGCGGCCTGCGCAGCCGCTGAGGCTGGCTCGAGTGAGGTCAGGACGACCGGCGCCGAGCGGACGCCGGGCTCAGTGCTTGCGGTGGTCCTCCGGAGCCAGCCGAGGGCCCATGCGCTGTGCGCGCCACCCCGACACGCCCAGCAGCCGCACCACCCGCTGCCGGTGTCCGCGCCATGGTTCGAGCAGCTCGAGCATCCGGTCGTCGTCGCCGCGTCGGCCGTCGAAGAACTCGGTGATGTGATGCGCCAGGTGGTAGTCCGCCACGCTGACGCGGTCGGGGTCGCCGTGGGTGACCTGGAGGGTCTCCGCCACGGTCCACGGGCCGATGCCGGGCAGCGAACGCAGCGCCCGCTCTAGATCCTCGTCCAGCGGCCGGCGGTTCCAGCGGGCCAGGGCGCCGCCGCGGGCAGCGATCGCCTCGAGGCAGCGCGAGCGTGCCGGATCCACTCCGGCGCGGTGCCATGCCCAGGACGGGATGGCTCGCACCTGCTGCGCAGCGGGCGCCACCGCCATCCCGCGCGGCGCGGGTCCGGGAGCCGGGTCCCCGTGGGCTCGGGCCAGCCAGCGCTGCTCCCGGATGGCCTCATGGCCGGTGACGCGCTGCTCGAGCACGGCGGAGCACAGGGCCTCGAAGAGGCGCCCGGTCGAGATCAGGCGCAGGCCGGGGCTGTGGTGCCGTGCCCTTTGCAGGAGGCTGGGCAGCGCCTCCCAAGCGGGGGAGTCCTCGAGCCCGGACCAGTCGTCGTGGGCCCCGCACCACAGCGGCGCCTCATCCAGGAACCCGCGCGCCCCGGGGCCCCAGGCGTCCACGACGATGTCCTGACGCAGGCGATCCTGGTCCCCGGTGCGGGTGAAGCGGGCGGTGAGCGGGGCGCCGTCGACTCGAGCGGTGATCCAGGCCTGGTGCGGGGAGGGGACCTGCGCGGTGGTGTGCTGGGCGCCGCGCGCCAGCGCCCCCAGCGACTGCGCCAGGTCCACCGGACCCGACGGGGACCAGCGCCGCCGATGCTCGCCCGGTCGAAGGGGCCCGTCCTGAGGCGGGACGCGGGTGCGGCCGGTGCTGTGCGAGGTGTGGCCGGCGGACATGTCGCCGATCGTGGCACAGCGCACCGACAGCACAGCGGGCTCGCGGTCGGGGCCTGCGTGTCTCTGCTCACGAAGGCCTTCGCCCCCGGCCGCGGATCGGATACGTGGGTTAAGGTGGGTCGACCCTTCCGGTCACATCCCTGGATCTGTCTGTCGTGCACCGACGTCTCAACCGTCGGTGATCGGCGGCCCTGTCAGGCCGCTGGAATCCCGTCGCCTCCACCGTCGAGACCCGGCTCGCACTGCGCCATAGAGCAGCGCGGAGTCAGCGACACAGGACGCCTTCCGCACTCGGGGAGCACCGGAGCCATGTGCAGCCACTTCCGATGATCGCTCCTCGAGCGGTGCCTCGTCGTGCGCTCTACCCCGTGAGGAGCTCGGATGAGCGAGAACACCACCGATCAGAACATTCAGGACACCACCCCCACCTTCGCCGAGCTCGGCATCGACGCCCGCGTGCTCGCGGCGCTCGAGACCATCGGCTACGAGAAGCCCTCGCCCATCCAGGAGGCGACCATCCCGGTCCTGCTGGAGGGCCGCGACGTCGTCGGCATGGCGCAGACCGGCACCGGCAAGACCGCGGCCTTCGCGGTGCCGGCCCTGTCGCGGCTGGCAGAGCTGGCCGATCTCAACGGCCCGTCGACCTCCACGCAGGTCCTCGTGCTGGCCCCCACCCGCGAGCTGGCCCTGCAGGTCGGCGAGGCCTTCGCCTCCTACGCCGTCCAGCTCGAGGACTTCACGGTCCTGCCGGTCTACGGCGGCTCGTCGTACGGCCCGCAGCTGGCCGGTCTGCGCCGAGGCGCTCAGGTGGTCGTCGGCACCCCGGGGCGCGTGATCGATCACCTCAAGCGCGGCTCGCTGAAGCTCGACGACCTCCAGTACCTCGTGCTCGACGAGGCCGACGAGATGCTGCGCATGGGCTTCGCCGAGGACGTCGAGACGATTCTGTCGCAGACCCCGGAGGACAAGCAGGTCGCCCTGTTCTCGGCGACCATGCCCCCGGCGATCCGCAAGATCGCCCAGCGCTACCTGCGTGACCCGGAGGAGATCTCGGTCAAGGCCAAGACCTCCACCGCCACGAATATCCGCCAGCGCTACCTGCAGGTCATGGGCAATCACAAGATGGAGGCCATGACCCGCCTTCTGGAGGTCGAGGAGCACGACGGCATCATCGTCTTCGTGCGCACCAAGGCCGCGACCGAGGAGGTCGCCGAGAAGCTGCGCGCCCGCGGCCACGCCGCCACCGCGATCAACGGCGACATCCCCCAGCAGGCCCGCGAGAAGTCCGTGGAGCAGCTGCGCAGCGGGAAGATCGACATCCTGGTCGCCACCGACGTCGCAGCTCGTGGCCTGGACGTGGAGCGCATCTCGCTCGTCGTGAACTACGACATCCCCCACGACACCGAGTCCTACGTCCACCGCATCGGCCGCACCGGCCGCGCCGGCCGCTCCGGGGACGCCATCCTGTTCATGACCCCGCGGGAGAAGTACCTGCTGCGCGCGATCGAGAAGGCCACCAAGCAGTCGGTCGAGCAGATGCCCATGCCCTCGGTCGAGGACGTCAACCGTACGCGCGTGGACCAGTTCGGGCAGTCGATCACCGACACGATCGAGTCCCAGGACCTCTCGGCCTTCCGCGAGATGATCACCTCCTACGTCGAGGACCACGACGTCGACCCGCTCGAGGTCGCCGCGGCCCTGGCCGTCATCTCGCAGGGCGACCAGCCCTTCTTCGCCCAGGAGCTGCCGGAGCCCAAGCGCAAGGAGCGCGATCGCGGCGAGCGCTCGGAGCGCGGCGGACGCACCCCGCGCTCCGAGGAGGGCAAGGCGACGTACTGGATGGCCGTGGGCCACAAGCACCGTGCGCTTCCGGGCTCGATCGTCGGCGCCCTGACCAACGAGGGCGGGCTCAAGGGCTCGGACATCGGCGCGATCGAGATCAAGCCGTCGTTCACCCTGATCGGGCTGCCGGACGATCTCTCCCGCGGCGACCTGGACCGCCTGGGCGCCATCGAGATCAACGGCCAGCGCCTGGACATCCGCCAGGACCGCGGCCCCAAGTCCAGCGGCGCGCGCAGCGACCGCGGAGATCGCGGCGGCTACCGCGGCGACGACCGCCGCGGAGGCCGCTCGGCCCGTCCCGAGCACAGCGGCGGCCACAAGAAGTTCACGGGCGGCCGGAAGGGCTCGCAGCGCCACGGATCGCGCTGATCGTAGAAGGCGGGCCTGCGTATCGTGTGAGTCATGACCGCAGAGCCCGCCGCCGCCGCCCGGGGCGGCGCTGTGCTCCGGCAGCTGACGTCGGTGCGTGGACGGGCCCTCGTGGTGGTCGTGACCATCACCGCTCTGACGGTGCTGGCGATCGGCGCGGCCACGCACTGGGTCCGCTATGGCCAGCTCGAGGCCTCGGTGGCCCAGGGCACCGAGCAGGAGGCCGGGGAGCTGCAGCGGCTGCTCGATCGCGGGCCCGCCTCGGCGGAGGCCGATGCCATGGCCGGCCCGCCTGCCGAGACGGCACCGGAGGACGCCTTCGACAGCCGGTTCGACAGCGTCGAGCACCTGCTGTGGACGTTCATGTCCACCTCCGTGCCGGCCCCTGCCGAGGTCATCGTGGGGCTGGTCGACGGCGAGGTCCGCTACACCTACGACGGCCCGGCCGGCGAGGGCCTGAGCCACGACGTGATCGAGGAGGTCGTGCGCGAGCACGGCCAGCCGGACCGCACGGTCCACACCATCGGACAGCACGACGGCCGCGACATCGGCTTCGGGCTGATCCACGTGGACATCGACGGCGATGCGTCCGAGGGCTACCTGGTCGTGGCCACGGACATCACGCAGGGCCGCCAGGAGATCCTGGACTCGTGGTGGCGCTACGTCATGATCTCCCTGCTGTTCCTGGTCGCCGCCTCAGCGGTGGCCTACTACCTGATCGGGCGCGTCACCGCACCGATCTCGAGGCTGCGCGAGGCCACCGAGTCGATCTCGGTGAACGATCTCTCCGGCCGCGTGGAGGTGCCCAGCCAGGATTCGGACGTGGCTCACCTGGCGGAGAACTTCAACGGGATGCTCGACCGACTCCAGGAGGGCTTCGAGGAGCAGCGCCAGTTCCTGGACGATGCCGCCCACGAGCTGCGCACGCCGCTGACCATCCTGCACGGCAACCTCGAGCTGATGGACGAGCACGATCCGCACGACGCCGCCGAGACCCGTGATCTGATGCTCGACGAGATCTCGCGGATGAACCGCCTGGTCGATGACCTCCTGATGCTGGCCCGGTCGCGGCGCCCGGACTTCGTGCGCCCGGCCTCCTTCGAGGTCTCCGCCTTCCTGGACGACGCCTTCGCGCGGATCTCGGCCCTATCCGGGCAGCGCCGCTGGCGGGTCGACTCCCGCTGCGAGGGCCTGCTGGTGGCCGACCGCGAACGGCTCATGCAGGCCGTCATCCAGCTGGCCGCCAACGCCGTGAAGTTCAGCGCCGAGGACGACACCATCGCGATCGGCGCCTCCTGGGGCGAGCTCGACGACGGCGGCAGGCGGCTGCAGCTGTGGGTGCGCGACACCGGCGCCGGCATCGATGTGGGGGATCAGGCCCGGATCTTCGAGCGCTTCGGCCGGGCCTCGGCGGGGCGCACGGTCGAGGGCTCCGGGCTGGGCCTGGCCATCGTCGAGGCCATCGCGCGCGGGCACGGCGGGCGGGTCGCGCTGCGCTCGTCGCGCGGCGCGGGCTCTCAGTTCACCCTGATGCTGCCGGAGGGCGGGCCCTCGCCGGAGCCCGCCGAGACGCCGGTCGAATCTCTCTCCTGATCCCCTCATCTTCCTGTGCGAGCCTGCCCCCGAGCGGGAGAGCCTCGCGGCAGTCACGACACCAGGAAGGGACCGGGAGATGGCCAATATCCTGATCGCGGAGGACGAGGAGCGGATCTCCCGCTTCATCCAGAAAGGACTGCGCGCCTCCGGCTACGAGACCGCGGTCGTCGAGGACGGCGTCGAGGCCCTGGATCTGGCCAGCACCGGCGTCTACGACCTCCTCGTGCTCGACGTCGGACTGCCCGGGCTCGACGGCTTCCAGGTGCTCGCCGAGCTGCGCGCCGGCGGCTCCGGAATGCCCGTGATCATGTGCACGGCTCGGGACTCGGTGGAGGACACCGTGCAGGGCCTGGACTCCGGGGCCGATGACTACCTGGCCAAGCCCTTCCGCTTCGCCGAGCTGCTGGCGCGGGTGAAGGCGCGCCTGCGTCAGACGGGCTCCGCCGGGGACGACGTCAGGCTCACCGCCGGGGGCCTGACGCTGGACATCTCGCGGCGCTGCGCGTTCGTCCACGACCAGGAGATCGCCCTGTCGGCCCGCGAGTTCTCGATGGCCCAGGTGCTCCTCGAGAACACGGGCCAGGTGCTCACCCGCGACCTGCTGCTGAACAAGGTCTGGGGCTACGACTTCGAGGGCTCCTCGAACGTGGTGGACGTCTACGTGCGCTACCTGCGCAACAAGCTCGGGCCCGAGCGGATCATCACGGTGCGCGGGGCCGGCTACAGGCTCGCGGAGATCTGAGCCGATCGGCGCCGAGCGAGGCGGTCCTCATGCTCGTCTCACGTGCGGAGGCCATTGTGGGGACATGCGCATCCTCTGGTCCGCCCTCGCCCTGATCGTCGCCTCGATCCTCGCCGTCGCCCTGTGGGCCTCTGCGGGCCCTGCGGCCCCGGAGACCGAGGTCCTGCGCGACGGCGTCGGCAGCAGCGAGGATCCCGAGGACGGCGCCACGAGCGAGCCGGCCGAGGACGACTCCTCGTCCGCTGCCTCGCAGGATCCTTCTGCGGGTCCGTCGCAGGAGGCCTCGGCGCAGCCGTCGTCGGAGCCGTCACGGGTGGAGGCCACCTCGCAGCCGACCCGGGAAGGGCAGCAGCCGGCCGCGACGCCTGCTCCGGCTCCGGCGCAGGAGCCCGTCCCCGTTCCCGTCCCGCTCGAGCAGTCCCAGGGCTACGACGACGACTGGGACGACGATGCGGACGGCGACTACGACAACGACTACGACGACGACTGGGATGATGACTGAGCCGGCTCCGATTTCATGTCTCAGCCAGGTGTGCTGTACAGTATTCCGCGTTGCCCCGATAGCTCAGTGGTAGAGCGCCATCTTGGTAAGATGGAGGTCCCGGGATCGATTCCCGGTCGGGGCTCTCGAGATGAGGGCCCGCATCCGCGTCATGACGGGGATGCGGGCGTCATCGTCTCTCCTGGCGGTGTAGCTCAGCTGGTTAGAGCGCACGACTCATAATCGTGAGGTCGACGGATCGAGCCCGTCCACCGCTACGGAAGATGAAGCCCGTGATCCCCACTCGGATCGCGGGCTTCTCCTATTGCAGGGGCAGCGGTGCGGGCGCCTTCCCGGTGCAGCCTCCGATGCCTCGTCCCCGAGAATCCGTCAGCGGCCGCAGGATCGGGCCCGCGCACCCACGGGAGGTTGCACCGCCATGGCCATCAGCCCCGAGCTCGTCGGTCGGACATATCCGGCCATCGAGCTCTACACCGTCTCGCGGGAGGCCGTGCGCGCGTTCACCGCGGCCGTCTTCGCGCAGGACCCGGCCCACACGGACCCGGAGGCAGCTCGCGCTCTGGGCCATGCGGACCTCCTCGCCCCGCCGACCTTCGCGATCATCGTCGCCCAGCGCGCGGAGGCCGCCGTGGTGGCGGACCCGGAGGCCGGGATCGACTTCTCCCGCGTCGTGCACGCCGATCAGCGCTTCACCCACGCCCGCCCCATCGTCGTCGGCGACGAGCTCGTCGCGGCCACGACCGTCGATGCCGTGCGCGCCGTCGGCGCCGGGGCCATGGTGACGTTCCGCACCGAGATCACCGACCGCCAGGGCCAGCCGGTCTCCACCGCGCGCTCGTCCCTGCTGGTGAGAGGAGAGGACCAGTGACCGCTGCAGACACCGCTCCGGTGCTCGCCCAGCTCGAGAAGGGCCAGGAGGTCGCTCGCCGCGACCTCCAGCTCTCCCGCGCCGATCTCGTGCGCTACGCCGCCGCCTCCGGGGACTTCAACCCCATCCACTGGAACCAGGAGTTCGCCGTCTCCGTGGGCCTGCCGGACGTCATCGCCCACGGCATGCTGACCATGGGTGCCGCCATGCAGCTCGTGGCCGACTGGGCGGGGGATCCGGGGCGCGTCGTCGACGTCCAGACCCGCTTCACCAAGCCGGTCGTGGTGCCGAACGGCGTCCGCGAGGGTGCCGCCGAGATCCAGCCGTCCACCACGCTGAGCATCGTCGGCGTCGTGGGCGCCCTGGACGAGCAGGCCGGCACCGCCCGGATCGACCTGACCGTCTCGGCCCCCGATCTCTCGGACCCGCAGGCCGATCCCGCTGAGGCGGCCTCGCAGAAGGTCCTGGTCAAGGCGCAGGCGGTGGTGGTCTGCCGTTGACCCGGGGGCGCACGAAGCCTGAGCCGTCCAGTCTGCGCCCGTGGCGCATCAGCGTCTTCGCGATCTACTTCGCCTCGGGCATCGGCATCTCCGCGTGGCTCACCCGCATCCCCGCGATCTCCGAGCGGCTCGAGCTGGGCCCGGCGGCCATGGGGGCGCTGCTGCTCACGCAGACCATCGCGGCGTTCGCCTCGGTGTCCACCTCGGGCATGACCGTGATGCGGCTGGGGGCCAAGCGCACCATCGCCGTCACCGCATCCATGGTCGTGGCGGGCATGATCCTGATCGGCGTGGGCGTCAGCGTCTTCGGCTGGGTCCTGGTGACCGCCGTGGGCATGCTGCTCTTCGGCCTGGGTTCCGCCACCTGGAACGTGGCCGCCAACGTGGAGGGCAGCGCTCTCGAGACAGCCATGGGCCGCAGCATCATGCCGCTGATGCACGCGTTCTTCTCGATCGGCACGGTGACTGGCGCCGTCGTGGGCTCGATCGCCACCGCCGGCGGCGTGCCCGTGGTGTGGCACGTGGGCGGCATGGCCCTGGTGATGGGTCTGCTGGTGGCCCTGGCGCTGCCGAGGTTCCAGGGGGAGCGTCGAGTCGGCGCAGACCTGAGCCCGGTCTCCTCGCAGGTGCCCATCATCACGGGCACCATGCAGCAGATCGATCTGGCCTCTGAGGGCCGTGGACGGGACTCCATCACCCAGGCCGCTCAGCACTCGGTGTACGGCGTCGGGGATGCCTGGCGCGATAGGCGCACCGTGCTGGTCGGGATCTTCGTGCTCGGCATGGCGCTGACGGAGGGCGCGGCCAACGACTGGGTGGCCCTGGCCATCACCGACGGCTACCAGGCCCCGGCGCACCTGGGCGCGATCGGCTACGGCATCTTCGTGGCCGCCATGACCACCGGCCGGCTCAGCGGCACCTGGCTGATCGACCGGTTCGGCCGTCTCGCGGTGCTGCGCACGGCCTGTGCGCTGGCACTGACAGGGCTGGGCGTCTTCGTCTTCTCGCCGTCGCTGTCCGCCGGGATGATCGCGCTGTTCCTGTGGGGCCTCGGCGCCTCCCTCGGCTTCCCCGTGGGCATGTCCGCCGCCGCTGATGACCCCCGTCGGGCCGCCGCCAACGTCTCGGTGGTCTCGACCATCGGCTACGGCGCGTTCCTCGGCGGTCCGCCGCTGCTGGGGCTGCTCGGCGAGCTCGTAGGCGTGCGCGGCGCCCTGGGCTTCGTGATGGTCTTCGTGATCGTCTCGATGCTGCTGGTCTCGAACCTGCGTCCTCCGGCTCCCGCCGTGCGGGCAGCAGGTGCCTCGGCCTGAGGTCGTTAGGATCGGGGGCATGACTTCCCCCGAGCTCTCCACGCTGACCACCACCCGCATCGGCGGCCCCGTCGGGGCACTGATCCGCGCGAGCAGCCAGCAGGAGATCGTCGACGCCGTCCGCGCCGCCGATCAGCAGGGCAGGCCCGTGCTGCTCGTCGGCGGGGGCTCCAACCTGCTGGTCGGTGATGACGGCTTCGACGGCGTGGTGGTGCACCTGGCCTCGCAGGGCCTCGAGGTCTCGGACCCGGCGGACGACGGCTCCGTGATCGTGACCGTGCAGGCGGGGCATGCCTGGGACGACGTCGTCGAGCAGACCGTCTCCCGCGGGCTGGTGGGCCTCGAGGCCCTGTCCGGCATCCCGGGCACTGCAGGGGCCACTCCGGTGCAGAACGTGGGGGCCTACGGCGCGGAGGTCTCCCGCACGATCGTGCGCGTGCGCACCTGGGATCGGCATGCGCAGCAGGTCCGCGAGTTCGCGGCTGCCGAGCTCGAGTTCGCCTACCGCGACTCCCTGCTCAAGCGCACCACCGAGTCCGGCTCGCCGCGCTACGTGGTCCTGGAGGTCGGCTTCCGCCTGGCCCAGGGCGCGGAATCTTCTCCCGTCCAGTACGGCCAGCTGGCCGACGCCCTGGGGGTGCAGGTCGGCGCCAGCGCGGATCTGGCCCAGGTCCGCCGGACCGTTTTGGAGCTGCGTGCCTCCAAGGGCATGGTCCTGGACCCGCAGGACCCGGACACCTTCAGCACCGGGTCGTTCTTCACCAACCCCATCGTCGATGCCGAGGAGGCCGAGCGGCTTCTGCCGGCCGATGCCCCGCGCTACCCGGTGCTCGACGGCACCGGCTCGCCCGTCGAGGGCCGGCTGAAGCTCTCGGCGGCCTGGCTGATCGATCGCTCGGGGTTCGGCAAGGGCTTCGGGCTGCCCGGCACGCGCAATGAGCGCCTCGGGCGCGAGGGCCCGGATGTGGCCCAGGGCCGAGCCGCCGTGTCGACCAAGCACACCCTGGCCATGACCAATCGCGGCTCGGCCAGCGCCTCGGACGTGGAGGCCCTGGCCCGCACCGTGCGCGACGGAGTCCAGGAGGCCTTCGGCGTGCAGCTGGTGCCCGAGCCGGTGATGGTGGGCTTCCGCCTGTGACCCCGCAGGAGCCTCTCGCCGAGGTTCCGCCGCAGGGCGAGGACCTGGCCGACGAGATCCGCCGCGGTCAGAGCCACAGCCACCCGATTCGGCGGCGGATGCGCGCGTTCCAGGACTGGTCGCACCGAGGATCCCGCCTGCGGCGCACGCTGGTGGTCGGGCTGATCTCCGTGGCGGGATTCGTCCTGCTGATGGCCGGGGTGATCATGTGGTTCATCCCGGGGCCGGGCTGGCTGTTCGTGTTCCTCGGCATCGGCGTGTGGTCGCTCGAGTTCGCCTGGGCCGAGCGGCTCAACCACTGGGCGCTGCACCAGGTGACCCGCCTGTGGACCTGGTGGAAGGGCACGCGTGCGGCGAGCTGGTGGCGCTGGTGCCTCTCCGGAGCCGCGGAGCGCTCCCGTCGAGCTGAGGAGGCGGCCCAGGCGCAGCGAGAGGGCCGCCGCGTGCGCGGCGGCCCTCATAATGCAGCCCCGGGTGCCTGACGAGGGGCTGCTCGAGCCGCTCGTGGTCGGCGCGCAGGGCGGTGCATCCGCGGCCCCGAGGGGCCGCACCGGGACGAGCGGCGGTGCTCAGCGCCGCGTGCGCCTCACAGCGCTCCGATGGCGATGCGCAGCATGCGGCGCAGCGGCTCGGCCGCGCCCCACAGCAGCTGGTCGCCCACCGTGAAGGCCGAGAGGTACTGCGGGCCCATGGACATCTTGCGCAGGCGCCCCACGGGTATCTGCAGCGAGCCGGAGGCCGAGACGGGGGTCAGTCCGTTCATGGAGGCCTCCTTCTCGTTCGGCACCACGGTGGCCCATTCGTTGTCGGCGTCGAGGATCCGCTCGATCTCCTCGACGGGGACGTCCTCGGTGAGCTTGATGGTCAGCGCCTGCGAGTGCGAGCGCATGGCGGCGATGCGCACGCACAGCCCGTCGATCGCGATCTGGTCGTCGCCGGACAGGCCCAGGATCTTGTTGGTCTCCTTCTCGGCCTTCCACTCCTCGCGGGACTGGCCGTTGCCCAGATCGGCGTCGATCCAGGGGATGAGGGAGCCGGCCAGCGGCACGCCGAACTGCTCGACGTCGAGCTGCCCGGAGCGCTGGGTCTCCAGGACCCTGCGATCGATCTCCAGGATGGCCGAGGCCGGATCGGCGAGCTCGTCGGACACGGCCGAGGAGAGGTCGCCGAACTGGCGCAGGACCTCGCGCATGTGACGGGCGCCGCCGCCGGAGGCCGCCTGATACGTCATGGAGGTGGCCCATTCGACGAGCCCGCTGCGGAACAGTCCGCCCAGGCCCATGAGCATGCAGGACACGGTGCAGTTGCCGCCCACGAAGTCCTTGGTGCCGCCGGCCAGCGCTGCCTCGATGACGTCGCGGTTCACGGGGTCCAGCACGATGACCGAGCTGTCCTCCATGCGCAGGGTCGAGGCGGCGTCGATCCACAGGCCGTCCCATCCGGTCTCGCGCAGCGTCCGGTGGACCTCGGAGGTGTAGCCGCCGCCCTGGGCGGTCACGATGATCGGCAGGCGCCGAAGAGCCTCGATGTCGTTCGCGTCCTGGAGGACCCCGGTGTCGCCGAGGCCCTCGATCTGCGGAGCGGGGGCCCCGGGGGAGGAGGTCGAGAAGAAGACGGGCTGGATGTCGGCGAAGTCGCCCTCGGCGCGCATGCGGTCCATGAGGACGGAGCCGACCATCCCGCGCCATCCGACGAAGCCGACGGCGGGTGCGGAGCTGTGATCGATGGTCATCGTCCCAGTCTAGGCGGCGTCAAGGGACCGTTGCGATTCCTTGTCCGGGCTCCGAGGCCCGAGAGGGCTCAGTCCGCGACGGCTGAGCGGTACTGCGGGAAGCGCTCCAGGTAGTCCTGGACGTAGGTGCAGGTGGGACGCACCAGCACGCCGGCCGCCTGGCAGGCCTCCAGCAGGAGCGTCACGAGCGTGCGGGCGTAGCCCTGGCGGCCGTGGCGCTCGTCGATGATCGTGTGCTGCAGCTCGAGCGTGCCGTCCGGGTGCTTCTCGACGCCCTCGAACCCGATGAAGGTCTGGTCGAGCCACAGCTCCACGCGCCCGCTGGTGGTGTTGTCGACCAGGCGCAGACCCGGCTCGTCGTGGATCTCCGGCTCGGGGCGCTGCGCATCGTCCGGGACGTCCTGCTGGGTGCTCACGAGGGCCTCCTGCCCGGCCGCTGCCGGTCCCCGCGCCATCGACGGGGCCCCGGGTCGGCCATGAATATGGTGCGCACCACTCTATCGGCCGCGACGACGGCGCGGCGGATCAGCGCCGCCAGTGCTCCACGTGCCAGCGCAGCCCTGTGCGCGAGAGGCGGTCCTCGTCGCGGCGCTCCAGCCGCCACGGGGTCTCCAGACGGGGTGCGCGGGTGTCTCCGGGCTCGTCGATCTCGATCACCGTCACGACCGCGTGCTCGAGCTCGGGCATGGCGTCCTCGAGCAGGCGCGCCCCGCCGATGACCCACAGGTGCTCGCCGCCCGGTGCCTCGGCGCCGGCGCGCACGGCCTCGCGCCACGAGCTCACCGCGATGACCGCGGTGCCGTCCTCGTGCGGGTCCGCCTGCAGCCCCGGGTCCTCGGGGCGGGAGGTCACGACCACGTTGGTCCGGCCCGGCAGGGGGCGGAAGCGCTCGGGGAAGGACTCCCAGGTGCGCCGGCCCATGAGCACGGGATGGCCCTGGGTGGTGGCCTTGAAATGAGCCAGGTCCTCGGGCAGGTGCCACGGCATGCCGCCGTCGCGGCCCATTACCCCGTCGGGGGTCTGGGCCCAGATCGCGGATAGGCGCGGGGCGGGCATCAGACCGCCACCGGGGCCTTGATCCCGGGGTGGTGCTCATAGCCCTCGAGGACGAAGTCCTCGAAGTCGTAGCTGAAGAGGTCCTCCGGCCTGCGTGCGAAGCGCAGCCGCGGATACGGGTACGGCTCGCGGGCGAGCTGGCGCTGCACCTGCTCCACGTGGTTGTCGTAGACGTGGACGTCGCCGCCGGTCCACACGAAGTCCCCGGGCACCAGATCGGTCTGCTGGGCGATCATGTGGGTCAGCAGCGCGTAGGAGGCGATGTTGAAAGGGACCCCCAGGAACATGTCCGCCGAGCGCTGGTAGAGCTGGCACGACAGCCGTCCCGGACCGTCCTGCTGCGGCTGCACGTGGAACTGGAAGAGCGCGTGGCACGGGGGCAGGGCCATCTGATCGACCTCCGCCGGGTTCCAGGCGCTGACGATGTGGCGGCGCGAATAGGGGTTTGTGCGGATCGAGTCCACCACCCGGGCGATCTGGTCGATGCCGCTGCCGTCGGGGGCCGGCCACGAGCGCCACTGGACTCCGTAGACGGGGCCGAGCTCGCCGTCGGCGTCGGCCCACTCGTCCCAGATGCTCACGCCGCGCTCCTGCAGCCAGCGCACGTTCGAGGACCCGCGCAGGAACCACAGCAGCTCCAGGGCCACCGAGCGGAAGTGCACGCGCTTGGTCGTCAGCAGCGGGAAGCCCTGCGAGAGGTCGTAGCGGATCTGGCGCCCGAACACGGAGCGGGTGCCCGTGCCGGTGCGATCGGAGGTGTGCACGCCATCGGCCATGACCTCGCGCAGGAGGTCCTCGTAGGGGGTCGGGATGGCCGTGGACGGGTTCGGGCTCACGTGGGGTCGCCTCCAGGTGCGGGGTCTCGTGCGTGTCGGCTGCGGTGTCGTCAGCGCTGCCGAGGGCGCGGTTCTTCCGCGCGGCGCTCATGCGGCGAGACGGCGCGGCCGGCCGCCCCGGACGGAAGATGGTGCGGCCTTCGGGTCAGTCGTCGAACGGCTTGACGATCTCGACCGTCACCACGCGGCGGCGGTGCTTGCGCGAGACCTGCAGCACGATCATCTCGCCGGGGGCCAGGTAGGGATCCTCCTCCGGCAGGATCGAGCGCAGCTGCGGATCGAGCCGGCCGCGCAGCACGCGCAGGACGGTGGGCAGCACGGGCCGGTGGGTGCACAGCGCCGCCGAGGGCTCCTTGTCGAACAGGGACTCCACCACGGCGCCCGCCTTGGCCGGGCGCCGCTTGTGGGCGGCCTCGGTCAGCTGCGGCTTCTCCTTGAGCTTGAGCCCGGCCGCGCGCGCGTACGGAGTCACGGTGGACAGGCACCGCAGCCACGGCGAGCTCACCACGCGCTTCGGGGACCAGACCTCGAGCAGGCGCGTGACCGCCATGGCCTGTCGCTTGCCCGTGGCGGCCAGGGGGCGGTCGCCCTCGGGGCGCGACCACGACGAGCGCGGCTTGGCCTTCGCGTGTCGCACGATGATGACGGGGCGCACGGCCAGATCCCCGGCTTCGTGCAGCTCGACCAGGCGCTCTAGCGGCTCCAGGTCGGTCCGGTTGCTCAGCAGCTCACGGGCACGATCAGCGCTGACCCACTCCAGCCGGTCGACCTCGTGGCCGTCGGCCTTCGGGCGATCCTGCGCAGCGACCTCCGCGCTCCAGTAATGGACGTGCTTCTCCGAGTTTTTGACCCGGTAGCGGATCGCAGGCAGCGCGACGCCCAGGCGGACGTCGAGCCCGACCTCTTCGAGGACCTCACGGTGCGCCGTCTCCGGCAGCGTCTCCTGATCCTCCTGCTTGCCCTTGGGCCAGGACCAGTCGTCGTAGCGGGGCCGGTGGATGATCAGCACCTCGAGCTCGGATCTGGCGTCGAGGCGCCAGCACAGGCATCCGGCGGCGCGCACCGAGGCATCGGTGTCGGGCGACGGCTCCGTCATGCGGTATGCCTGTCGGTCCGGGTTCTTGGCCATGTCGGCTTCCGGGTCCTCTCGTGGTGGGGTGCACGCGTCGTGCGACCGGCGCTCGGCGGCCGCCTGCCGAAGGAGGGGTCGCCGCCCAGCGCTGCGTCGGCGGCGCGCAGTCATGCTAACCGGCGACAGGCCCGGCTCCGGACGCGGCGTGAGTGCGTGCCGCGGCGCCGGGAGATAGGCCTCAGCGGCGGGAGAACATCACGTCCACGTGCCAGCGCTCGAACCCCAGGGACTCGTAGAGCCGGAAGGCCGCGGTGTTCTCGGCATCCACGTAGAGCAGGATCTCGCTCAGCCCCTGCTCGGCCAGGTGGCGCATCCCGGCGATGGTCAGGGCCCGGCCCAGGTGCCGCCCCTGCTGGTCCGGGGCCACACCCACCACGTAGACCTCGCCGCGGGCCGGCTCCTGGCCGGAGGCCGGGTGCTGCTTGGTCCAGTGGAAGCCGAGCACGCGATCGGGATCGTGCTGCTCGACCGCCAGCAGCAGCCCGGCGGGGTCGAACCAGGACTCGGCCTGGCGCTGGCGCAGGTCCTCGAGGCTCATCTGCCCCTGCTCCGGGTGATCGGCGAAGGCCGCGGCGTTGATGCGCAGCAGCTCCTGCTCGTCCCGGCCGAGCTCGAAGGAGCGGATGACCACGCCGTCGGGCAGCTCGACCTCCGGCAGCTGCTCGCGAAGGGCATCGGTGCGCAGCAGGCGATGCAGCTCGCGCACCGGTTCGAAGCCCAGCGCATGCGCCAGGTGCCGAGCTGCCGGGTGGTCGCCGTGGGACCAGGCGTCCACGGGGCCGTCGTGGTCCTCGAGGATCGTCTCGACGAGCCGGCGCCCCAGGCCTCGGCCGCGCTGCTGTGCGTCGACGACGCCCTCGAGCAGCGCCGGTGCCTCCTGCTCCCGAGAGCGCACGAGCACCGCCGCCGCCAGTGCGCGGCCGTCCTCGGAAGCCGCTGCCAGGCGCACGCGCTCGGGCTCGGTGCGCAGATCCACCAGGGTCTGATCGGACAGCGGGGGATCGCCGTCGGCGTCCTCGGCGGCCCTGGCCAGAGCCAGGACGGCGTCCAGATCGGCCTGCTCGGGGCTCAGCCGCTGGATGGGATGCGTGCTGCGGTTCATCGGAACCTCCTGCGTGGGGTCGGGTCTCGTGCGGTGTCCGGGGAGGGCGACTGCGCCCTTGCTGATGTGCGCGGCGGGCTCAGCGCCCGTCCGCGGTGCGGCGGGCAGCGAGGCTGTAGCCCACGTTGCGCACGGTAGTGACCATCTTCTCGTGATCCGCCCCGAGCTTGGCGCGCAGGCGTCGGATATGGACGTCGACGGTGCGCGTGCCCCCGAAGTAGTCGTAGCCCCAGACCTCGGAGAGCAGCTGGCTGCGGGTGAAGACGCGGCCCTCGTTCTGGGCCAGGAACTTCAGCAGCTCGAACTCCTTGTAGGTCAGGTTCAGCGCCTCGCCGGCCACGTGGGCGGAGTAGGCGGCCTCGTCGATCGTGACCGGCCCGGCGGTGATCATCTGGCTCTCGGCGACCTCGACCGCCTGGCTGCGTGCCGCCGCCAGGCGGATGCGGGCGTCGAGCTCGGCCGGGCCGGCCCCGGTGAGGACGATGTCGTCCACCAGCCACGTGGCCGCCACGGCGGCCAGACCGCCCTCGGTCAGCACCATGATCACGGCCCTGTCCGGAACGAGGCCGCGCAGCAGCTGGGCCAGATTGCGCGCGGCGACCAGTCCGGTGCGGCCGTCGATCAGCAGCAGATCGGCCTGCTGCAGCTCCGGAACGGATCCGCCGACGGCGCTGCGATCCAGGGTGGAAGCGGTGTGGGGGAGGAGGTCCAGTGCGGGGAGCACCGCGGACGGAGACTGGTCGGGATCGGCCAGCATGATGATCCGGGTCATCCCAGCTCCACTCCCTCTTCTTCCGAGATGTCGGCCCCGATGGGGCGCTCGCCGCGGCGCGGCCCCGGCGAGGGGACGTGCGCAGCCCGGGGACGGCGCCAGCTTACGCGGGTGCACGCCACGGGCAGTGCTCGCGGCTCCATGCGGTGTCACGGTCCGCTCGGCGAGCCTGGTGGAACTATCGTGGTCTTCCATGACAGCGCTCAGGACAGAGGTGAGCACCGCGCCGCGGCCGGGCATGAAGGTGGCCACGATCGGCGTGTGCGCCACCCTCGTGCTGGGTCTCGCGCTGGCCGCCGCCGTGGCGGGGGGCATCGCGCCGTACCTGCTGGCCGGGGCCATGAGCCTGATCCTGGGCCTGGGGTGGGCCTCGGCGGTGGGGATCCGGGCCCGCTACCGGCACAGCATCATCATCCTGCTCAGCGGCGCGCTGGCCGCCGTGGTCTCCGCCCTGCCGGCGGGCGAGCGGCTGACCTGGCTGCCGGCCATCGTGGCGGTCGCCCTGATCGCGACCTTCCTCGCCGAGCTCGTGCGCGGAGAGGGCGCGCAGCATCGGCTGGAGTCCACGATCTCCTCGACGGCCGGTGTGCTCGCCGCGGTCTCCGCCTCCGGATGGATCGCCCTGTCCCAGCACCTGCAGGACTTGGGCGACACCCCCGTGGCCATGGTGGTGGTCCCCGGTGTGCTCACGGGGGTGATCATCGGCGTGGTGGAGCTGCGGCTGCTGCTGTCTGCACCGGAGCGCGGGCCCAAGCGCGGCCTGCTGGCGCTGAGCGTCCTGCCGGTCGCGCTGCTGGGCCCGACCGCCCTGTTCGCGGCTCGGATCGTGGCGACCGTGGTATTTTGAGCCCATGCTTCTTGCCATCGAGATCTTCTTCCTGGTCCTGCTCGCACTCGCGGTCGTGACGATCGGCCTCATCAGCGTGGTCGTCGTCAAGAACCTCTACAAGGGGCAGATGTAAGCCGTGCCTGTCGAGATCCCCACCGATCTCCCGGCCGAGCTCGTCCCCTTCGCCTGGCTTCTGGGCGAGTGGCAGGGCGACGGCTTCGTCGGCTACGGCGAGACCGACCAGCGCCCCTTCCGCCAGCATGTCCAGTTCGCCCACAGCGGCCTGCCGTTCGTGGAGTACCGAGCGGAATCGCACCTGCTGGACCAGGACGGCAAGCCCGAGCGCCTGATCACGGTCGAGCACGGGTTCTGGCAGCTGGCCCGTCCGCAGCGCCCCGGTGATGTCGGTCCCGGCCTGATGCCCGCAGCGCCCGAGCCGGAGATCACCACCGCCGATCAGGTCGAGGCCCTGCGCCTGCCGGACGGCGGATTCCCGCTCGTGGCCACGTTCTCCCGTCCCGGGGGCGTGAGCGAGCTCTACGTCGGAGAGATCGACGGACCCCGCATCCAGATGGGCACGGACGCCGTCGTCCGCGCAGAGGGGGCCAAGGAGCACACCGCCTCGACCCGCATGTTCGGCCTGGTCAACGGAGACCTCTTCTGGGCCTGGGACATGGCGGCCGAAGGCCGATCGCTGAGCACGCACGCATCAGCTGAGCTGAAGAGGATATGACCGACAGCACGCATGACCCCGCTTCCATCGCCGCATCAGCGCCCCAGGCCCAGGTGCGGCGATCCGCGCTTCTGGAGACCGTCCACGGCGCCGTCGAGGCCTCCGGGCAGGACGCCGGGACGGCCGCCCACTACGGCGACCCTGTCCGGGAGCAGCGGGCCCTGGCGCGCGGCGGCGCCGTCGTCGACCTGTCGCACAAGGGCGTCATCTGCGTCGGCGGCCCGGATCGCCTGTCCTGGCTGACCACGCTGAGCTCGCAGATCCTCACGGGCCTTCGGCCGGGGCAGTCCGCCGAGACGCTGTTCCTGTCCGTGCAGGGCCGCGTGGAGTTCGCGCCCCATGTGATCGAGGACGGGAGCACTGTCTGGCTGATCACGGAGCCGCAGGAGACCCAGCCGCTGCGCGAGTGGCTCGAGTCCATGCGCTTCGCCCTGCGGGTCGAGATCGAGGACCGCAGCCGCGACGTCGCCGTGATCGCAGCGGTGGACGTGCCGGAGCACCTGCGTGTGCTGGCCGCCGAGCCCGCTGAGGGGCGCTGCGAGCTGATCTGGACGGATCCCTGGCCCGGGGTCGCCGACGGCGGCTGGGCGTACGGGGAGCAGGACGGCCACCCGGGTGCCCAGCGGCAGTGGCACGAGGTCCTCGTGCCGCGAGAGAAGCTCGTGGAGGCCGTGACCGGACCTGCCTCCGATGGTCTGAGCCTGGCCGGGTCGTGGGCGGGGGAGGCGCTGCGCATCGAGGCGTGGCGTCCGCGCCTGGGCCCGGACACCGACGATCGCACGGTGCCGCACGAGCTCGACTGGCTGCGCACCGCGGTGCATCTTTCGAAGGGCTGCTACAAGGGCCAGGAGACGGTCGCGCGGGTGCACAACCTGGGCCATCCGCCCAGGCGCCTGGTCTTCCTGGACCTCGACGGCTCCGAGCACACCCTGCCCTCCGCCGGGGCCGAGGTGCTCGCCGGACAGCGCAAGGTCGGGCGGGTGAGCTCCGTGCAGCTGCACCACGAGGCCGGACCCATCGCCCTGGCGGTCATCAAGCGCTCGGTGGACACCCAGGCAGAGCTGCGGGTGCGCGAGGTCCTCGAGTCCCCGCAGCAGGTGGAGGACGAGCAGGCAGAGCCAGCACGGTCCGAGCAGTGGGCCGCCGCCCAGACCGTCGTCGTGCCGCCGGATGCCGGACAGGTCGTCCAGCGAGAATCCGGATTCCTGCGGCGGCCCCGGCACTGAGGCCTCCGGCGCGCGGCCGGAGGCCCCGGGTGCTCAGCGGCCGAAGAGGACCTTGGCCTCGTCCCAGCGGTCCTGCGGCACCGTCTTCAGCCCGGTGAGGGCCTCGTCGAAGCTGACCGGGACCATGTCCGTTCCGCGCAGAGCCACCATGTGGCCCCACTTCTTCTGCTGGATCAGGTCCACGACGCTCATGCCGAAGCGCGTGGCCAGCACGCGGTCGTAGCCCGTGGGGGCGCCGCCGCGCTGGATGTGGCCCAGGATCGTGTTGCGGGTCTCGATGCCCGTGCGCTCCTCGATCTGCTGGGTGATGTACTCGCCGATCCCGCCCAGTCGAGGGCGGCCGTCCGCCTCGGTGCCGTGCACGGCGGTGACGTCGTCGAAGCCCTCCGGGATGAAGCCCTCGGCCACGACCACCAGCGGGGACCGGCCGCGCTCGTGGACCTCCGTGACCCAGCGGCAGACCTCATCCATGCTGGTGCGCTGCTCGGGGATCAGCACGGCGTGCGCGCCGGCGGCCATGCCCGAGTGCAGGGCGATCCAGCCGACATGACGGCCCATGACCTCGGCGACCATGCAGCGGTGGTGGGACTCTCCGGTGGTGCGCAGGCGGTCCATGGAGTCGGTCGCGATGGAGACCGCGGTGTCGAACCCGAACGTGTAGTCGGTGCCCATGAGGTCGTTGTCGATGGTCTTGGGCACGCCCACGACGGGAAGGCCGTCCAGGGCCAGGCGGCGAGCCCCGGCCAGGGTGCCCTCGCCGCCGATGGCCACAACGGCGTCGACCCCGTGGCGCTCGAGCATGATCGAGATGTTCTCCGGGCCGCCCTGGGGATGGTCGTACGGGTTGGTGCGCGAGGTGCCCAAGATCGTGCCGCCCTGACGAGCCAGTCCGCGCACCTTGGTGCGGGGCAGGTCGATGATGTCCCCCTCGACCAGGCCGCGCCAGCCGTCGCGGAAGCCCACGAACTCGTGGTCGTAGCTCTTGATGCCGTGCAGCACCGCCGCACGGATCACCGCGTTGAGTCCGGGGCAGTCGCCGCCGCTGGTCAGCAGACCGATCTTCATGGGTGTCGCTCCTCCTGCTCGGGGACTTGCCGCGACCGCATGCGACGGATCCTTCAGCGGACCTGCCCGCAGCCGTCGGGTTCTGCCCTCAGTCTAAGCCCGGGTCCCCGCTGCGGCGCAGGGCCGGGGCAAGTCACGGCAGTTCAGGAGCCGTTCATCTGTACCGGATTAGAATGGGGTCTCAGACAGCCACAGGCCCCGGTGGAGGCAGTGCCTTGGGGCCGCCGCACCGACCGGGGTCCTCGAGCCGCGGTCCAAGCCCTTGGGAGCCGCAATGGCAGAAGCGCCGCAGGAGAACCTCCGCGAGTTCATCGACAAGCTCGTCGAGCAGGGCTACACCGTCACCGACGGCCATACCGCCGACCCCGATCTGATCGACCCGGGCGGATCCGCCGTGGAGACCTGGCGCGAAGGCGGGTACCCGTACGACGAGCGGATGTCGCGCGAGGACTACGAGCTGGAGAAGTACCGCCTGCAGATCGAGCTGCTGAAGTTCCAGTACTGGGGCCAGGACAACGACCTCAAGCACATCATCCTGTTCGAGGGCCGCGACGCCGCCGGCAAGGGCGGCACGATCAAGCGCTTCACCGAGCACCTGAACCCCCGTGCCGCGCGCACCGTCGCTCTGAGCACCCCCACCGAGCGGGAGAAGGGGCAGTGGTACTTCCAGCGCTACATCGAGCACTTCCCCACGAACGGCGAGATCGTGATGTTCGACCGATCCTGGTACAACCGGGGCAACGTGGAGCGGGTCATGGGCTACTGCACCGATGAGGAGTACGAGGTCTTCATGAAGCAGGCCCCGGTCTTCGAGAAGATGCTCGTGGACGCCGGGATCCACCTGACCAAGTTCTGGTTCTCGGTCACCCAGCACGAGCAGCGCACCCGGTTCGCGATCCGCCAGATCGATCCCGTCCGGCGCTGGAAGCTCTCGCCGAACGATCTCGCCTCGCTCGATCGCTGGGACGACTACACGCTGGCCAAGGAGGAGACGTTCCGCCGCACGGACACGGATCACGCTCCCTGGATCACGATCAAGTCGAATGACAAGAAGCGAGCGCGCCTCAACGCCATGCGCTACTTCCTGAACCAGTTCGACTACGAGGACAAGGACGAGTCGGTCGTCTACCCGCCCGATCCGCAGATCGTGCGCCGCGGCCGCGACGCCGTCGACGACTGATCCGCCCGGCACGGCTCCGGACGAGGATCAGGGCCCGCAGACCGAGCACCAGGAAGGTGCCTGGTCTGTGGGCCCTGTCGTGCGTGCCGGCGGCTCAGTCCTCGAGACCTCGGTCAACGACCGCCCAGCTGGCAGCGGCCGAGACCGCGGTGACTGTGAGCACGGAGGGCCAGGCGCCGATCCTCTTGGCCAGCGGGTGCGAGAGCCCGAAGCCCAGGAGGTAGACCGCGCTGAGCGCACCGGTCTGAGCGGGCCCGCCGCGGTGCCACCAGGTATGGGCCGCGGCCGCACCTGCGCCGAGAAGCGCAGCGCCGCCCAGCCAGCGCACCCCGGTGGCGCGGGCGATCCCGTAGCCGCCGATCAGCCCGGCCGTGGTCCAGGCCGGCGTGGGGACCTGCTCGAAGATCCCGACGGCCTGCGCTGCGGCCTCACCGGCACGCTGGGCGCCGGTAGGCTCGGAGGCGGCCTGCGCGCTCATCGGGCACCGCCCAGGAAGTCCTGCAGTCGGGTCAGGCCCTCGCGCAGGTCGTCGTCGCCCAGGGCGTAGGAGAGCCGGAAGTAGCCCGACGGTCCGAAGGCCTCGCCCGGCACGACCGCCACCTGCGCCTTCTCGAGGATCAGGCCGGCCAGCTCGGCGGAGGTCTGCGGGGTGCTGCCGTCGTAGTCGCGGCCCAGCAGCGCGCTGACATCCGGGTAGACGTAGAACGCGCCCTGGGGCTCGGGGACGGTGACGCCGTCGATCGCCGAGAGCATCTCCACGGCCAGCCGGCGACGTCGGTCGAAGGCCTCGCCCATGGCGACCACGTCATCCTGCGGGCCGGTCAGCGCTGCGACGGCCGCGCGCTGGGCGATGTTGTTGACGTTGGAGGTCAGGTGCGACTGCAGCGTGCTCACGGCCTTCACGACGTCCGCGGGTCCGATCAGCCAGCCCACGCGCCATCCGGTCATGGCATAGGTCTTGGCCACGCCGTTGACCACGATGACGTTCTCGCCCAGCTCCGGGCAGGCCCCGGCGATCGCGGTGAACGGGGTGCCGTCGTAGGTGAGCTGCTGGTAGATCTCATCGGCGATCACGAAGATCCCCTTCTCGACGGCCCAAGCGCCCAGCGCCCTGGTCTCCTCGGACGAGAACACCGCGCCGGTCGGGTTCGACGGCGAGCAGTGCAGGATCGCCTTGGTGCGATCGGTGATCTTCTCCTCGAGCATCTCGGGGGTCACCTTGTAGCCGTGCTCGGCCCCGGCGAAGACCTCGACCGGCACGCCACCGGCCAGGCGAATGGCCTCCGGGTAGGTCGTCCAGTACGGGGCGGGCAGCAGGACCTCGTCGCCTTCGTTCAGCACAGCCGCGAAGGCCTCGTAGACGGCCTGCTTGCCGCCGTTGGTCACCACGACCTGCGACGGCTCAACCTGCCAGCCGCTGCGCTGCGCGGTCGTGTCCGCGATCGCGCGGCGCAGCTCGGGCAGCCCCGGGCCGGGGGAGTAGCGGAAGTTCGACGGATCCTGGAGGGCCTCGGCTGCGGCCTGGACGATGTGCGCGGGGGTGGGGAAGTCGGGCTCGCCGGCGCCGAAGCCGATGATCGGGTGCCCCTCGGACTTGAGGGCCTTGGCCTTGGCGTCGACGGCCAGGGTGGCCGACGGGGCGATCGCCGCGATGCGGCGGGAGATGCGTTCGGACATGACCTGCGGTTCCTCCATCTGGGTGAGGCTGGGTGCGCCGTGGCGCGCTCGTCGCGGTCGCGGCACCTTCCCATGCTACTGGGCAGTTCCGGATGCGCATGGGCAGCTCCGTCGGCCTTCGGGGAGACCGTCTCCCTTGCCGAGGCGGTTCGGCTCGGCTAAGATTGCCCGCTGGTGTCCATCCAAGCCGATCCGAACCACGCGGCAGCCTCGCATCGGGGCAGTCGCGGCAGTGGTAGGCTCATGGACCGGCATGCGGGGCATTGCGCCCCACAGGCCTGAAGGGCAGTGGCGCAATTGGTAGCGCAGCGGTCTCCAAAACCGCAGGTTGCAGGTTCGAGTCCTGTCTGCCCTGCGCAGCCCGTCCCGCCTTCCGCAGCCAGCACGGTCTCGCCGAGCGCCTGCGGAAGGCGGAGGCGAACAGCGCAGACCATTACCCGATGGTGCGGACCCACGCGCGAGGCCCCTCTTGAGGAGAACCGATGTCGCAGAGCACAGCCGCGGATCAGCCGGGCGGTGAGCCGGGGCAGAAGCCGAACGGGATGTTCGGCGGTCTGCTCCTGTTCCTGCGTCAGGTGATCGCGGAGCTGCGCAAGGTCCACACCCCCACGCGCCGCGAGCTCGTGCAGTACACGCTCGTCGTCCTCGTCTTCGTGGCCTTCATGATGGCCTTGATCTCGCTGCTTGACTTCGGCTTCGGCCAGCTGGCCATGCTGGTCTTCGGCGACGGCGCGATCGCCTCCTGAGGCCACGCACCGCCGGGGATGCACACCGGCGTACAGCACGACCGCTTCGCGAGCATGGCCTCGCGGCCACCCCAGAGCAGAGGAAAGCAGGGACTCCCAGTGACCCAGCACGAAGCTGAGAACGACGTCGACCTGGCGCCGGAGGACACGACTCCCGCGCAGGACGGCGCGGAGCAGGCTGAGACGGCTGCGCCCGCGGACGCCTCGGCAGAGGCCGTCGAGGTCCCCGCCGAGCAGGAGTCCGTGCAGGACGCCGACCTGGCGATCGCCGAGGGCGCCGAATCGGAGGTCTCCGCCCAGGTTCCCGAGGAGCAGGCGCCGGCTGAGGACCCCCGCAAGGAGTTCGCCGCCAAGCTGCGTCGGCAGGAGGGCGACTGGTTCGTCATCCACACCTACGCCGGCTACGAGAACCGCGTGAAGACCAATCTGGAGACCCGCATCCAGTCCTTGAACATGGAAGAGGACATCTTCCAGATCGAGGTTCCCATGGAGGAGGTCGTGGAGATCAAGAACGCGCAGCGCAAGACCGTGCGCCGCGTCCGGATCCCCGGCTACGTGCTGGTGCGCATGAACCTCACCGACGCTTCCTGGGGCGCCGTCCGCCACACTCCGGGGGTCACCGGCTTCGTCGGGCAGGACGCCTACAACCCGAACCCGCTGCGCATCGACGAGGTCGTCGACATGCTCAATCCGGTGTTCGAGACCCCGGCTGCGGCAGAGGGACAGGCTCCGTCCGCGGAGGCCACCGCCGGTGCCGCAGCCTCCGCCCCGGCCGTGACCGTCGACTTCGAGGTCGGCGAGTCCGTGATCGTCAAGGAGGGTGCCTTCGCGACCCTCCCGGCGACGATCTCGGAGATCAAGGTCGAGTCCCAGCAGCTGGTCGTGCTGGTGTCGATCTTCGAGCGCGAGACCCCGGTCACCATCTCGTTCGATCAGGTCTCCAAGATCTGATCGCCGACCGGTCCGCCGGAGCCCGCTCGTGCGCGGATCTGGCAGACTGGTCGATCGTCGTCCTGACGCCGGCGCTCCAGTGCGAGCCCGACTCGGATGCCATCGGCAGGCCTCGGGCCTGCCCCACATGCTTCGGCACCGCCGCGGGACGCGCTTTCGCGCGGCGGGCGCCGTCCGGTCGCCGCGCCACGGCGGCCACCCCGCCGTCGTACGCTCCTGTGCGGCGGTACAACACGTCAGGAGGACCACACCATGGCTCCCAAGAAGAAGAAGGTCTCGGGTCTGATCAAGCTGCAGATCCAGGCCGGCGCCGCCAACCCGGCACCGCCCGTTGGCCCCGCGCTCGGTGCGCAGGGCGTCAACATCATGGAGTTCTGCAAGGCCTACAACGCGGCCACGGAGTCCCAGCGCGGCAACATCATCCCGGTCGAGATCACGGTCTACGAGGATCGCTCGTTCACCTTCGTGACTAAGACCCCGCCTGCTGCGGAGCTGATCAAGAAGGCTGCCGGCATCCAGAAGGGCTCCGGAGTCCCGCACACGGACAAGGTCGGCTCGATCACCTGGGACCAGGCGCGCGAGATCGCCCAGACCAAGGCCGCGGACATGAATGCCAACAACGTCGAGGCCGGCGCCAAGGCGATCGCAGGGACCGCACGCTCGATGGGCATCGACGTCGTCTGATCGGCTCCTGAGCCGCAGCACGACACAGCACACGTAATCCCGTGGCAGGGCCGAGCGCGGTCCGCATGACCACGACTGCACAAGGAGAACAAGCAGATGGCAAAGCGCAGCAAGGCGTACCGGGCCGCCGCCGAGAAGATCGACGGCGACCGTCTCTACACCCCGGCCGAGGCGATCGCACTCGTCAAGGAGCTCGACAGCTCCAAGGCCGACTCCACCGTCGAGGTCGCCATGCGACTCGGCGTGGATCCCCGCAAGGCCGACCAGATGGTGCGCGGCACCGTCAACCTTCCGAACGGCACGGGCAAGACCGCCCGCGTCGTGGTCTTCGCCCAGGGCGACAAGGCCGCGGCCGCTGAGGCGGCCGGCGCCGACTTCGTGGGCGGCGATGACCTGATCGCCAAGGTCCAGGGCGGCTGGGTCGACTTCGACGCCGCCGTGGCCACGCCGGACATGATGGGCAAGGTCGGCCGCCTGGGCAAGGTCCTGGGCCCCCGCAACCTGATGCCGAACCCCAAGACCGGCACCGTGACCATGGACGTGGCCAAGGCCGTGGGCGACATCAAGGGCGGCAAGATCGACTTCCGCGTCGACAAGCACTCGAACCTGCACTTCATCGTGGGCAAGACCTCGTTCGAGCAGAAGGCCCTGGCGGAGAACTTCGCCGCGGCTCTGGAGGAGGTCCTGCGCCTCAAGCCGGCCTCGTCCAAGGGCCGCTACGTCTCCAAGATGACCGTGGCCTCCACCTGGGGCCCCGGCATCCCGGTGGATCCGAACGCCACCTCCGTCGAGTCCGAAGCCTGAGGCTCGCACGATCTGCCAGCGGCAGATCACAGCTCCTTTCCCCGGTGATTGACCGCTGCGGGAAGGATGCATGATCCTGAGGGGTCCAGTCGATGTCGGCTGGACCCCTCACTACGTTGAAGAGCGAGGCCCCCCGCGCGGCCGCAGGCGGCATAAGCGGAATTGCGGGCGCGCTCGCTGCCGAAAGGTCCGCAGTGCTTCCGAACGACGCCGTCCAGATCCGACAGATCCGCACGCCGGAGATCTTCGACGCCGCCGCCGAGCGCACCCTGGGCGAGGTCGCCGATCTGGTGCGCCGCTCGCGCGAGGCCATCTGGGGCACGGGGCAGCTGTCCAACGAGGCCGAGGGCATCTTCACGGACCTGCACGATCCGTGGGAGCGCGTGGTGCTGCTGGGCGCCTTCATGGAGGACCGGCTGGTGGGCCGCGCAGAGATCCGGCTGCCGCTGGTGGTGCACACGCGCTCGGCCGTGGTGCTCGTGACGGTCGACCCGCAGTGCGAGGCCAGGGGAGTGGGTCTGGAGCTGCTGGCTGCCGCGGAGCAGCTCTCCGGCGCGGAGGCTCGGCGTCGAATCACGATCCAGTCCGAGCACCCCGGGCCAGTGGACCTGCAGGGCGACGGCCGCATCGGCTCGCCCACCGGCGCCATGGCGCAGGTGCGCCCGGAGGACTGGATCACCGCCTCGGACGGCTCGGGGCGCCTGCCTCTGTCCAACCGGCAGACGCGCTTCGCCCAGCGCGCCGGCTATGCGCTGCGCACCGTCTCTGATGTCAGCCGACTGGCCGTGCCCCTGGAGCCGCGCGAGATGCAGCGGCTCAGCCAGGAGGTCCTGGCGGCCGAGGGCGCCGAGGACTACCGCGTCCACGTGTGGAAGGACGAGGCTCCGGAGCACTGGCTCGAATCGTTGGCCCGGCTGCATGCGAGGATCCCGTCGGATGCCTTCGCCGCCCCCGCGGTGTGGGACCCCGAGCCGTGGGACGCCCAGCGGGTCCGGCGCACCGAGGCGCTGCGCAGCGCGGACGGCGATCAGTCGCTCATGGCCGTCATGGAGCACATCCCCTCGGGAGAGCTGGTGGGGATGACGGAGGTCGTCGTGCCGCATCCGTATCGCGGGGCCGGGCTGCAGGACGAGACCGTCGTGCTGAAGGAGCACCGCGGTCGCCGCCTGGGCCTGCGCCTCAAGCTCGGGAACCTTCGCCAGATCGCCGAGACGGCACCGGACATCGAGTCGATCTATGTGTGGACGCACAGCGGAAACACCCGCATGAACTGGGTGAACCGCCGTCTGGGCTCCGTCGTGGTGGGGCGGTCCGCGGTCTGGGAGCGGGCGATCGGGGAGGCCTGAGGCGGCCCGCGGCGGCCAGAGGGTTGCCGCAGGAGGCGCAGGAAGGTAGTCTCTTGGCATCCAAAGACCGCCGGTCGCGGATCCGTCGTGCCTGCTTCACCTTGAAGCGGACGGAGCGGATCGCCGTAAGAGCCCCTCGGGGCGTCCAGCGCAGGTGTCCTGAACGTGCAAGACCTTCTTCCGCCTTCGAGCGGGAGGTGTCTTGATGCGCCCTGGCTCCTGCCGGGGCGCTTTTCTCATGTGGGGGCATGAACGGCAGGCGTCCGGCACACCAGGAAGGAGTGCCATGGCGAACTCTGAGAAGTACGCCGCGGTGGCCGAGCTGAAGGGACGCTTCGAGTCGTCCTCTGCAGCTGTGCTGACCGAATACCGCGGGCTCTCGGTGACGCAGATCTCGCAGCTGCGCCGCTCGCTCGGTGAGAACGCCGAGTACGCCGTGGTGAAGAACACGCTGGCCGGCATCGCCGCCCGCGAGGCCGGGATCGACGCATTCGAGGGACAGCTCCAGGGCCCCACCGCGATTGCGTTCGTCTCCGGCGATGCGGTCGCCGTCGCCAAGGGCCTGCGCGACTTCGCCAAGGAGAACCCCGCGCTGGTCGTCAAGGGCGGCTACATGGACGGTGCCGCTCTCGATGAGGCCGGCATCAAGCAGCTCGCGGACCTCGAGTCCCGCGAGGTCCTGCTGGCCAAGGTCGCCGGAGCCGCACAGGCTTCGCTGTCCCAGGCCGCCGCGCTGTTCCAGGCACCGCTGTCCAAGACGGTCCGCACGGCCGAGGCGCTGCGCGCCAAGGTCGAGGAGACCGGCTCGGACACCGCTGCCGACGCCTGAGCGTCGACTCACCACGTACCAGAACCACCCTCCGTCGCGCCGCGCCCCATGCGGCCGACGGGACCAGATACCAGAAGGAGCCACAACATGGCGAAGCTGACCACCGATGAACTGATCGAGGCCTTCAAGGAGCTCTCCCTCATCGAGCTCTCCGAGTTCGTCAAGGCCTTCGAGGAGACCTTCGACGTCACCGCTGCGGCTCCGGCCGCCGTGGCTGCCGCCCCGGCTGCCGGCGGCGACGCCGGTGCCGCCGAGGAGGAGCAGACCGAGTTCGACGTCATCCTCGAGGCTGCCGGCGACAAGAAGATCGGCGTCATCAAGGAGGTGCGCGCTTTGACCTCCCTCGGCCTGAAGGAGGCCAAGGAGCTCGTCGACTCCGCTCCCAAGGCTGTCCTCGAGGGCGCCTCCAAGGAGGATGCCGAGAAGGCCAAGGAGCAGCTCGAGGGCGCCGGCGCCACCGTCACCCTCAAGTGATCCGTGGGGGGGGGGGGCGCGCGCGCCGCGGGCCGCCCCCCCCGGCGGCGGGGCGCCCCCGGCCCCCCC
>NZ_JALXVH010000031.1 GCF_025149945.1 Kocuria sp. p3-SID1428 | reverse complement strand
CATCGTCATCGCAGAGAGGATCACGACCATGAGGATCGTCCCGCCCGCTCGCCTGGCCGCGGCACTCGGACTCGTCGTGGTCCTGAGCGGCTGCTCGGGCGGCGAGGCCCAGGACGATAGGTCACCGGAGCCTTCTGTCTCGACGGCCCCCGCTGTCCCGGCGTCGCCCTCCACGGCATCGTCGACGCCCTCGCCCGGACAAGACCCCGTCGTGCTGCCTGAATCCATGCCCACGAGCGTGCGGATCCCGGCGATCGGCACCGACTCCGAGCTGCTGTACCTGGGGCTGCGGGACAACGGCTCGCTCGAGGTGCCGCCCACGGGCCCTGGCTCCCCGGCCTCTTGGTACGACAAGTCGCCCACCCCTGGTGAGCTCGGGCCGTCGATCCTGCTGGGCCACGTCAACGAGGAGGACGGCAGCGACGGCGTGTTCGCGGGCCTGCGCGATCTGCAGCCCGGCGACGAGATCCAGATCGAGCGTGAGGACGGCTCCACGGCCACGTTCGCAGTCGACTACGGCGAGGCATATCCCAAGGACGACTTCGCTACGGAGAAGGTCTACGGCAACACCGACGACGCCCAGCTGCGCCTGATCACCTGCGACGGCTACGACCCCGAGACGGGGCTGTGGGACGACAACTACGTCGTCTACGCCACCCTCATCCCCTGACCTCCCTACCCGGGCCGAGTGGATACCCCGTTGCGCTATCGAGGCGAATAGCGCAATGCAGTATCCACTCGGCGGGGTGGTGCGGGAGGGGAGGGGGTCAGGCGGCGCGGTCGTCGTCGCGGCCGACCGAGCGGAAGAACCACGTGTAGAACGCGGCCCAGCCGGCCAGGAAGATCGCCAGCTCGACCGTGCGCGGCGAGACCCCCAGCAGCCGCGGGAGGCCGCGATCCGGGGCGCTGAGCCCGCTGCGCCGGGCTAGAGCCGCGATCCCCGAGATCACCGCGGTGACCGGCACGAAGCGTGCGAGCCGGGCGGGGAGAGTCCAGAGAGCGAGCCCGCTGAGAGGCATGCCCTGCGCTGCGGCCGAGCGGGCGTAGAGCTTGTACGGGGTGCCGGTGAACGGCCCGATCATCAGCGCGGAGAAGCCGCGGGTGCTCATCTGGGCATCGACCTTGGCGACCATCGCGGAGCTGATGGCGGGGATCCGCGCCGCCAGGGTCGCGGAGCGAGCGGGATCCGTGCGCGCCGACCAGCGGTGGACCACGGCCCCGCCGAGAACGGCCCCGGCTGTGGCTGTGAGGGTCAGGGCCTGCGCCCGACCGGGGCGGCGCAGCCCCACGGCGGAGGTCCAGGCATCCGGGACGACGAAGAAGACCGTGGCTTCCGCGAATCCCCAGGTGAAGGCGACCCCGTGCTGGACCAGCGCGCGACGGGCCCTGCGGCGCTTCTGCGATGGCTCGGTCATGTCCGCATCCTGCCAGCTGGGGCTCGCGACGGGGATGCGGGGCTGGACATCCGGCGTCACGGGTGGTCAGATCACATGACGAGCCATGCATTCATGATGGCAAACACTCCGCGGCTGTCCCGCGGGATCCCGGCCCAGGAGGCTCAGTGAGCATGCCCTCGCACGAACCGCGCGACGTCCCCAGCACCCGGCCCGGTGCCGCAGCGTCGGATCGCTCGGACGAGCGGATCATGCGCCGCGAGATCCCCCAGCGCTCCACGTCCTGGGCTAGGGCGGCGGCAGCGGCCATCGGGCGCACGGGGATCACGCCGAACATGATCTCCTCGGCTTCCGTCGCCGTGGCCGCGCTCGGGTGCGCCGCCCTCGTGGGCTCGGGTTGGGCGGTCTACCTCCACGACGACGGGCTGCGGGCGGTCCTGCTGATCATCGCCGCGCTGGCGGCCCCGCTGCGTCTGCTGCTGAACATGCTCGACGGCATGGTCGCCGTCGAGGGCGGTAAGCGCTCCCCGGTCGGCGATCTGTACAACGAGGTCCCCGACCGCCTTGCCGATCTGCTCTTCCTGGCAGGTGCCGGCTATGCGGCCGCCGCGATCCACGGCGGGGTCCCGATCGGCTGGGTGGCCGCCTCGCTGGCGGTGATGACGGCCTACGTCCGCTCGCTCGGGGCCGCACAGGGGCTGTCGAATCACTTCGACGGGCCCATGGCCAAGCCGCGGCGCATGTGGCTGCTGATGCTCGGCTGCCTGCTCTCGCTGCTGGAGCCGGCGCTGCTCGTCCCGGTGGGCCTTCCGCGGGGCTCGGTGCTGGGCGTCGTGCTGGGTGTGATCGCACTCGGCTCGCTGGCCACCGTCGTGATCCGGCTGCAGCTGATCGGCAGTGATCTGCGGACCAGGGCCGCAGGGGCCGAGGGCGTGCCCGGCGCCGCGCCCGGTGGACAGGAGCGCTGAGAGGCATGGGGATCGCCATGACGCCTTCGGGGATGCTCGGTGCGGGCTGGCTGCCCGAGCGGGTCGGCATGATCGGCGGGGCGGCTGCTTGGCTGCTGCTGGGCGCCGTCGTTGTCCTGGTCCTGGCCTCGATCGCCGTGCTGGCGATCTCCGCCCGGCTGCCGGCGTCCAAGGAGGGCTTCAGCACGGAGCTGCGGCAGCGGACCTGGGCCTGGTGGTACATGATCGGCGTCCTGGGGGCTGCGCTGCTGCTCGGGGAGACCGTGACGCTGCTGCTGTTCGCGGTGCTGTCCCTGCTGGCGCTGCGCGAGTTCGCCGCCCTGCTGCCGGATCGACGCCATGACCGCACGGCGCTGATCTGGCTGGGCATCATCACCCCGCTGCACTACTGGTTCCTGTGGGAGCACTGGTATGGGATGGCCGCGATCTTCATCCCGGTCTACGCGTTCCTGTTCCTGCCCGCGGTCGCGGCGCTGCAGGGGCGCACGGAGCACTTCCTGTCCCGCGCCGCCTCGCTGCAGTGGGCCCTGATGGTCTGCGTGTACGCGGTCTCCTATGTCCCGGCGCTGCTGCAGCTGCCGGTGGCGATCGCGGAGGGGAAGACGGCTGCCGAGGGCTCGGCGCCGGGCTCGGGCGGGTGGCAGGGTGCGGCGCTGATGCTGTTCCTGGTGATCGTGGTCCAGGGCTCCGATGTCCTGCAGTACGTCTGGGGCAAGACGCTGGGCAAGCACCCGGTGGCGCCGTCGGTGAGCCCGAACAAGACCTGGGAGGGACTGATCGGGGGAGTGCTCTCGGCCACAGCGCTGGGAGCGGCGCTGTGGTGGGCCACCCCGTTCACCCCGTGGCAGGCGGCGCTGCTGGCGCTGGTCAGCTGCGTGATGGGCTTCGCGGGAGGTCTGGTGATGTCGTCGATCAAGCGGGATCGCGGCGTGAAGGACTTCGGCGCGGTGATCCCGGGCCACGGCGGGATCATGGATCGCTTCGACTCGCTGGTCTTCGCCGCCCCGGTCTTCTTCCACCTGGTGCGCTTCTTCTTCTCCCCCTGACCTCCCCGCCGAGTGGATGCTCAGTTGCGCTATCGGGGCGAACAGCGCAACTGGGTATCCACTCGGCGGAGGGGGCGGAAGCGGAGGGGCGGAGGGGTCAGGAGGGGTCCGGGGCCAGGACGCCCCGACGCGCCAGCTCCGGGCGCAGACCCTCGCCCACCCAGTACGCCTCCTCCAGATGCGGGTAGCCCGAGAGGATGAAGTGCTCCACGCCCACTGCGTGGTACTCCTCGATCAGATCGGCGACCTCCTCGTGGCTTCCCACGAAAGCCGTGCCCGCACCGCCGCGCAGCAGCCCCACGCCGGCCCAGAGCCCGGGGTGGACCTCCAGATCGCGGGCGTCGTCCGGGACGGTGTCGCCGTGCAGCTCGGTCATCCCCTTCTGCGCCGCGGACTCGGAGGCGGCCAGATGCTTCTGCGAGGCCTTGACCTCCTCCGGATCCATCTGCTCCAGGAAGCGCTGCGCCACGGCCCAGGCGTCCTCCGAGCGGTCCCGGGTGATCACGTGGGCGCGCACGCCGAACTCCAGGGTGCGGCCCTCGGCGGCCGCCAGCTCGCGCAGCCGCTCGATCCGGGCACCGACCTTCTCGGGCGTCTCACCCCAGGTCAGGTGCACATCCGCGCGACGCGCCGCCACCGGCAGCGCCGCCTCCGAGTTCCCGCCGAAGTACAGCGGCGGAACGATCTCCGGCTGCTCGAAGGCCCGGGCATCGCGCGTCTGGTAGTGCTCGCCGTCGAAGTCGACGCCGCCCTGCGCCCAGATCGACGAGACGATCTCCATGAACTCGTCGGTGCGCTCATAGCGCTGATCGTGATCCAGCCAGTCTCCGAAGCGCTGCTGCTCGGCGGATTCGCCGCCGGTCACGATGTTGAACATCAGACGCCCGCCGGAGACCTTCTGGTAGGTCACGGCCATCTGGGCGGCCAGCGTGGGGGTGATCGTGCCGGGGCGGAAGGCCACCAGGAACTTCAGCTTGGAGGTGGCTCCGATCAGCGCGGCCGTGGCGATCCAGGCGTCCTCGCACCAGGACCCGGTGGGGGTGAGCACCGCATGGAAGCCGTTGGCCTCCGCCGCGCGAGCCACCTGTGCCAGATAGTCGAGGCTGGGCTCGCGCGGGGTGGTCACTGCGCGGTCGTTCGAGTGCGGTCGGTCGACCACGGAGCGGCCGTCGCCGTTGGTGGGGAGGAACCAGTTCAGGGTCACGCTCATTGTGGGGGAAGCCTTCTCTCGAGCCGTGGGATGCTTGCCGTCGACTCGAATCTACGTCCCCGCGGACGCAGGCCCGGGATCTGCGACTCGATCCGTAGGAATAGTTGACAGCTGCCCGGGCTCGGAGTCGGTCCCACGTGACGACATGACGCCCGAGCGCGGAAAATCCCCACATGTTCGGTAGGTTTCGAACTCCGAGAGCTTCGCCCCTCACCAGATCGGATGCCCCCATGTCCTCCCAGGCCACCGAGACGGTCCCCCCGTCGTCGGAGACGACCGACGACACGGACAGTGCCCGTCGTCCCCAGGGACGACGACGGCGCCGAGGCCTCCAGCGGATCCGCACCACGGCGCTGAGCCTGGTCGTGCTCCTCCTGCTGTGGTGGCTCGTCACGGCCGCCGGGCTGGTCCAGCCGCTGTTCCTCCCCTCGCCGGGTGCGGTGTGGTCGGCCTTCGTGCAGGCCAGCACCTGCCGTCCGATCGACGACGAGGCCACCCGGTGGGCCTGCGGCGAGCAGGGCTACTTCCTGTGGGAGCACCTGGCGCACAGCCTGCGCCGGATCGCGATCGGCGTCGGGATCGGCGCGGTCGTCGGCGTGGCCCTGGGCGTGGTGCTCGGCGCGTTCCGCCCGGTGCGCGAGATCGTGGAGCCGTTCCTGCACTTCCTGCGCGCCCTGCCCCCGCTGGGCTACATCGGCCTGCTGATCGTGTGGTTCGGCATCGGGGACACCTCCAAGATCTGGCTGCTGTTCCTGGCCGCGTTCCCGCCGATCGCGGTGGCCACCATGCAGGGGGTCCAGGGCGTGCAGGTCGCGCGCGTGAACGCGGCGCGCTCGCTGGGGGCCACCCGCTGGCAGGTGATGCGCCATGTGACCATCCCGTCGGCGCTGCCGGAGGTCATCGGCGGCATCCGCATCGCCACCGGCTTCACCTGGACCACGGTGGTCGCCGCCGAGCTGAACAACGGCATCCCCGGCATCGGCGGCCTGGCCTATGTCTCCGGAACGCAGCTGCAGACGCCGCTGACCATCGCCTGCATCATCGTGATCGGCCTGGCGGCGGTGGGGCTGGATGCTCTGATCGCGGCCGTGGGCCGCGTGGCGACACCGTGGCAGGGCCGCGCATGAGCGCCCCCGGACAGCCCAGCCGCAACGGGCACGACGACCCCCAGGAGCCCTTCCCGATGGACGACCGGAGCATCTCCGCCAAGATCCGCCTTGCGGCCGCCGCCAAGGACTACACGACCGACTCGGGGGACACCGTGCACGCCCTGGCCCCCACGGACCTGGAGATCCGCGAGGGCGAGTTCGTGTGCATCGTGGGCCCGTCCGGCTGCGGCAAGTCGACGCTGATGGACATGATCGCCGGGTTCCACTCGCCCTCGAGCGGAGTCGTGGCGGTCGACGGCGACCCGGTCACGGGCCCGTCGGCGGCGCGCGGCGTGGTCTTCCAGCAGGCCAATCTCCTGCCCTGGAAATCGGTGCGGGCCAACGTGGAGCTCGGCCCGCTGCTGCGCGGCGCGCCGGCCCAGGAGCGCCGGGAGATCGGCGAGCGGCAGCTGCGGCTCGTGGGCCTGGAGACCTTCGCGGACCGCAAGCCCTACGAGCTCTCCGGCGGCATGCAGCAGCGCGCCCAGATCGCCCGCGTGCTGGCCAACGACCCGGACGTCATCCTCATGGACGAGCCGTTCGGCGCGCTGGATGCACTGAGCCGCGAGCGGCTGCAGGTCGAGCTGCGGGGGATCTGGCGCCAGGAGCGCAAGACCATCGTGTTCATCACGCACTCGATCGACGAGGCCGTCTACCTGGGCACGCGCGTGCTCGTGATGAGTCCGCGCCCCGGCCGGATCGCCCTGGACCTCCCGGTGGAGATCGGGCGCGAGCACGACGACGTCTCCGTGCGCACCAGCCCCGAGTTCACCGCCCTGCGGAAGCGGATCGCCGGGGCGATCTACGGGGACGCCGCAGGCACGTCCCGCAGCACGACGGTCGGCGAATGATGATCAGCCACGAGGAGCGCCCCATGACCACCAGCATCCGCAGGGGCTCCGTCGTCGTGTCCCTGGCCGCCGTCGCGGCCCTGCTGCTCAGCGGCTGCACCGCAGCCCAGACCGAGCGTCGTCTCAATGCCGAGCACGGCGGCGCGGTCGCCGAGTGCCCCTGGGAGGCCGATGAGTCCGTGACCGGCACGATCGACCTGGGCTATCAGCTGCTGCCCAGCGGCGATCTGATCGTGCGCGATCAGCAGGTCCTGGAGGCCTGCATGCCCAATGCCGACATCCGGTGGACGCAGTACGCCTCCGGTGCCGAGGTCGTGCAGGGCTTCGGTGGCGACTCCCTGGACCTCGCGACGGTGGGCTCGTCCCCGGCCGTGAAGGCGCTGTCCGCGCCGCTGGATCTGCCCGTGGAGGTCGTGTGGATCCAGGACGTGATCGGCGAGTCCGAGGCGCTGATCGGCGCGGAGGGCATCACCGACCTGGAGGATCTGCGCGGCGGCAGCGTGGGCGTGCCCTTCGGCTCCACCGCGCACTTCAGCCTCCTTGCGCTGCTCGAGCAGGAGGGCCTGTCCGACGAGGTCACCGTGATCAACCTGTCCCCGGACGCCCTGCTCGGGGCCTGGCAGTCGGGGGAGATCGACGCCGCCTACATCTGGGACCCCACGCTCGGGGAGCTCGAGGCCGACGGCGGCACTCGACTCGTCTCCAGCACCCAGGCCGCGGAGATCGGGGCGCCGACCTTCGACCTGTCGGCCGCGGATTCGGGGTTCGCCGACGAGAATCCCGAGGCTATGGAGCAGTGGACCCGGGCTCAGGACTGGGCTGTGCAGATGCTGCAGGACGACCCCGGTCGCGCCGCCGAGATCCTGGCCCTGCAGATGGGCTCGGACGCCGAGACCGCCCGCCGCCAGATCGACGGTACCGGCTACCTGCGCGCGGCCGAGCAGCAGGAGCAGTTCTTCTCCGGGCCCCTGGCCGATGCCCTGATCGACACCGCGGACTTCCTGGACCAGCAGGGGGAGATCGACGCCCCCGCCGATCCGCAGCGCTACCGGGACGCGACAGCATCGTCGGCGGTCGAAGAGGTCGCGGGCTGACTCGAGGGCAGGAGCCGCGGCACCACCCGGACGAGGACCACCATGCCCACGAGCTCGACCATGGTCTGCGTGACCACAGCCAGCGGGATCAGTGGGGTCTGGTCCGCGACGGCCACCGCCAGCGGCAGGACCACCAGCGAGTTGCGCGCCGTCGCGCTGAACACCGCGGCGCGCTCCGAGGCCACCGGCAGGCGGGCCGCCCGGGCGATCAGCACGGTCGCTGCCGTCATGAGCACCAGGAAGGCGACGTAGACCGGCACGGACAGCGCGATCTCGGCCAGCTGCCCGCGCACCGCAGCGACCTGCGAGGCGATCACGGTGAGCAGCACCAGCATCAGCGCGGGGACCATGAGGGCCTGGCCGAGACTCTCGAAGCCCCGCGCAGCACAGGAGGCCCTGGCGTCGTCGCCGCGGCGTGCCGCGAGCTGCACCACGACGGCCGCGCCCAGCGGCACCAGCAGCATCCGCACCAGGGCGCTGAGGAACAGCCCGGGCTCGATCCGCAGGGGGACGTCGGGCCCGGCCAGCAGCCACAGCAGAGGGCCGAGCAGGAGCATCTGCGCCAGCATCAGCAGCGGGGCCGCCGCGGTGATCCGAGCCCGATCGCCTCCGGCCAGCCCCGCGAACACGATCACCCAGTCGATGCACGGCACCAGCAGCACCACCAGGATCCCCAGCACGAGCTCGGGATGCCCTGTCAGGGGCCTGGTCAGCAGCCACGCGAGCGCTGGGACGACCACGAAGTTCAATCCCAGCAGGACCAGCAGGAAGCGACGGTCGCGCAGCCCGTCGCCCAGCTGGGTCAGCGGGATCCCCAGGAACGTGCTCCACAGCAGCACCGCGATCAGCGGCGGCACGGTCGGCTCCCACGCGGCGGTCGCGGCGGGGAAGACCAGGCCCAGCGCGGCCCCGAGGACCATGGTCGCGAGATACAGCGGCACCTGGTGCCGCTCCAGCCACGCGACCATCGCCTCTCCTCCCTCGACCCTTCGGGGCGTCCAGTCTCCCGGCGGTCGCCGCGGCGGCACAAACCGGCGTCGCCGCGCGTTGCACGGACATGACCGATGCACTGCAGCCCTCGCCCACCGCCGATCTCGAGCTGCGCCACGACGCGTCAGCCCATGCCTTCCAAGCGCTCGACGGCGGCCGCGTCGTCGGCGAGGCCCACTACACCCCGCGGGATCACGACGGCCGCACCCAGCGGATCTTCGACCACACCCTCACGCAGCCCAGCCATCGCGGCCGCGGCGTGGCGGACCGGTTGGTCTCCCACGCGATCGCGGAGACGGTGGCCGCCGGCATCGAGCCGCAGGCCACGTGCTGGTACGTCCAGGGCTGGCTGCGCGAGCACCCGGAGGCGCTGCGGGGCTGAGCCGTCGGCGCATCCCGCAGTCCGTGACGCATCACGTGAACTGTGCTGGAATGTCTCCATGAGCAACGTGGAGCCCGTCCCGCTGGAGACCCTCTGCACCGCCGAGCCAGGGCACGAGATCCAGATCCTGCCGCCGCGCGTGGTCCCGCTGGGCGGGCCGCGCGCCATGGACGTGCGCCGCGTGCTGCCGCAGCGCAAGCGCTCGCTGATCGGCGCCTGGTGCTTCCTGGACAGCTACGGTCCCGATGACGTCGCCCAGACCGGAGGCATGGACGTGCCCCGCCACCCGCACACCGGCCTGGCGACGGTCTCGTGGCTGTTCACGGGCCAGATCGACCATCTGGACTCGGCGGGCAATCGCGCCGTGGTGCGTCCCGGCGAGATGAACCTCATGGTGGCCGGTCGCGGGATCACCCACCAGGAGATCTCCACCGCGGACACGTCGGTCCTGCACGGCGTGCAGCTCTGGTACGCGCTGCCCGAGTCCACGCGGCACATGGAGCACGATTTCATCCATCACGTTCCGCAGCCCGTGCGCGGCGACGGCTCGCAGATCCGCGTCTTCATCGGTGAGCTCGCCGGCGACGACGCCCAGGTGGAGACCTCCACCCCGCCGCTGCTGGGCGCGGAGATCCTGCTCGAGCCCGGCGCCGTGCTGGAGCTCGACGTGCAGGAGGGGTTCGAGCACGGCGTCTACCTGGACTCCGGCGCCCTGAGCGTGGACGGCGTCGCGGTGGAGGCCGAGCACCTGGCCTACATCGGTCCGGGGCGGGTGAGCCTGCGCCTGGAGGTCGACGACGACGCCGAGTCCGTGCGCCTGATTCTGCTGGGCGGCGAGCCGTTGGACGAGGAGATCGTCATGTGGTGGAACTTCATCGGCCGCACGCACGAGGAGGTCGTGGCCTACCGGGCGATCTACCAGCACGAGCTCGGCTTCGAGGATGCCCCGTCCGAGGAGATCCTGGCCGCCGCGGGCCTGAGCGCCGATGACGAGCCGCGCTTCGGGCCCTACCCCGACGACCAGCCCGCTGCGCTGCCCGCCCCGCCGCTGCCGAACACCCGGCTGCGCTCGCGGGGCTGAGGGGCGTCAGCAGTTTTCAGCGGACGCGCTGACCGCGTCCCTGAGCGCCGCGGCGAACTCCTCCGGGGAGCTCACGGTGTGGGGGAGGGGAACCGCGACGGTGTCGCGGTGGGGCCCTCGACCAGCAGGAGCGTGAGCTCGCGGTCGGAGAGGGACACCGGGTAGGCGCGCCCCGTGGCGCAGCGCACGCCACCCGGCGCGTCTGGGTGCTCGGCGGTCGGCGTCGACGCCGGGCGAAGCTCGGTGAGAAGGCCCGTCAGGTGCGTACCCCATTCGGAGCGCAGCAGCTCGACGGTCTCGAGCTCCTCCGCCGGACCGGGCCACGACGGCCGCGGGGCCAGGGCCTCGCGATCCAGCATGTGGCACCCGGGGATGTGGTGGATCGTCATGCGCAGGGGCTCCACGCGCCACAGCTGCGAGCCCGGCCAGCAGGTGAAGGTCCGGGCGATCTCGCTGGGCAGGGGCCCCTCGGACAGCAGTGCGGTCTCCTCGTCCTCCGTGCAGCGGGTGACCACGGCATGGCCGCTGAGCTCGGCGACCGTCATGCGGATCTCGGCCACGGGGGCCTCCGCTGTGATCGTCATGGAGACGTGCTGCGGGCGCTCGATCGGCATGGGCGGCCACTGCCCCTCCTGCGGGGACACCACCATGTACCGGGTGCCGTCCTGGGCGGCGCCGTGGAAGGACGTGTCCAGGAGGTGGCCGCGGGCGCCGTCATGGCAGGAGATCGTCATCCGGCCGGCTCCGTTGAGCAGGCGGGCCGAGGCGTCGGCGGCGGCCACGTCCAGGTGGCACGGAACGACCTGCGCCGGGTCGCCTGCACGGGCGGCCGTCTCGGCGTTCTCGCTGGGTGCCATGATCGCTCCAGGGGTGTCGTCTTGCGGTGGTGCGGCGGGGCCTTTCGCACCACCGATGAGGTGAGCCTAACCTGAATTTGAGGTGCGCCGTCAAGGGCTGATGACCGGCTGCGTGCCGGCTGCGACCCGTCGGCACTCTGATGTCGGCGTCTCGTCGTGCCAGGATCGGGGCATGCGCATGCCCCCTGAGCCCGTCTGGAGCTGGGTCGAGACCCCGATCGGTGACGGCCTGATCGTGATCGGCCCCGGCGGCGCGGTGCGCAGCGTGTTCTCCACCCCCGACGGCACCGGGATGCCCCGTGAGGAAACGGTTCTGGTGGAGGTCGGCGACCGGCTCGGCGCAGCGCCCGCTCGCGACCCGGTCGCGCTGGCCGAGATCATGGAGCGGATCGAGGCCTGGTTCGACGGCGACGTGCAGGAGCTCGAGGTCCCCGTGGATCTGGGAGGGGCCGACGGCTTTCGTCGGGATGCGTGGGAGCGGATCGCGCAGATCCCCTATGGGCAGACCCTGGCCTATGGGCAGCTGGCTGCGGAGGCGGGTCGTCCGGGCGCGGCCCGAGCCGCTGGAACGCTGTGCTCGGAGGTCCAGGTCCCGCTGTTCCTGCCCGTCCACCGGGTCACTCGCGCAGACGGCAGCACCGGCGAGCCCGACCCCCGGTCGGCCGTGCGGCGGATGCTGATCGAGCACGAGCGAGCGGTGCTCACCGGCAGCCCGTCACCCTGGGCGTGAGCGCCGCTCCCGCTGAGGCCGCACCACCGCAGCCCCTCATTCTTGAAGCCGCACCACCGCATCCCTTCACCGCTGGGGCCGCACATTCGCACGCCATCGGGGTCGGCGGACTGTCCAAGTGCGGCCTCGGCGGAGGGGAGGGGCAGTGCGGCTGCCAGCCGTGCGGTCGGTAGGGTGCGATGCGTGACGACCGATCAGAAGACCCTCCGGCGGGTTGCCGCCATGCCGTTCGCCTCGGTGTATCCGCACTACGTGACCAAGGTCGAGAAGAAGGGCCGCACCCGCGAGGAGCTGCACGCGGTCATCACCTGGCTGACCGGCTACGACGACGCCGAGATCCAGCACCACCTGGACGCGGAGACGCCGTTCGAGGAGTTCTTCGCTCAGGCGCGGCTGAATGAGAGCGCCGAGCTGATCACCGGCGTGGTGTGCGGTGTCCGCGTGGAGGAGATCGAGGAGCCGCTGATGCAGCAGGTCCGCTGGATGGACAAGCTGGTCGATGAGCTGGCCAAGGGGAAGGCGCTCGAGAAGATCCTGCGCGGCTGAGGTCTCAGAAGCTCACGATGCCGGTGATCATGACCTCCGCGGGCCCGCCGACCCACACGTCCTGACCGTCCGAGCGCACGCGCACCCGTCCGCTGCGACCGATCGCCGTGCCCTGCGCCGCCGTGTACTCCTCCGGTGCCATGCCGGCGCGGATCAGCCATGTCCCGAAGCCCGCCTGGAGGCTTCCCGTCACAGGGTCCTCGCGCATGCCGTGCTCCGTGGGCACGAAGGCGCGGACCTCCACGTCGGCATCTCGTCCCGGCTCATGCGGGCCGAAGACGCCCAAGCGCAGATCGTGCTCCGCGATCAGGGCGGCATCCGGCTCCAGGGCCAGGACGGTCTTGGCATCCGCCAGCACGATCCCCAGCCACCCGGGCCCGTTGTCCACCCAGTTGGCGCCCTGGACATCGCCGGGCTTCAGCCCGAGCGCCTCGGTGGCCACGACGAGCGTCGAGGACTCGACCTCGCCGCTGCGGCGCAGGGGAGGGGCCGAGAAGGAGAGGCCGTCGTCGTCCGACAGGACGGTGACCAGGCCCGCCCCGCATTCCTGGACGATGGTCCCGTCCCGGCGCAGTGCGCCGCCGGCCGCCAGCCAGGCGCGTGCCGAGCCCAGGGTGGGGTGCCCGGCGAACGGCAGCTCCTCCTGCGGTGTGAAGATCCGCACGCGGTAGTCGGCTCGCTCGTCCTCCGGCGGCAGCAGGAAAGCGGTCTCGGAGAGGTTGGTCCAGCTCGCGAACTGGGCCATCTGCTCGTCAGTGAGCTCGGCGGCATCGTGCACGACGGCCAGCGGATTCCCGGCGTGCGGGACCCCGGAGAAGACATCGACCTGGGAGAAGCGGAAATCGACCATGGTCGTGAGTCTGGCACTGGGCTCGGACGGCACAACGGCCCCGCGCGGTCATGGCGATCGTCGTACTGAGGGCGGATGGGCTCTTCTGCGACGTCGGCCGTAGGTGGCAGGCTGGAGGCACAGTCAACCGCGGACCCGCGTGCGGTCCGTTCGAGAGGAGTCCGACCATGAAGCAGTTCATCGTCCCCGCCGGCGGCGGTCTGGAGAACCTGCGCCTCGACGACGTCGACGAGCCCGGAGCTCCCGGCCCCGGTGAGATCCGTGTGGACGTGAAGGCCTCGAGCCTGAACTTCCACGACTACATGGTGATCTCCGGCGACATGCCCCCGAACGAGGATCGCGTGCCCCTGGCGGATGCCTCCGGCGTGGTCGCGGAGGTCGGCGAGGGTGTCGACGAGTTCGCGGTCGGCGACCATGTGGTCTCCGTGTTCTTCCCGTTCTGGCAGTCCGGCGATGACGTCGAGTCCTCCTTCTCGAGCTCCCCGGGCGACGGGGTGGACGGCTATGCCCGTGAGTCCGTGGTGCGTCCGGCGAGCTGGTTCACTGCAGCGCCCGAGGGGTGGACCCACCCCGAGGCCGCGACCATCACCACCGCAGGCGCCACCGCGTGGCGCTGCCTGGTGACCGAGGGCGGGCTGAAGCCCGGGCAGACCGTGGCCCTGCTGGGCACCGGGGGCGTCTCGATCCTGGCGCTGCAGATCGCCAAGGCCATGGGTGCCACGGTGGCGATCACGTCCTCGTCGGATGAGAAGCTCGCTCGCGCTCGCGAGCTCGGTGCAGACATCACCGTGAACTACAACGACGACCCCGAGTGGGGCCGCACGATCAAGAAGCAGACCGGCGGGGCGGACATCGTCCTGGAATCGGCCGGTGCGCAGACCCTGCCGCAGTCGCTGCGCGCCGTGAAGCCGGGCGGGGTGATCTCGCTGATCGGCGTGGTCGCCGGCGGCAACGGCGAGATCCCCACTGCGCTGCTGATGACCAAGCAGGTGCGCCTGCACGGCGTGCTGGTGGGCTCGCGGGCCACGCAGCAGGAGTTCGTGACCGCCATGGACGGCCTAGGCATCCGGCCGGTGCTGGATCAGACCTTGCCCATGACCGACCTGGCGAGGGCCTGCGAGCTCATGGGCGGGCAGTCTCACCTGGGCAAGATGGCCCTGGAGTGGTGATTCGCCGCCACTGAGCGCGCGTTCGCTCGTCGCGATCCCGCTTCCGTGCGGCCGACCAGCCGAGATCCCGCCAGAATGCGCGGAATCGCCGGATCTGCGCACGGAAGCGGGATCTCGGCAGGAAAGTGAACAGCATGGACCTGATGCCCTATTGGAGGGGCGTCCGGGCTGAGGTCGCCGGGTTGCCTGAGCAAGTGCCGGAGGCATGGGCCTTCGGTGCCGAACCCACGCAGGCCGACGAGCTTCTGGCTCTGGTGCTCGCTGGAATCAAGTCGGCAACCGCGTCATCGCTGTGGGACTACGAGGCCGAAGGCGAGCCGCTGCCGACAGCGGGAGGTCTGAGCATCGTCCTGGACGGTCGCGGTGAGCCGCGCGCTGTGATCCTCGCGACCGACGTGCACGTGGTCCCCCTCCGCGGGGTCGACGCGGAGCACGCGCACGCCGAAGGGGAGGGTGACCGGTCCCTGGCCCACTGGCGCGCTGTCCATGAGCAGTTCTGGCGTCAGCACTCCCCGGGCGGCCGAGGCTTCGACGATCAGATGCCGGTGGTCTGCGAGCGGTTCACGCTGGTGCACCCGCTTCCGCCCAACTGACGCTTCCGTGCGGCCGACAAGCCGAGATCCCGCCAGAATGCGCGGAATCGCGGAATCTGCGCACGGAAGCCCGATCTCGGCACCGATCGCGCACGGAGGCCTGATCTCGGCAGGTGTGATGCGCTGAGATCGGCTCGACAGCGATTCCCGCGCCAGGCTAGGGTGCGACGCTTGTGCCCGCATGGCCCGGCGGGCATCGCCCCGTCTCCGCAGCCTCCACGAGGGGCATCGTCGGGCGCGCTAGATCCCCTCGCCCTCGGGAGGCCGTATCCGAGCACCTGACCCTGGAGACATGACTTCATGACGACTGCGACCACCTCCGCCGCCGAGCGCAGCGGACAGCACTCGGCGCCCTCGGTGCTCACCGCGCTGCGGAACCCGCGGATCCTCACGCGCGAGGTGCTCGCCGGGCTGGTCGTGGCTCTGGCCCTGATCCCCGAGGCGATCTCGTTCTCGATCATCGCCGGGGTCGACCCCAAGGTGGGCCTGTTCTCGTCGTTCATCATGGCGGTGACCATCGCCTTCGTCGGCGGCCGTCCCGCCATGATCAGCGCCGCCACGGGAGCGGTCGCCCTGGTGGTCGCGCCCGTGGTCCGCGACTACGGCATGGAGTACTTCATCGCGACGGTGCTGCTGGCGGGCGTGCTGCAGATCCTGCTCGCGGTGCTCGGTGTGGCCAGGCTGATGCGGTTCCTGCCGCGCAGCGTGATGGTCGGATTCGTGAACGCGCTGGCGATCCTGATCTTCATGGCCCAGGTCCCCGAGCTCATCGACGTCCCGTGGGCGGTCTACCCGCTGGTGGCGATCGGACTCGTGATCCTGGTCTTCATGCCGCGGCTCACCAGGGTCGTTCCGGCGCCGCTGGTGTCGATCGTGCTGATCACCGCCGTCGTGGTGGCCCTGGCCATCGACGTGCCGGCCGTGGGCGACAAGGGCGAGCTGCCCCGCAGCCTTCCCGAGCTGTTCATCCCGAACGTCCCACTGACCTGGGAGACGCTGACGATCATCGGTCCCTTCGCGCTGGCGATGGCGCTCGTGGGCCTGATGGAGTCGCTCATGACCGCCAAGCTCGTCGACGACATCACCGAGACGCGCTCGAACAAGACCCGCGAGTCCTGGGGGCAGGGCGTGGCGAACGTGGCCTCGGGCCTCTTCGGCGGCATGGGCGGCTGCGCCATGATCGGGCAGACCATGATCAACGTGAAGGCCTCGGGCGCGCGCACGCGCATCTCGACCTTCCTCGCCGGCGTCTTCCTGCTGATCCTCATCGTGGTGCTCGGCGACCTGGTGGCGATCATCCCCATGGCCGCGCTGGTGGCGGTGATGATCATGGTCTCGGTCGGCACCTTCGACTGGCACTCGATCAGGCCCTCCACCCTGCGGCGGATGCCCAAGAGCGAGACGGCCGTCATGGCGATCACCGTCGCGGTCGTCGTCGCCACGCACAACCTGGCCATCGGCGTCATCGTGGGCGTGCTCGTGGCCTCCGTGATGTTCGTGCGACGGGTCGCCCACCTGGTCGAGGTCAGGCGCGAGATCGTCGAGCGGGAGGGCACCCAGGTCGCCCACTACACGGTCGAGGGCCAGCTGCTCTTCGCCTCCAGCAACGATCTGACCACCATGTTCGACTACGCGGCCGACCCCGAGCACGTGGTCGTCGACTTCGCGCGCTCCCACGTCTGGGACGCCTCGACCGTGGCGGCCCTGGACGCGATCGAGACGAAGTACGAGCAGCATGGCAAGACCGTGGAGTTCGTCGGCATGGACGAGGTCACCACCGCGTTCCACGCCCGCCTCACGGGTGGTCTGGGCGCCGGCCACTGAGGCCTCTGCGCGCCCTGTCTGCCGAGATCCCGTTTCCGTGCGCCCGGCGTGCCGAGATCACGTCAGAATGCGCGGATTTGGCGATTCTGCGCAGGGAAGCATGATCTCGACGGCGGCGATGCACGGAAGCCTGATCTCGGCGCCCGTGGCGATCGTCACGCAAAGTGCAGTTGTGCATAAATAGCGCGAGTGCAAAAATGCATGAGTGAAAGAAGTGAGTCTGAGGGAGCGCAAGAAGGCCCAGACGTGGCACGACATCCACGTCGTCGCCGCTGAAGCCGTGCTGGAGCGGGGTCTGCAGGCCGTGACGGTGGAGGACATCGCCGCGTCCGTGGGGATCTCCCAGCGCACGTTCTTCAACTACTTCCCCACCAAGGATCACGCGGTCATGGGGGTGCGCGAGCCGATCATCCCGGAGGGCGTCGCTGAGCGCCCGCCGGAGGGTGCGAGCACCCTGCGCGGCGTCGTCGAGCTCTACATGCAGCTGGTGGCCTCCGCCATGCCCCCGAACTCCGCGAACTTCCGGGTCCGCCTCATGCAGACCCACCCGGACCTCGGGCGTCTGCTCAAGGACACGATGCACGGCTGCGAGCACATCGTGCGCGATCTGCTCCGCGGGTGGGCTGAGCAGGGCCTGGAGCCCCGGATGCTGGGCCCCGGCCCTGACCTCGACGAGCGCATCAGCATGCTCGTGCTCACCGCCGGTGCCGCGCTGCGCTTCGTGTTCTCCCGCCCGGACCGTGTTCCGGGCTCCGAACCTTCCCCGGAGGACCTCGACCACGCGGTCGACGTCCTCGTCAGCCTCATCAGAACGGACCACGCATGACCAAGACACCTCCCTGGGGCGACCCCGCGCAGGGGCGCCCCTCCGACGAGCGCCAGTCCACGGGCTCGCTCACGGCCGTGGACTCGGCCAGCCTGGGGCTCCCCAGCTCCTCGCCGATGACCGGCCAGCTGACCGCCGTTCGCGGCGCCTCCGACGGGCGCCGGGCGGAGGCGGCAGAGCGCCATCAGGAGGTTGAGCAGGCCGAGCAGCAGCGTCCGCGCCTGATCCCGATCTTCATCGCCCTGATGCTCGCGATGCTGCTGGCCTCGCTGAATCAGACGGTGCTCTCCACCGCGCTGCCCACGATCGTGGGCGAGCTCGACGGTGTGCACCAGATGCAGTGGGTCATCACCGGCTACATCCTGGCCTCGACCGTCACCATGCCCTTCTACGGCAAGATCGGCGACCAGATCGGGCGCAAGCCCCTGCTCGTCGGCGCGATCCTGGTGTTCATGACCGGCTCGGTCGTGGGCGGTCTGGCCCCCACCATCTGGTGGCTCATCGCGGCCCGCGTGATCCAGGGACTGGGCGGCGGCGGTCTGATCATCCTGTCCCAGACCGTGGTCGCCGACATCGTCCCCGTGCGCGAGCGCGGCAAGTACATGGGCGTCATGGGCGGCGTCTTCGCGCTGTCGTCGGTGGTCGGGCCGCTGATCGGCGGCTGGATCACGGAGGGCCCGGGCTGGCGCTACGCGTTCTGGATGAGCGTGGCGCTCGGCGTGGTCGCCCTGGCCGGCGTTGTCTTCTTCCTCAAGCTGCCCAAGCACCACGGACGCGTCTCCGTGGACGTGTGGGGCATGCTGACCCTGGGTGTGGCGACCGTGGCCGTGATCCTGACGATCACCTGGGGCGGCAGCACCTACGACTGGGCCTCTGCGCAGATCTTCGGGCTGATCGCGATCGCCGTGGTCTTCACCGCGATCTTCATCATGATCGAGTCCCGCGTGGCCGAGCCGGTCATGCCCCTGGGCATGTTCCGCAACCGCACGTTCCTGCTGGCCACCTCTGCCGGCATGATGATCTCCGTGGCCATGTTCGGTGCGATCGGCTACATGCCGACCTACCTGCAGATGGTCCACGGCGCCAGCGCGACCAGCTCGGGCCTGCTGATGACGCCCATGATGGCGGGCGTGCTGATCGCCTCGACCGGATCGGGAGCCCTGGTCTCGCGCTACGGCCGCTACAAGGCCTACCCGCTGGTCGGTGCGGTGCTCGTGGTCATCGCCCTGTACCTGCTCTCCCAGCTCACCGCTGAGGCCGCCGTGTGGCACGTGTGCCTGGCGCTGGGCGTCATGGGCGTGGGCCTGGGCCTGATCATCCAGATCCTGGTGCTCGCGGTGCAGAACGTGTTCCCCGGCTCGATGGTCGGCACGGCCACGTCGGGCAACAACTTCTTCCGCCAGGTCGGGGCCACGATCGGCTCGGGAGTGGTCGGCGTGATCTTCGCCGGTCGCCTGACCGACCTGATCGCCGAGCGGATGCCCGCCCAGGCCCAGGCGGCCATGCAGGGAAGCGGCTCGGACGCCTCTTCCGGGCTGACGCCCGAGCTGGTGGACTCGCTGCCGGCGCCGATCCGGGAGGTGATCACCTCGTCCTACAACGACGCCCTCACGCCGATCTTCATGGTGATGATCCCGCTCGTGGTGCTCGCGCTGATCCTGATGGCCTTCATCCCGGAGACGCCGCTGGCCACCTCCATGAAGCGCGACGTCCCGTCCGAGGACGGCGACGGCGGCGACGACGCCCGCGGCGAAGGCTCCGGCTCCGCTGCGCGCCCCGCTGCCGACGACTCCGACGTCGACCGGCCCGCGGCGCAGCGCACCGTCGACGACGAGCGCCGCGACCCGGCGCCCGAGCCCCTGCCGGTGCTCGATCCGCAGGAGCAGCCCCGCCGCTGACCTGCAGGCACCTCACGGTCCCGCTGCGCCCCGTCGACCATGGTCGACGGGGCGCAGTCTCGTTAGGCTCACAGGTATCGAGCGACGCGGATCACACCTGTTCCGCGCGCACCACCGCGACGCCCGCTGCGGGCGCGCAGAAGGAGGACGGCGCTGTGACTCTTCTGGACACCTCGGCCTTCGAGGGCCGCATCTTCACCGGCACGTGGGAGACCGGCGACGGCGAGACCATCGTGGTGCGCAATCCGGCCGACAACGCCGAGCTGGCCTCGATCGGCTCAGCCTCGGCTGATCAGGTCCGGAAGGCCGCCGCCCGGGCCGTATCGGCGCAGGAGCAGTGGGCGGCGCTCAAGCCCTCCGAGCGCGCGGCCGTGCTGCGTCGGGCGGGCCAGGTCATCCAGGACAACCACGACGAGCTCGCCGGGTGGGTCATCCGCGAGACCGGCGGAATCCCCGCCAAGACCGGCTTGGAGGTCGGCAACTCCGCCGCCGAGTGCTTCGAGGCCGCCAGCCTGCCGAGCCACCCGCACGGGCAGTGGCTGCCCTCGGACGGCGCCCACTGGTCCTTCTCGCGGCGCCGTCCCTGCGGCGTGGTCACGGTCATCGCGCCGTTCAACTTCCCGCTGCTGCTGGCCATGCGCTCCGTCGCACCGGCCCTGGCCGCGGGCAATGCCGTGCTGCTGAAGCCGGATCCGCGCACCTCGGTCATCGGAGGCTTCGCGCTGGCCCGGATCTTCGAGGAGGCAGGTCTTCCGGAGGGCGTGCTGCAGGTGCTGACCGGGGGAGGGGAGATCGGCGCCGCCTGCGTGGAGGCCGACGAGGTCCGGGTGGTCTCCTTCACCGGCTCCACGGCCGCCGGCCGGAAGATCGGCGCGGTGGCCTCGGAGAGGCTCAAGCGCGTCCATCTGGAGCTCGGCGGCAACAACGTGGCGATCGTGCTGCCGGGGGCCGACGTGGATCTGGCCGCCTCCGCCGGAGCCACGGGCTCGTTCTTCCACCAGGGCCAGATCTGCATGACCACCGGCCGGCACATCGTGCACCAGGACGTGCACGAGGAGTACGTCGAGCGCCTGGTCGCCCGGGCCGAGGCCCTTGCGGTCGGGGACCCGTCGACGGAGCAGGTCCACCTGGGGCCGATCATCGACGAGAAGCAGCTCAAGTCCATCGACTCGATCATCCAGGACTCCCTGGCGGCCGGTGCGGTCGCCCGTACCGGTGCCGATCACGAGGGCCTGTTCTACCGGCCCACGGTCCTCACGGACGTCACCGAGGACATGCCGGCCTGGTCCCAGGAGATCTTCGGCCCGGTGGCCCCGGTGCATTCCGTCGCCTCGGTGGATGAGGCCGTCGAGCTGGTCAACTCGTCCGAGTACGGGCTGTCGGTCTCGATCATGGGCCCTGTGGGCGAGGCCATGAAGGTCGCCGATCGCATCCGCTCGGGCAAGGTGCACATCAACGAGATGACGGTGGCCGATGAGGCCAATGCGCCCTTCGGCGGGGTGGGGGACTCGGGCAATGGCAGCCGCTTCGGCGGCGCGGAGGCCAACCTCGAGGCCTTCACCGAGCTCCAGTGGGTGACCGTGGCCCCCGATGAGGTCCAGCACCCGTTCTGACCCCACTTCAGCACGGTGCCCCGCCGACGGTCATCGACAGGGCACCGTGCTCCCGGAGGTCTCAGGCCTCGAGCGTCCCCCCGCTGCGGGCCACCACGGCGCCGCCGACCCAGGTGCCGTCGTCTCCGGTGCTCACGCACATCAGGGCGCTGTGGCCCACGGCGCGGCCCTGGGCCACGGTGAACGACGCCGGCGCGAGCTCGCGCGGCACGAGCCAGGAGGCGAAGGCCGCCACGAGGGTCGCGGTGGCGCGCTGCTCGTCGATGCCGCGGGACGGGGCGAAGGAGCGCAGCTCGAAGTCGGCGGGGCCGCCGTCGGCGTGGGGGCCCAGGACTCCGACCATGTGCTGGCCGAGCTGGTCGATCCCCGGCTCCATGTCCAGCACGGTCTCGGCGCTGTCCACGAGCAGCCCGAGGAATCCGGTGCCCGAGTCCAGCCACGCCGCTCCCTGCACCTGGGCGGGCTCCAGGCCGAGCACATCGCAGATGATCTCGACGGTGAGCTCATCGGGCTCGCCGCGGTCGAACATCGGAGGGGCCGCGAAGCGCAGGGTCGTGTCGTCCTGCACCTGGACCGTGGTCAGCCCGATCTCGCTCTGCTGGACGAGGGCGCCGTCCTGTGTCGAGGCGCCGCCGTGGTCGAGCCAGGCCCGGGCCGCGGCCAGCGTGGACATGCCCGCAAAGCGCACCTCGGTCTTGGAGCGGAACGCCCGCGTGCGGAAGTCGGCCCCGGACTCGGTGGGCGAGAGCACGAAGACCGTCTCCTCGTGCGGCAGCCACTCGGCGAGGTCGTGGATCCGATCCTCGGAGAGGCCGTCGGCCTCCAGGACCACGGCGACGGGGCTGCCCTCGAAAGGCTTGGTCGCGAAGACGTCGATGACGGCATGGGGAAGCGCACTCATGCTCACGAGCGTAGGGCCCGAGGGCCCCTTGAATCGCACGAGATCGGGGGCTCGGGGGCAGTGCCGAGTCAAGAGCGGACGGGTCGATGCGGACTCGTCGGCAGGGTTCTGAGCCCGACGCGCGCCGGAGCAGTCCGGGGACGCGTCGGGCTCAGCGCGAGCTCACTTCTTGAGCGACCAGAAGCGGCGGTCGCGATCCCACTGCACGGTGCCGTCGTGGGCCTTGCGGAAGGCCTTCACGACCGACTGATCCAGTGCGGGGTGGCCGTGGGGGCTGGTGCGCACCCACTCCTGCCCGAACTTCTCCGGCACCAGGCGCACGGCGTCGTCCTGATCGAGCCGTCCCTCCGTGCGGATCGTCTCGAGCATCCAGTCTGCGATCTCCTCAGGCGTCGTCATGCGGGCAACCCTACGCGTCCTGGGGCCGCGGGCCGCACCCTCCCCGAAGGGCGCCGGCGCGCGGAGGGCGGTCCGGCTCGAGGGACGCGACCGCCGCGCAGATCCGCCGGAACGACGACGGCAGGTCGTCCATCTGCGCCGCAGCCGCCGCCTCGGCGAGCCGCTCCGGGCGCTTGGCGGCCAGCGTGGCCCCGCGAGACTGCAGGCCGGACAGCAGCGACGGCCAGCGGGAGAGCTCGTCCTCCAGATCCACTGCGAACGCGGACCAGGCGGAGCCCACCACGGTGGGGCCGCCGAAGTCCCACCCGGCGACGTCGGGGTCCTCCTCCCGCCGCCGGAGCTCCGCCTCAGCCGCCGGATCAGCCCCCGCCGAGGCCCAGTCATCGTGGTGCGGGGCACGCAGCGCCGCCACGAGCGCCCGCGTGGCCTCGCGTCGGCTGCGCAGAACGCGATGCCGGGTGGTCGAGGACCCGGCGACAGGGCCGCCGTCTCCGTCGAAGAGCACGTGGTGCGGGATCCGCAGCGCCACATGGAGGTGGTGCAGGACCGCCAGGCGGGTCTTGCTGCCGGCCGGCTGCACCAGGGTCAGCGGATCGTCGCTGCGCCGCAGGACCTGCTCCATCACGGCCTGATCCGTGGTGCCCTCGACCAGCAGGGTCCGCGGGGAGGCGAGCATCCGGCCGAGGTCCTGGTCATGGATGGCACCGAGCTCGTGGGCGACATGGTTGCGCGCCCGGCCCATGGACCGTGCGAGCTCGTGCAGGCGGACCGTGCGGGCGCCGTCGTCGACCATGCGGATCACGGATTCGAGGCGCACCGGTGGGACCGGGGGCGCCGCGGCAGCGCAGGAGGTCACCGGCACCTCGATCGGCTGCGTTTCGCAGAGCCGCCGGGGCGCCGTCGGGGGACTCAGGCGGGGGTCACGGGATGCCACGCGGCCCAGGGTAGGCCTCCGCGCTGAACCCCGTGCCGCTGACCCGCAGGCGGGAGGCTCTCCCCAGAAAGGATGACCCGGTGCCCGAGAGGAAGCCAGGGTGCGCCTCGGAGTTCACTCTCTGGTCTGATGCCGCTGCTGTGCATGTTTGGAATGATGAAGGGCAGCTGAGACAGCGGCGCCGCGTCCGGACAGGCTCCGGTGGCCGCGAGGCAGATTCCCCTATACAGGAGGCACCACGATGCAACCCCCGGTCCTGGAGACCGAGAACCTGGTCAAGGTCTACGGCAAGGGCGAGACGCGCTTCGATGCCCTGAAGGGGCTCACCCTGGAGATCCACCGCGGTGAGTCCGTGGCCGTGATCGGCAAGTCCGGCTCGGGCAAGTCCACGCTCATGCATCTGATGGCGCTGCTCGACCGACCCAGCCAGGGCGTCGTGGCGCTGGACGGCAGCCCCGTCTCGGAGCTGAGCACCAAGGAGATCAACCGGCTGCGCAACGAGCGCTTCGGCTTCGTCTTCCAGCAGTTCTTCCTCAACGCCAACCAGACGGTGCTGGAGAACGTCGTCCTGCCGCTGAAGATCGCCGGTGTGGGCAAGTCCGAGCGCAACCGCAAGGGCATGGAGGCCCTCGAGCGACTGGGCATGGCGGACAAGGCCTCCAACAAGGCCACGAACCTCTCCGGCGGGCAGAAGCAGCGCGCGTGCATCGCCCGAGCGCTGGTCACAGAGCCGTCGGTGATCTTCGCCGACGAGCCCACCGGCAACCTGGACAGCCGCACCTCCGAGATCGTCGAGGACATCCTCTTCGGCCTGCAGCGCGAACAGGGCATCACGCTGGTCATCGTCACCCACGACGACGACCTCGCCGCCCGCTGCGATCGCCGCATCAACCTGGTCGACGGCGAGATCACCTCCGTCCAGGACCACGACGACACCACGAGCACGCCGGCCTCGGCACAGCCGACCGCCCCGGGCCAGGCTCCGACTGCGGAACAGCCCGCTGCCGGTGAGGACGTAGCCGGCCAGGGCGCCGCGGCGGCCGGGCCGTGGGCGCAGATCCCCGACGGCGACGGAGCCCACCGCGGGGAGCCGCAGCCGCAGGAGGATGCGGCCAAGGCCAAGGCCAAGGCCAAGGCCCAGGCCGAGCAGAGCAAGCACGCTGACAAGGGCGGCCTGCGCCGTCTCTTCTCGAAGGGAGACCGTCGATGAAGTCCACCGACATCGTCGCCACCGCAGCGGGCAACACGCTGCGCTCCAAGGCCAGGACGCTGCTGACCGTCGTCGCGATCTTCATCGGCGCCTTCACCCTCACCCTGACCTCCGGTCTGGGCGTGGGCATCAACAAGTACATCGACACCCTGCTGCAGGGATTCGGCAGCGAGGACCAGATCTACGTCATGAAGACGGCGGATCAGGCCTCCGGCACCTCGCAGGAGGGCCCGCAGGAGTACGACCCCGAAGCGGCGCAGGCCTCGAGCATGTTCGGCGGCTCGGAGATGCTCACCGAGAAGGACATCGAGAAGGTCGAGGGCATCGACGGCGTGGAGTCCGTGGAGCCGGTGGTCTTCGTGCAGCCGTCGTTCCTGGAGGCCGAGGACGGCTCCCAGTACCAGCTCACCATGGGCTTCCCCACGGATGTGGAGGCCTACTCGTACATAACCGGTGAGGCTCCCGCCTCCGACGCCGACGAGATCACGGTCCCGCAGTCGTGGGTCGAGCCCCTGGGCTACGACTCGGACGACGACGCCGTGGGCGGAACCGTCCAGATCGGGCTGTCGAACGCCGTGGGCGAGGAGAAGACCTTCGAGGCCGAGATCACCGGCGTGACCGAGGAGCTCGCCTCCGGCCAGGGCGGATCCCCGACCCCGTCGGATCAGCTGAACCAGAAGCTGTACGACTACCAGACCTCCGGCATGGTCGAGGAGCAGCCTGAGGGCTACATCCAGGCCGTGGCCAGCGTCCCGGACACCGAGCAGCAGGGGGCCGTGAAGTCCGCCCTGATGGACGAGAACATGATCGGCATGACGGTCGAGGACCAGATCGGCGCGCTCAAGGGCATCATCAACGCGGTGACCTGGGTGCTCAACGGCTTCGCGCTGATCGCGCTGCTGGCCGCCAGCTTCGGCATCGTGAACACGCTGCTGATGTCCGTGCAGGAGCGCACCCGGGAGATCGGCCTGATGAAGGCCATGGGCATGTCCGGCGGCAAGATCTTCGGCCTGTTCTCCGCCGAGGCCGTGCTGATCGGCGTCTTCGGCTCCGTGGCCGGCGTGATCGGCGGCGTGGCCGTCGGCTCGATCGCCAACGCGGTGCTCACCGGCGAGGGCGGCGCTCTGGCCGAGGTCTCCGGGCTGTCGCTCTACGCGATCGCCCCGCTGCAGCTGCTGGTCATCGTCCTGGTGATCATGCTGATCGCCTTCCTGGCAGGCACCCTCCCGGCGGCTCGCGCCGCCAAGAAGGACCCGATCGAGGCGCTGCGCTACGAGTGACGACGCCGGCGGTCGAGCCTCCTGCTCGGCCGCCGGTCCCTGTTCCCCATCCGTGAAGTCCGCACCACAAGGAGAGATGTCATGACGAACACCCCTCAGAACGCTCCGGGCCCCGACTACGGCCAGGGCAGCAAGTTCGGCACTGCCGCCTACAACCCCCAGCAGTCCTTCGAGCAGGGCAGGCCGGCCAAGGTCGGGACTCTGCACAAGATGACCATCGCCTCGCTGGTGATCTGGCTCGTCTCCCTGATCCCGGGCATCCTCATGTCGATGTCGCCCGACTTCGAGGAGCAGATGCGACAGATGTATGTCGACGGCGGCATGGGCGAGGACATGGCGGCGCAGGCTGCTGAAGCTGCCGGGACCTTCGGCATCATCACGACCATCGTGCTGGCCGTCGTGGCGCTGGTCCCCTACATCCTGGTGCTCGTCGGCGTGCCCAAGGGGAGAAACTGGGCACGGATCCTGGGCATCGTCTTCGCCATCATCGGAGTCGTCTTCACAGCCATGGGGTTGGTCGGCTCGGGGACGGATCTGCAGATCGGCGGGGCCATGGCCATCGTCGGGCTGATCCTGAGCGTCCTGTTCCTGGTCGTGAACATCTACTGGCTCGTGCTGGCCTTCAACGGCCGCGTGGCCGAGTGGTTCAAGAGCACGCGCTGAGCTGAAGCTCGCGACCGCAGCGCGATCGATCCCCCGCTCCCTCGTCGGCCCCTGGGTCGTCCCGGGAGCGGGGGATCGCTCGTCTCAGTAGGGTGGGCGCACAGCGGGGGACCGCGCAGGAGGGGCTTCGGTCCCCGCTCCCGGCCCGGATGTCCGCACCACCAGGAGAGATGCCATGACGAACACCCCTCAGCACGGCCAGGGCTATGAGCAGGGACGGGACGGCAGCAGGTACGGCACCGCCGCCTACAGCCCTCAGCAGCCCTTCGACCGGACCAAGCCTGGGAAGGTCGACACCCTGCGCAAGGTCGCCGTCCTCTCGCTGGTGCTCGCGGTGGTCGGGTCGCTGCTTGGGACCTTGATCGCGCAGACCGCGGCGTTCCAGCAGGACATGATCGACTACTACAGGAGCATGGGGCTCTCCGCGGAGCTGGCCGAGCAGTCCGCCTCGGGCGGGGTCGCCAGCATCGTCGGAGGCATCGTCGGCCTGCTGATCACCGTCGCGCTCTACCTGGTGGTGATCATCGGCCTGTCCAAGGAGCAGAACTGGGCGCGCATCCTGGGCATCGTGCTGGTGATCATCTCGATCGTGCTCTCTCTGGGCAGCACGGGCATCGGCCTCATCCTGGGCATCCCGCTGACGGCCGGCGGTGCGCTGGGGGTCGTGGCGCTCCTGCTGAGCATCGTCCAGCTGGCAGTGGACGTCTACTGGCTGGTGCTGGCCTTCAACCGCAGCGTGGCCCGGTGGTTCAGCGGCGATCAGCTCAGCTGAGCGCACGGCCCGCAGCGGGCTGGGTCCCGCTTCCGTGACATCGCGTCGTGCGGATGAGGAGCGTGCGGCCGCTGGTCTCAGTAGGCTTGCGCCAGAGCCGGGGCGCGGCATGTGCCGTCGCCGGGACCACCCACCACACGATCAAGGAGCATGACGTGTCGCAGAACCCCCACGACGACGCCCGCCCCGAGGGCGAGCAGCCCCGGTACGAGGCCCCCAGCTACCAGGCGCCGCAGTACGGCGCCCCGGCGGAGCAGACCCCGTCCGAGCCCGAGGCCGTGAACTCGGAGGCCGCCGCGGATTCCGCGCAGACCGCAGACTCCGCCGAGACCTCCGCCCCGCAGGGCGGATACAGCGCTCCCGCCTACGGCTCGCAGCAGCCGGCTGAGGGCCAGGCCGGGGCCGCAGACGCGCAGCGCTCCGGCTCCACGGCCGTCCCGGCCGCGGGCGAGGGCGCCGCGCCTTCGTACTCCCAGCCGACCTACGACGCCTCCGGCCAGAGGGCCTCCGCGCAGGACCAGCCCTCGTACGGTGCGGCGAGCCAGGACCAGCAGGGCTACAGCCAGCCCGGCGCGCAGCAGGCTCCGTCCTACGGCCAGTCCGCTGAGCAGTCGTCCTACGGCCAGTCCTCGGCCCCGTCGTACGGTCAGCAGGCCCCCTCCTACGGCTCGGACTCCTCGCCCTACGGCGACCAGCAGCAGTCGTCGCCGTACGGGCAGCAGCCGTCCTACGGCTCGGGCCAGCCTTTCTACGAGCAGCCCTCCTACGGCTCCGGCGCGCCGGCCAGCCCCTACGGCGAGCACCCGTCGGCTCCGCAGTTCGGCGGCGCCCAGCAGCCCTCGGCGCCTCAGTACGGCGGCCAGCAGTACGGCGGGCAGCCCGGCAGCCGGGCGCCGCAGTACCAGCCGAGCGGCGGGAACCAATGGGCTGGTGGCGCTGCAGCGGGCGGAGCGGCCTCGGGCGCAGCGTTCGCCAACGCGGGTCGCCTGCGCACCCTGCTCTTCGCCTCGGCGGGGTTGTTCCTGCTGCTGGGCATCGTGCAGGTGCTCGGCCGCACCACCATGGCCTATGCGCTCTCCCTGCAGGAGGCTGCAGACGCGGCCGAGCAGTTCGGGATCGACCTGGGCGGTCAGACCGCCGGCGGACTCGCGATCGGCGTGGGCAACATCATCAGCTGGATCATCACCCTGGGGCTCTACGCCCTGGTGCTGTTCCTGCTCAACAGCAAGCCGGGTGCCGGACGGATCGTGGGCATCATCTTGGCGATCCTGGGCTCCCTGGGGGCACTGGGCGCGTTCATCAGCGCCTTCAGCTACGGCTGGGTCGCCATCCTGGTGATCCTCGTGGGCCTCGCGTTCATCGCCGTGAACGTCATGTGGATCATCCAGGCGATCAAGGCCAAGCCTGCCGCACGCTGATCCCCGCAGGCTGAGCGATCAGCCCCGACGCCCCGGTCCCTGCCCCTCGGCAGCGGCCGGGGCGTCGTCGTCTTCCGGCTCCGCGGCCGACGACGAGCCCCCGGACGGCTGCTCCCGGGGCGAAGCCTCCGCCGCGGAGCCGGCCTCTGCACCGCGACGTCGTCGCTCGAGCTGGTGCTGCAGCGCCCCCACAGCGGTGGAGCCGCCGCGGTGCACGGCCCGGCCGGTGGCCGATCGCAGCTCTGCCCAGCTGTGGACCAGGGCCACGCGGAAGGCCTGGGCCGAGGACTCCTCGGCCTCGGCGGAGGCCTCCCTGGCGCGCTCTTCATCGGCGGCCTCCCGCAGCCGCTCCTGCATGGCCGGGGTGCCGGTGACCGCGAAGGCGCTGTCCGCCTCGGTGAGCCACAGCGACCGGGGCAGGCGCCGCGGCTGATCGTCCAGGGCGCTGTCGGCCACGATCCGCCCGAGCTTGCCGGCCATCCTCCGGTCCTCGCGCAGGAAGTCCAGGGTCCAGCGGTTGCGGGGGCGCAGGTCGATGCGATCCCAGGCGCGCAGCCCGATCGCCAGCTGGCGGGCGCGCAGCAGCTCGGCATCCAGGGCGGCCCCGGCGATCAGCACGATGCTTGCGAACCAGGCGAGCACGAGCAGGATCGTCACGCCGTTGAGGGTGCCCAGCAGCGCGTCCACGGTTCCGGCCAGCGAGCTCAGCCAGCCCAGCAGCACGGCCATGGCGAACAGGGTGCCCACGCTCACCAGCGACCCGGCGCTCATGATCCCGAAGCGCGGAAGCTCCACGTTGGGCCCGCGGTGGTAGGCGATGTTGACGTAGACCACCAGGATGAACAGCAGCAGGGGCCAGCGCAGGAGGTTCCAGGCGGCCACCACGGTCTCGTCGAAGCCCAGCGCCTGGCCGAGCGCCGCCGCCATGTCCCCGCCGACCGTGATCAGCAGAGCCGCTGCCGCCACGGCTACCAGCAGCGCGATGGTCTCGAAGAACACGATCGTGCGGAAGAACAGGAACTGCCGGCCTTCGCGGGTGTCGTAGATGCGGTGCATGGAGCGGTGGAAGGCCGCCACGGAGTTCGACGCCGCGATCAGCGTGCCGATGAATCCCAGGACGGCTCCGGCCACGGTGCCGCCGTCGGGGTTCAGGGAGTGCAGCGCACTGGTCAGGGCGCCGGGGTCCACCGGCGGGAACAGCACGCTGACCAGGTCGACGATCCCGCGCAGCACGGACTCCTCGAGACCCAGCAGATTGATGATCGACACCAGCGAGATCAGCAGCGGAGCGATCGACAGCAGCAGGAAGAAGGTCATAGAGGCCGCCTGGTCCCACACCTGGATGTAGATGAGCTTCATGACCGCTCGCCGGATGACATGCAGCACCGTGAGGCGGGGCTGCTGGAGGGTCACGGAACGGGTCACGCTGGCTGGTCCCCTGGGGCTCGAGTGCCCTGCCGAGAAGGGCAGGGAGGACGGGGGTCATCCTCCCACGATCCTCCCAGCGAGGCTCACGTAGGCTCTGAGGCATGCTCGGAAGAATCCCCCAGCCGCTGCGACGGGCCATCACCACGACCGCCACGCGAGCCGCTGTCGGGGTGGTGGGCGTCCAGTTCGCCACCATCGCGACCCTGGTCGGCTACGACGCCGTGAAGAAGCGCGGTCGCAAGACCCGCTCCGGCTTCCCCAAGCCGGGGCACTACGCCGCCGACGTCGCCGGTTCGGACATGGACGTCTTCACCTTCGGCGCAGAGCTCTACGACGACATGATCGCCGCGATCGACGCCGCCGAGCGCACGGTGTACCTGGAGACCTACCTCTGGAAGAGCGACGACTACGGTCAGCGCTTCCTGGACGCCCTCAACCGCGCAGGCGCTCGCGGTGTGGACGTGAAGGTGATGTACGACGGCGTCGGCAACATGGTGGTCGATCCGCGGTTCTACCGGTTCGGGCCGGGGGTCGAGCACTACCGCTTCCCCGTGGTGCGGCCGCAGCTGCTCGTGACCCCGCTGCGCGCCAGCGGCCTCACCCACCGCAAGCTGCTGATCGTGGACGACGAGTACTCGTACATCGGCGGCTACAACCTGGGCTCCACGTATGCGACCGAGTGGCGGGACACCCATCTGAAGATCTCCGGGGCGGACACCTGGCTGCTGCGCCAGGCCTTTGTGTCCTCCTGGAACTCGATCGCGGTGCGGCGCGGAGGCGGCGAGCCCATCGCCCGCCTGGACCCGGTGGAGTGGGAGTCGCGGATCCGGGTGCTCACCAACATGCCCGTGCGCCGCGTCTACCCGATCCGCAACATGTACCTGCAGGCCATCGACCAGGCGGCCGAGTCCATCTACATCTCCACGGCCTACTTCATCCCGGATCAGCAGATCCTCGACGCCCTGATCCGCGCCCAGAACCGCGGTGTGGATGTCCGTCTGATGTTCCCCATGGACTCGAACCATGTCCTGGCCGACTGGGCATCGCGCGGGTTCTACAAGCAGCTGCTGCGCGAGGGCATCACCGTCCTGCTCTACAAGGACGCCATGATCCACGCCAAGACGGCCACAATCGACGGCGTCTGGTCCACGATCGGCACCGCGAACATCGACCGCCTGTCCCTGAGCTTCAACTACGAGGTCAACATCGAGATCGTCGACCACGACCTCGCGGCCTTGATGGAGCGGATCTTCGAGTTCGACAGCGAGAACTGCTGGCGGCTCACCGAGCAGGAGTGGGACGAGCGCCATCCCCTGGCCTGGATGGGCGAGTGGGCCCTGGCGCCCTTCCGGCCGCTGCTGTGAGGGCATGCGCGGGTCTCGCAGGCCTGTGAGTGCCTCGAGCTGGGGACATGA
>NZ_JALXVH010000030.1 GCF_025149945.1 Kocuria sp. p3-SID1428 | reverse complement strand
GGCCTCCGTCGTCGTCGGGAGAAGTTCTCACAGGCGCTGGTGCAGGCGCCGAGCGGCCTCCGAGATCGTGCCGGACAGCGACGGGTAGACCGTGAAGGTCTCCGCCAGATCATCGACCGTCAGCCCCTTGGACACGGCCACGGACAGGGCGAAGATCAGCTCCGAGGCGCGCGGGCCCACGACCACGCCGCCGAGCACGGTGCCCGGGCCCTTGCGGGCGATGACCTTCACGAAGCCGTCGTCCACGGCCATCATCTTGGCCCGCGGGTTGTTCGGCAGCGGGATCTTGTGGACGTCGGCCGCGTAGCGCCCGGAGCGCACGTCGCCCTCGGTGATGCCCACGGAGGCGATCTCCGGGGAGGTGAAGATGTTGGAGGCCACGGTGGACAGCCGCAGCGGGCGCACGGCATCACCCAGGAAGTGCGAGACCGCGATCCGGCCCTGCATAGCCGCCACCGAGGCCAGCGGGAGCTTGCCGGTGCAGTCGCCGGCCGCGTAGATCGAGGGGACGGTGGTGCGCGAGACGCCGTCGACCTCGATGTGCCCGGACTCGGAGACGTGCACGCCGGTGTTCTCCAGCCCGAGCCCCTCGGTGTTGGGGACCCCGCCGACGGCCATGAGGCAGTGCGAGGCGGAGATCTTCCGGCCGTCGTCCAGGGTGACGACCACGCCGTCGTCGACGCGCTCCACGGAGTCGGCGCGCGAGCGGGACATGACGTTGAGACCGCGGCGCTCGAAGACGTTCTCGAGCACCTCGGCGGCGTCGGCGTCCTCGCCGGGCAGCACCTGATCGCGCGAGGAGACCAGGGTGACCTTGGCGCCCAGCCCGTTGTAGGCGGAGGCGAACTCGGCGCCGGTCACGCCCGAGCCGACCACGACGAGGTGCTCGGGCAGATCGGTCATGGAGTAGACCTGGGTCCAGTTGAAGATCCGCTCCCCGTCCGGGCGGGCGGAGCCGAGCTCGCGCGGGTGGGCGCCCACGGCGATCAGCACGGCGTCGGCCTCGAGGTCGTACTCCATGCCGTCGGCGGCGCTCACGTGCACCGTGCGGTCATCGACCATGGAGCCGCGGCCGTCGACGATGTGCACGCCATCGCGCTCCAGGCCCCGACGGATGTCGCGGGACTGGGTCTCGGCCAGGCGCAGCAGGCGGGCGTTGACCACCTCCAGGTCGACCTCCAGCCCGTTGAGGCTGTCGTCGTCACTGGAGGCACCGGCCACGTGGACGCCCAGGTCCTGGGCCTCGGTGAAGCGGTTCATGGTGTCGGCCGAGGCGATGAGGGTCTTGGAGGGCACCACATCGGTGAGCACAGCGGAGCCGCCCATGCCCTTGTCCTCGATGATCGTGACGTCGGCGCCCAGGGTCCGCGCGTGCAGCGCGGCCTCGTAGCCTCCCGGGCCTCCGCCGATGATCACGAGTCGTCTGGTGGGCTTGCGCTGAGAGTCCTGGGATGAGATCACGCGCTCATTGTGCCAAAGACGACCGCGAGACCGAGCCCGCGCGTGAGCGCCCTCACCGCGCGGAGGCGGGCGCGCCCCGTCACAGTTCCCCCATCTGCGTGAGCCCGGATATATTCGCGGTCGTGAAGTCGGGTGCCGTGCGCCCGTGGACGGCGCGACCCGGAAAGGCCTCATGCACCCTCTCTCCCTGGACCTCGCAGGTCAGAACCGCCAGCTCGACCCCCGGCGCCCGTGGACTGTGGGCTCCTCCCAGTACGCCGACGTCCGCATCGATCACCCCGGCGTGCAGGACATCCACCTGATCCTGCGCTGGTCCGGGTCCTCCTGGACGATCGAGGACCGCGGCTCGGAGACCGGCACCGCCTTCAACGGCTTCCGCCTCCACTCGCACATGGCGGCCCTGCTCGAGTCTCCCGCCCAGATCATCCTGGCCCCGGACACCGGTCGCGGTCTCCTGATCGCCATGACCCCGCAGCGCCCCGGCGCACCGGCGCCCGGACCCGGCCCGTCGGGCGCGGAGGCCTCGGGCTCCACGACGACGGCCGCCGGCGCCCCGAGCGCGGGCGCAGGCGCGGCCCAGGCAAGCGGGCAGCGACCGGCCACGGGCACGACGCCCGCCCCGGGTCGTCGCATCGATCCGCACTCCGAGGACATCCCGCTGGCCTCGGCCGAGCCGACCGTCTTCGCGCTGCCGGTCGAGCACGCCGCCCAGGATCGCCCCAGCGCTGAGGCGCAGTCTCAGGCCCGGGAGTCCTCGACCCCGTCGCTCGAGGACATCCACTCGGCCGAGATCCCCGAAGCCTCGGCCGAGCCCACGGTCTTCGCGGTGTCGATGAACCGCGAGCTGGCCCCGCAGCGCGATGACGGCCCGGACGCGGAGGAGGCCTCCGGCGCGGCCCCGGCCGTGCAGATCGAGCAGCGCTCGTGGGTCAACCGCCCCGAGGCTGCCGAGATCCTGCGCGCTCCGGAGGAAGAGGCCCAGTTGCGCTCCGGCATGCGCCTGTCGCCGGCCTTCCGCGCCCGTGAGATCGGCGGGACCCTGACGATCGGGCGCGACCCGTCGGCGGACGTGCTGATCGACGGCCTGCTCGTCTCGCGCAGGCACGCCCAGCTCACGCGCACCGAGCGCGGGGCCATGCTCACCGACCTCGGCTCTACGAACGGCACGTGGGTCAACGGCCAGCGCATCTCCGGGACCGTCGAGCTACTTCCGGGCGCGCAGGCCGTGATCGGCGGCGTCCCCTTCCGCCAGACCGAGGTCGGCCTGGCGGAGGTCGTGCGCACCGAGGGCAACACCTCGATCATGGTGCAGGACCTGACCTACACGGTCCCCGACCGCAAGAACCCGCGCCAGCGCAAGACGCTGGTCGACGACATCACCCTGGAGATCCCGGACCGGTCGCTGATCGCCGTGATCGGCCCCTCGGGGGCCGGCAAGTCCACGTTCCTGAACTGCATGCTCGGCGACGTCAACCCGGATGAGGGCCGCATCGAGTACCACGGCCTGGACATGGCCCAGTTCGGCTCGGCGCTGTCCTCGCAGATCGGCATGGTCCCGCAGGAGGACGTGCTGCACCGCGAGCTGACCGCCCAGCAGGTCCTCGAATCCACGGCCGCGCTGCGCCTGCCCGAGGACGTCGATCGGGCCTCGCGCAAGGCCCGCATCGCCTCGGTGCTCGAGGCACTGGGCCTCACCGAGCACGCGCGCACCCCGGTCTCGCAGCTCTCGGGCGGTCAGCGCAAGCGCGTCTCGACGGCCATGGAGCTGCTGACGGGTCCGCGCTACCTGTTCCTGGACGAGCCGACCTCCGGACTGGATCCGGACATGGACTTCGAGGTCATGGACCTGCTGCGGCGCATGGCCCACGGCGAGGTCGGCGGCGCGGACGGCTCGACCGTCGTGGTGATCACCCACTCGACCGCGAACCTGGACCTGGCCGATCGCGTACTGGTCCTGGCCCCGGGCGGCTCGGTGGCCTACTTCGGCGAGCCCGCCGGGATGATGCCGTACTTCCAGCGCTCCCAGGGCCTCGGCCCGCAGGTGCGCGAGGTCTACAAGGGCCTCAAGGACGACCCCGCAAGCGCTGCGGCCGCGTTCCGGCACGAGAACGACGACGACGCCCCTCGCGAGCGCGTCCACGCCCAGACGCCCACGGCCGCCCCGCATGCGTCGTCGCGACGCGGCCTGTTCCAGCTCTCGGTGCTGCTGCGGCGCCAGATCCAGCTCATGCGCACGGACGCCCTCTCGGTGCTGATCACCACGGTGCTGGCGCCTGCGCTGCTGGCCCTGCTCGTGCTGGTGGTGCCGGGCGATCACGGGCTGACCATGCCGAGCTCCACGGACTCGGAGGTCAATCAGCCGCAGATCCTGCTGATCGTGATCCTGCTGGCGGCGGTCGCGCTGGGCCTGTTCCCGGCATGCCGGACCTTCCTGGACGAAAAGCGGATCTTCCTGCGCGAGGCCCGCACGGGGCTGGGCGTGTGGCCCTACGTGGGCGCCAAGGCGCTCATGACGATCACGACCTCGCTGGTGCAGTCGCTGATCCTGGTGCTGGCCGTGCTGGCGCTGATCCCCCACGAGCCCATGGGCGCGTGGGGGCCCATGTGGCTCGAGCTGTGGATCGTGACCTTCCTGCTGACCATGACGTCGTGGCTGCTGGGCTTCATGGTCTCGGCGATGGTCTCGCGCGCGGACGTGGCCATGAACGTGGCCTCTCTGCTGGTGGTCGTGCAGCTGATCTTCTGCGGCGGGCTCTTCGCCATGGACGGGGCCACCGACGGCATCTCCCGGGCCGTGCCCACCCGCTGGGCCTACGCGGCGATGGGACAGACGGGCGATCTCAACGAGATCGTGCGAGTTGCGGCGGTGACCCTGCCGCAGGAGGAGGCCAATGCGGAGCTGCAGGACGAGCACGACCAGGCAGCCCAGGAGGCCCGCGACGCCGGGGCCCCGGAGCCGCCGGCACCGCAGCTGCCCGAGGTCGATGATTCCAGCGCCGTGCTCGACCCGCTGTGGAAGCGCGCCACGGCGAACTGGTGGGGCTCCACCGGCATCACCGCCGGGTTCGGGATCGCCTTCCTGCTGATCTCCGTCCTGCTGATCCGTCGGACCAAGCGGCGCAAGCGCTGAGCTGTGCGGCGTCCGAGGCGGCTGGCACTATGAGAGGCGACGACGGCGTCGACAGTCCCGCCGCGCGCGCAGCGCCGCAGCCCGGTCGACGCCAGGACGAGCACCGATCCCGCCTCTGGAGGCCCGCACCGTGACGCAGCAGCCCGCATCCGCCGATCCCTTCGCCCAGACCGATCCGTTCGAGCTGGCCGCTCGCGCCGCCGAGGCCCTGCGTGAGCGCACCGGGGTCCAGACCCACGAGATCGCGCTCACCCTGGGCTCCGGCTGGGGCGGGGCCGCAGACCTGCTCGGCGAGACCGTCGCGGAGATCCCCGCCCCGGAGATCCCCGGGTTCTCCAAGCCGGCGCTCGAGGGCCACGTGGGCACGCTGCGCTCGATCCGCCTGGCGGACGGCCGCCACGCGCTGGTCATCGGGGCGCGGACCCACTACTACGAGGGCCGCGGCGTGCGCGCGGTGGTCCACGGGGTGCGCACCGCTTCCGCCGCCGGAGCCTCGACCATGGTGCTCACCAACGGCTGCGGCGGGCTGAACCCGGACTGGGCACCGGGCACGCCGGTGCTGATCTCGGATCACCTCAACCTCACCGGCCGCTCCCCGCTGGAGGGGGCCACTTTCCAGGATCTGACCGATCTCTACTCACCGCGGCTGCGGGATCTGGCGGGCACCGTGGACGGGTCGCTGCCGGAGGGCGTCTACGCTCAGTTCCCCGGCCCCCACTACGAGACCCCCGCCGAGGTGCGGATGGCCCGCGTGCTCGGGGCGGATCTGGTGGGCATGTCCACCGCGCTGGAGGCCATCGCCGCCCGTCACGCGGGTCTCGAGGTCCTGGGTCTGTCCCTGGTGACCAATCTGGCCGCAGGCATCCAGCAGACGCCGCTGTCGCACCAGGAGGTCGTAGAGGCGGGACAGGCCGCGGGCCCGCGCATCGCCGAGCTGCTCGCACGCATCGCAGGGCAGATCCGATGAGCGCCGCGCAGAACCCGGGCGGCACCGCCGACGTCCAGGCCGCAGCTGAGGGCGCAGAGCTGCTGCTGTCGGTGCGCCATTGGATTGACCAGGACCCGGATCAGAATGATCGCGACCAGCTGCGCGGGCTGCTCGAACGCGCCCAGGACCCGTCGGTCCCAGAGGATCAGGCTCGGGAGGCGGTGGCCGATCTGGCGCAGCGCTTCAGCGCCACCCTGCAGTTCGGCACGGCCGGTCTGCGAGCCCCGATCGGCGCCGGGCCCATGCGCATGAACCGCGCGGTCGTCCAGCGCGCGGCAGCAGGGGTCGCCGCCCACGTGCTGGAGATCGCCGGGACCGAGCCCGCTCCCCGAGCCGTGATCGGCTTCGACGCCCGGCACCGCTCGGAGGACTTCGCCCGCGACACCGCCGCGGTGCTCACCGCCGCCGGACTGAGCGTCGAGCTCATGCCGCGCCCGCTGCCCACTCCCCTGCTGGCCTGGGCCGTGCGCGATCGCGGTGCGGAAACCGGGATCATGGTCACCGCCTCCCACAACCCGACGGCGGACAACGGGTACAAGGTCTACCTGGGCGGACGCTGCGTCGAGCAGGACGCCCGAGGCTGTCAGATCGTCCCGCCGCACGACGCCCAGATCGCCGAGCGGATCGAGGCCGTGGGCGATCTGCGCGAGCTGGACCTGGCCGAGTCCGGCTGGCAGGTCCTGCCTGAGGACATCGACCGTCACTACCTCGAGGCTATCGTCGAGCCGGAGGCTGAGCCCGGCACCTCCCCGCGGATCGTGCTCACCGCCATGCACGGCGTGGGCGGCGCCACCGCCGTGGCCGCTCTGGAGCGCGCGGGCTTCCACGACATCCACCCCGTCCCGGAGCAGTTCGAGCCCGATCCCGAGTTCCCCACCGCGCCGTTCCCGAACCCCGAGGAGCCCGGGGCGCTGTCGCTGTCGCTGTCTCTGGCCCGCAGCCTCGACGCCGATCTGGTGCTGGCCAATGACCCCGACGCCGATCGCTGCGCGGCGGCCGTCCCCGACCCGGAGGACCCCCGTGCCGAGGGCGGCTGGAGGGCACTGAGCGGAGACGAGGTCGGTGCCCTTCTCGGGCTGACCGCCCTGCGTCGCCTGGCCGGGACCGTCGGCTCCGCCTCTGCCGCGGGCACTGCGCAGGCGGCAGATCCGGCCGCCTCGGCATCGCCCTCCGAGACGGCGGAGGCGCAGCCGTCCGCGCCGGTCCTGGCGAACTCGATCGTCTCCTCGCGCCTGCTGGGACGCATGGCCGCCGACGCCGGAGTGGGCCACCGCGAGACCCTGACCGGCTTCAAGTGGATCGCCCGCGTCCCCGGGCTGGTCTACGGCTATGAGGAGGCGCTGGGCTACTGCACCGCCCCGGAGATCGTGCGCGACAAGGACGGCATCACCGCTGCCGTGGCGATCGCAGAGCTGGCCCGGACCGCGGCCGCGCAGGGGCGCACGCTGATCGACGAGCTCGACGACCTCGCCCTGCGCCACGGCCTGCACGCCACGTCGCAGCTGTCGATCCGGGTGGCCGATCTGGAGCTGATCCCTCAGATGATGGCGACCCTGCGGGAGGATCCGCCCCGCGAGCTCGCGGGCTCCGCTGTGGCTTCCGTCGAGGACCTGGCGCACCCGAAGCCGGACTCGGACCTGCTGCCCACCGAGGGCATGCGCCTGCTGAGCGAGGACGGGACCCGGGTCATCGTGCGGCCCTCGGGCACGGAGCCCAAGCTCAAGTGCTACCTCGAGACGGTCGTGCGCCTCGAGCACCGGGAGGAGCTTCCCGAGGCCCGGATCCGCGCCCAGGAGCACCTGGAGGCTGTGACCCAGCAGCTGCAGGCGCTGTTCAGCGCCTGAGCACAGCGTCCCTGCCCGGCAGAATCCAGCGCCTACGTGCTTCGATGCGCTGCACATCCGTCTCGTGCGGGCTGGAGACGAGAACGAGAAAAGCCCCGGGCGCGTGCAGAGCAGAGGCGACACCGGGGCGTTCGGTTCCAGGCTAGCATCATCGTGTGACCGACGGCGACGCCCTCCCTGTACATCCGGTCGGCCGTTTCCGCCCCTCGGTTCGCGCCATACCTGCGGGAGGCCGGAGACGATGTGGAAGCGGCCCTCGAGCTCTACAAGTGGAGCGCTGAGATGTCCTCCGCCGCATACGAGCTCATCGCCCACATCGAGGTTTTCATGCGCAACGCCATCGACCGGGCGCTGGCGCAGCAATACCGGGACGACGAGTGCGGCATCCCCTGGTTCCTGCGTGAGCCGCCGCTTGATGCCGAAGCTATGCGACGCGTGACGGAAGTCCGCGATCGCTTGCGGGCCCAGCACCGCGAGTCGCGGCACCAGATCGTCGCCGGTCTGTCGTTCGGCTTCTGGGCCGGCATGCTCGGGGCCAAATACGAAGAGCAATGGCGCCTGTCGCTTCGTCACGCCTTCCCCGGTGGCAACGGGACGCGCAAGCAAGCGGCCATCCTCGTCGAGGCCATCCGCAAGTTCCGCAATCGCCTAGCCCATCACGACTCAGTGCTCGGACTGGACATCCCCTTCGAAGTGCAGCGCGTCCACGCGCTGGCGGCGCTCCTCGGCAACGAGCAGGCGGCGTGGCTGCAGGCAACGGATCGCACCACCGACGTCTACGGCAAGCGCCCGGTGACGCCGATCGATACGGTCGTCGTTGCGGCAAGGCACGCATGGCCCCTGTATGAGCAGGAGCGAGCCTATGTGTGCCAGGCCGGGCGCTGGTTCCGGCCCGTGGCTCGACTTGCCTTCTACTCCGACCAGGAGATCAAGGCTGATGTGCCCTTGATCCGCTGCCGTCGCGACAACGTGCCGTGGACCGAGGAGCACGCGATGGAGCTGGAGGCAGGCGACAAGGAAGACCGCAAGATCGCCAGGGTGATCCGTGCATCGCGTTGCGAGCGGTGGACGGCTGGCGTGTACCAGGTGTTTCTCCTGACCCGTCCCGGAGACGCCGATCATCGGGTGCTGCCCAGCGCTCTTCCCCATCGCACGACCGGTCGCGGCTCGGCCTTCACACAGCGACAGCGCTATGTCTCGCTTCACGCATTGGAGACGGCTGCCAGTACGGATGACCTGACGTAGGCCGTACTTCGCACCTGCGGCATGGGAACTCTGAGCGCCTCACACCGCAGAACTCGGCTGCTCCCAAGAGGCACCGACCGACACACTCATGTCTGGGTCTTTGTCGGCAGCCCTTTGAAACCGCCCCCTCTGCGTGTCCTTGGCAGCAGAGTCACGCGGACTGACGTGCTGGGCCGGCACGGCTAGCCCGAGGTACGGGCGGAGGCAGCCGCCGCGTACGGCTCCGGCGCCGGGCGCAGCAGCCCGATGCCCAGCATGATCAGCCCGAGCGTCAGGAAGGCCGCACCCGCGTAGATCAGGAAGAACAGTCCGTTGGGCTCGGTGGCGCCTGGGGCGGCGGAGGACAGGAAGAAGCCGGCGGGCATCAGGATCGCCGAGACGGGCACCGACCAGCGCGCGAGCAGCAGAGCCGCGCCGCGGTAGCGGGTCTGCTCGGTGAGGCAGATCGTGATCAGGCCCAGGATCGCGAGCACGCCGGCGTGGCCGTGCCCCGCCCGGGCGAAGGTCGTCTGGAACTCGGTGGTCTCGCCGGGATCGAGGATCAGCGACAGGCCGTAGTTGCCGCCGAACTCGATGCCGATGATGGCGAGCAGGAGGATGCCGGCCGCCAGGCGGGCACCGGGACGCAAGGGAATCACAGGGGTCCTCTCGAGGGTGTCGTCGTGCAGGGTGCGCAGGCGCGGGTTCGGATCGGGCAAGGTGCGATCAGCCGATGGCCACGTGCGCGCAGATCAGGGCGAAGCTGATCAGGAACAGCCACGAGCGCACGCCCTGGAAGATCTCCCAGAGCCGCCGCATGCCGGACCAGGCGCCTGCCCTCGACTCGTCGTCCTGCCAGAAGTGCGTCCGGAAGTTGATCGGCACGTTGACGATGATCGTGATGACCAGGGCGAAGCCCCACAGCACGGCCGCCAGCACCGGCAGCAGACCGCCGCCCAGGTCGATCGCCCCGGACACCAGCAGCACGAGCGAGGCCGTCATCGGCGCTTCTTCAGGCGGTCGGACAGCCGCGTGCCGAAGGACATGGCGTAGGCCATCGGCTTGGGCATGGGCCCCGAGGGCATCATGCCGATCGACTGGGCCATGCCCATCTGATCGGCCTCCTGCCAGCCCTCGATGATCTGGCCCTCATCGGACCAGCGCACGATGCTGATCGAGTCGAACACGACCGGGCGGCCCGTGGCCGGGTATCCCATGAAGGTGCCGGTGTGAGTGCCGGAGCCGTGGAAGACGACCGTGACGAGGTCGCGCTCGCAGATCATCTCGGTGATCTCCACGTGGAAGTCCGGGACGGCCTCGAACACGCGGCGCATGGCCTGGAACACGCCCTCGTGCCCGGGCGGCAGCCCCTCGCGGATCTGGTCGTGGAAGACGACATCGGGGTGGACGGCGCGCTTGGCATAGTCCCAGTCCTGGCGGTTCCAGGCGTTCTCGAGGTAATCGACCATCAGCATGCGGTTGCGCTCGATGTCGAGTCCGGGCCGCGACGGCTCGGCGGGGGTCGGGGCGGGCTGGGCGTCGGTCATGGTCTCGCGCTCCTCGGGGATCGGGGTGGTCTCGGTGGGGTGGAATGGCTCGGCGGCCTCATCGTGGTCGGGCCGGGCGGCCCGTCGGGTTCCGTCGTCTCGACGACGGCGCCCGACGGCCGGTCCTGCTGCTCGGTGGCGGCCCATCAGTGCTCCTGGTGCGCCGCGCTCAGCGGCTGGACGGGGCCCAGCGCCTTGAGCTGGGCCTTGGCATCGGCGGCGAAGATCCGGGGCGTGACGGCCGGGCCGAAGCGCTTGAGGAACTGCGCGTTCAGTGCCGGGCCGATACCGCGGCGGTGCGCCGAGGCGCCGACTCCGCGCGAGGCCCGGGCGATCACGTTGGCCGTGGGCCGGCGGGCGGACTCGTAGGCGCGCAGCGCCTCGGTGATGCCGCGGTCCTGAGCCAGCAGGGAGCCCAGGACCACGCCGTCGCTGAGCGCGGTGCCCGCTCCCTGGCCGAGGTCGAAGGTCATGGCGTGGGCGGCGTCGCCGGCCAGGGTGATGCGGGCGCTGCCCCAGCGCCGCAGCGGCGGCTGATCCATCGTGTCACGGCGGGTGATGACCTCGGTGCGCGAGACCAGCTCGGCGGCCACGGGATCCCACTCGGCCAGCAGCGAGGCCATGGACAGCTGCGAGCCCAGGCTGTCGCCCTCCGGGGAGGGCCCGGAGGGGCGAACGCACCACCACACGATGGTCTCGTCGTCGAGCCAGAAGTGCGCGAAGCGCACCGCCGAGCCGTGCATGATCCGGAACGTCCCGGGCATCGCACCGGTCACCGGGGCCTGGGCCATGCCCCAGAAGTGGGCGTAGCCGGGATGGCGCGGCGGATCCGCGTGGTGCAGGGTCGCCCGCACCGCGGAGTTGATGCCGTCGGCGCCCACCACGGCGTCGAAGCGCTCCTCGGTGCCGTCGGTCAGCACGACCCGCGGCCCGCCTGCGGTGTCGAGGACCTCGCGCACGTTCGTGCCGCGATGGAAAGTCATCTCGGGCGAACTGTCGGCGATCACATTGACCAGATCGGCGCGCTTGATCGCGATCGGCACGGAGTCGTCGAACTGCCGGCCCTCGGCCACGGTGTCGATCGTGGTGAACTGCTCGCCGCGGACACCGGACATCTCGAAGCGGGTGATCGGCGAGCTCACCTCCCGCGCCCGGTCCATGAGCCCCATGCGCTGCAGGGCCATGACCCCGGCGTACCACAGCACATAGCAGCCGCTGTCCCTGGACTCCAGGGTGGGGCGGGCGTCGAAGACGTGCACGTCCCAGCCCCTGCCCTGCAGGGTGCGCGCGGTGGCCAGACCCGCTGGGCCTGCTCCGATGATGGCCAGTCGACGACGTTCCAGCACTGTCCTCACCTCTTGACAGCTGATGCGACGAGCGCTCCGCCCAGGGTCACGAGCCCGGCCGCCAGGGTGACGGCACCCGCCTGGACGAGGACGTAGAGCTCATTGGGCTCCTCGCGGTTCTCACCGTTCGAGGAGAGGAAGAATCCGGCCGGCATGAGCACGGCCGAGGCCGGCACGGCCCAGCGCGCCACCTGAAGCGCGGGGCCCTTCAGCTCGGTCTGCTCGGCCAGGATGACGGTGACGGCTCCCAGCGTGGCCAGGGATCCGGCGTGGCCGTGGCCCGAGCGCGCGAAGGTGCGCTGGAACTCGGTGCCCTCGGCCTCGCCCCGGGTCAGGGCCAGGACGTAGTTGCCCCCGGCCTCGATTCCGATCGTGGCCAGCAGCAGCAGCCCTTCAGCGGCGCGGGCTCCTCGGCGCAGCGGCTTCATGGTGGTCTCCTTCATGGGGTCGTTGACTGTCGGTCGGCTCGTCGAGCCGGTATCGGCGACGACGTGCGAGGTGGCGGCACAGGCCTCCGGTCTCATCACACCAGCCCTGGTCAGCTGGGTCTATGGGGATTCCGTCGGCTCCCCGTGCGCTGTCCTGCCCGCCCGCACCCCCGACAGATGTCACGGGTGCCGGCGGGCCGCTCACAGCACGGGGATGATCTCCTTCTGCGCGGTGCCCCACGGATGCGTGCGGTAGATCACCCGCAGGACGATCTCGTTGCGCACCGCGATCATGGGCTTGGCGGTGAAGGTCGAGACCGAGGAGACCTGCCGGGAGGTCTTCACGAACCCGTTGGCACGGTCCCTGCGCCGGTCCTCGAAGCTGCGCAGCGCCTCGGCCACCGTGGCCTCGCGCTGGAAGGCCAGAGCCACGCTGAGCCCGTCCTCGATGCCCTGCCCGGCACCCTGGGCCATGTCCGGGGTCATGGGGTGGGCGGCATCGCCGATGATCGTGGCGCGGCCACGGCCCCAGTGCTGGAGCGGGTCACGGTCCAGGATGTGGTTGCGCAGGATCCGCTCCTCCGGGGTCGAGCGGACCATCGACTGGACGTGCGCGGGCCAGCCGCGGAAGCGGCGGATCGCCTCGGCCTGACGCTCTCCCGGCACGTCCGGATACCGCGGCGGCGCCTGCAGCAGCGCCAGCCAGTACAGCTCGCCGTCGCTGACGTGGTAGTGCAGGATCCGCCCGGTGGGGCCCCAGTAGATGGCCATGTCGCCGGGGACCAGCTCGGGGTGCTGGTAGTCGGTCGTGCCGTGCCAGGCGGTCAGCCCGCAGTAGCGCGGCTCGGCGGGGCCGTGCAGCTGGCGGCGGATCACGGAGCGGATGCCGTCGGCGCCGATCACGGCATCGGCGCGCAGGCTCTGGCCGTCGCCGGTGCGCACGATGACACCGGAATCCGTGCGGTCGAAGCCGGTCACCGAGATGCCGAAGCGCACGGTGCCCGGCTCCAGCGCCTGCAGCAGGGTCTGGTAGAGGTGCGTGCGTGTCACGCCGACGGCCGGGCAGCCCGCGCCGGCGGCCAGCTTCTGGACGTCCAAGGTCCCGATCTGGCGCTCGCGCCAGGTGAGGTAGCGGTGGCGGCGGACCTGCGTGCCGCGCTCGATCACCGGCTCGGCCAGCCCCAGCCGGTGCAGGCAGTCGATCACGTTGGGCCACAGGTGGATGCCGGCGCCCAGCTCGGCCGTCGAGGCGGTCTCGCGCGCTTCGAGCACGCGCACGCCGAAGCCCGCCTGCTGCAGCGCGTTGGCCGCCGTCAGTCCGGCGATGCCGCCGCCGACGATCACGATCTCTGCTCTTCTCATGGCTGCTCGATCCTGTCCTCGTCCCGTGCGGCACCCGAGGCCGCAGCCCCGGAGCCCGCGTCCTGAACCCTGCTGCCGACGGCCTCCGGCTCCCTCGCCGGAACGGTGCCGACGGCGTGCGAGCCGCGGCCCTCGTCGATGATCTCGAGGAAGCCGCGCAGCTGCTCGATCAGTCCCGTGGAGTCCTCGACCTGCACCGCGTGGCCGACGCCGTCGAAGGCCACGTGGTGCAGGCGCGGGTGCGCCTGTCGCGCCCTCTGCACGTCCTCGGCGGACATGAGCCCGCCGCGGGCCTCATCGGCCTGCAGCAGGGCGACGGGTCCGTCGAAGCGCACGAGCAGGTCCTCGGCCGGGCAGGGGGCGGCGAACTCGCCGTCGCGATAGGCCGTGAGCACGGCCGGGTCCAGCTGCTCGGGCGAGCGCGAGACCCCGCGCAGGGCCAGGGGCGACTGCGCGAGGTACGACTGCGTGATCGCCGGGTCCGGGCGCCGCGCGTGCAGCGGCGAGTCGATCACCACGAGCGCCTCGAACAGCTCGGGGCGCCGCGAGGCGGCCGCCATGGCGACCCAGCCGCCCAGCGAGTGCCCGCTGACCACGACCGGCTCGGGGCAGTGCGCGACGAGGAAGTCGATCAGGTCCCCGCCCATGGCCTCCACCGAGTAGTCGCCTGAGACCCTGCCGGACAGCCCGTGCCCGCGCAGGTCGGGGGCCAGCTGCACGTGCTCCTGCAGACCGGCCATGACCGGCTTGAAGACCTGCCAGCGCGCGCCGAGCCCGTGGACGTGCACGATCCGCGGCACGCCCCGGCCCAGGCTCCCGAAGGCCAGGACCGGGTCGTGCGCGCTCCACAGCTGCGGCAGCGGACGGGCCTTAGGAGACAACGCGATCCGCCTCGGCCGCACCCAGCACCAGGGCCAGATGGAAGCCGTTCGAACTGGAGGTCGTCACGACGACGGGGCCCCGGACCTCCTCGCGCGAGATCGCCCCGGCGGCCAGGACCACGTCGAGCAGCCCGCCCACGGCGAAGGCGTCGCCGAGCACCGGGCGGGTGGCATGGCGCTGCGACTGCGGCAGGACGCGGCCCAGGGCGGAGGCGGCAGCGGCGTCGGAGCCGGCCGCGCCCTTGAGGTCGACCCACACGTGCTCCACGTCCTGCGCCGAGACCCCGGCGCGCTCCAGCCCGTCGCGGATCGCCCGCTCGAGGCCCTCGCCCTCGGCCGATACCGAGCCCACGCCCAGGCCGTCGGAAGCCATGCCGGTCCCCAGCAGCTCCGCCAGCGGCTGTGCACCGCGTTCGAGGGCGGCCTCGCGGTCCTCGATCAGCACGCTGGCAGCGCCCTCGGCGGCGTGCCAGTCGCCGCCGTCGAACAGCCCCAGATCGAGCAGCCCGCGCACGACCGCCGGGGTCAGCGCCTCGGCGGAGGTGCCCAGGATCGCCTCGGCTCGGCCGCGGCGGATCTCCTGGGCACCCATGGACAGCGTGAGCGCCCCGGCGGTGCGGCCCGCGGTCAGCGTGGTGGTGGGTCCCACGCAGCCCAGGTTCATGGCGACCTGGCCGGCGGCGGCGTTGTAGACGGTGTTCGGGAACAGCGCCGGGTTGGCCGCGGAGGGGTCCTCGTCGAACAGGGGCTGGGCGAAGCGTTCCATGACGTCCATGGGCCCGATCTCGGTGCCCAGGATGATGCCGGTGCGCTCGCCTGCGGTGTGGTCGGCGTGCTCGAGCGCGGACTGCGCGGCCACGACCGAGCCGATCGCCAGGCGATCCATGCGCCGGCGCACGCGGGGGGCCAGCTGCTCCTTGCCGGTCGCCGTGAACAGCCCGACCTGCTGGCCCTCGACCTCGGTGAAGGCCTGTTCGCCAGCGGCCACCGCCTCCTCGAGCGCCGACACCGTCTCCCCGGCGGAGGTCACCGCGCCCAGACCCGTGAGGACGACCCGGCGATCGCTGACCGGCAGGCGCGTGTCCTCATGATCGCGGGTGAGCACGAGCGAGGCGTTCGCCCCGCCGAAGGCGAAGTTGTTGCAGATCGCCGCGTTCGTCTCCATCGGCTGCGCCTCGATCGGCACATGGCGCAGGTCGCAGACCGGGTCGGGGGTCACGAGCCCGGCGGTGGGCGGCGCGGTCTGGGTCTGCAGCGCCTTGACCGTGACCATGGCCTCGGAGGCCCCGGCCGCACCCAGCAGGTGCCCGATCATGGACTTCGTCGACGACACCCGGATCTGGTCCAGGTCCTCCCCCAGAGCCCGTCGCATGGCGGCGGTCTCGGCGGGGTCGTTCTTGGCGGTGCCCGTGCCGTGGGAGTTCAGGTAGCCGACCTCGGAGGCCGAGACCCCGGCCTGGCGCAGCGCCTCCTGGATGGCCCGGGCCGCGCCGCGGCCCTCGGGCTCGGGGGCGGTCGGGTGGTAGCCGTCGGCGGACAGGCCCAGCCCGGCGAACTGCGCCAGGACCTCCAGGCCCAGCTGCTCGGCCAGGTCTTCGCGCACGAGCACCATCATGGCCGCGCCCTCGCCCAGCGAAAGTCCTTGACGGTCGGCGGAGTACGGCTTGGCCGGCTCCGGCGACAGCGACTCGAGCGAGTTGAACCCGGCGAACAGCACATCGGACAGGGCATCGGTGCCACCGGTGAGCACGGCATCGGCGCGACCGTCGGCGATCAGCTCGGCGGCATAGCCCACCGCGTTGGCGCCGGCGGCGCAGGCGGTGTTCAGCGACAGGACCGGGCCGCGGATGGCGTGGGCTCCTGCCACGGCCTCGGCCAGGCCCTGCGGGGTCGAGTACGCCAGAGCCTCGCCCTTGCCCTCGCGCCCGGCGCGCTCGTCGAGGTACCACTGCTCGACCGAGAGAAGCCCGGCGTTGCAGGTGCCCAGGACCAGGCCCCAGCGCTCCGGCTCGATGCCGAGTCCCTCGGCTGCGGCCATGGCCTCCTCGGCGGCGATCAGCGCGAAGTCCAGCGCCGGATCGTCGTAGCCCTCGGGGTAGCCGGCGCGATCGGCGGGCTTGTCCAGCGGGGCGACCTCGCCAGCGATGTCCGTGCGGATGCCCTCGGTGGACAGACGCTGGACGGTGCGGATCGCGACGCTGCCGTCGCGCACGCCCTCCCAGGTGGCCTCGGCGCCGCGGCCCTGCGAGGTCACCGCGCCCACGGCCACCACGACGGGACGGGGCTGAGCTGCTGCGTGCTGCTGGTTCATTCGGATCGTTCCCCCTGGTCTGCGGTCTGGTCGGCGGCGCCGGTCCCGGCGGCGCGCGAGGTCTGGGCGCGGCGCAGCACGGCTGCGCCGGACTGGCCCTGGAAGCCCTGGGCGAGTGCGAGCGCACCGGAAGGGCCGTCGTCGGACAGCGGCAGCGGCCGGGCGCTGCCCAGCACGAGATCGAGCTCGGGCTCGCCTGCCTGCTCGGCGGCCGTCCCGACGATCGCCGGAACCGTCCCGGCCTCCAGCACCAGCGCGGCCACGGCCACGTTGAGCAGCCCGGAGGCCGCCGTCGTGTGCCCGGCAGCGCCCTTCACCGCCGTCACGGCCGGACGGGCAGCGCCCAGCGCCTCGCTCAGCGCCTGGACCTCGCGGTCGTCGCCATCAGCGGTCGCGGTGCCCTCGGCCACGACGGCTGCGATCTGCTCACCGTCGATCCCGGCCCCGGCCAGCGCGGCGCGCACGGCGCGGGCCAGTCCGTCGCCGTCGGCCAGGGGCGTGAAGACCCTGGCGCTGTCCTGGCGGGAGGACACGGCCTCCAGCCCCGCGTAGACACGGGCCCCGCGGGCGGCGGCGTGGTCGGAGGATTCGAGCACCAGGAACACCGAGCCCTCGCCGAGCACCGTGCCGGCGCCCTCAGCGGCGAACGGGTGCGGCTGGTTCTGCCCGTGCTGCAGCAGTCCCCAGTCCTGGTACTTGGACTGGTTCCACCACGACGTAGCGTCGTCGAAGCCCCCGACGACCACCACCTCGGCCTCGCCCCGGCGGATCGCGCGCAGGCCCATGCCCAGGGCGGACATCCCGGCCTCGGCGGCGCCCGAGACGTAGGCGTTGGTGCCCTTCATCTCGAGCACCTTGGAGATGTAGAACAGCGAGGCGGCCTGCAGGCCCTCGACGTAGAACAGCGGGTAGAAGTCGGCGGCGCCCTCGGCGCCTATGACCTGGTAGTCGACCGAGCCGTCCTCGTCGCGGGCCAGCAGCACGGCGTCCATGACCTTGTCCGGCTCGGAGATCTCCTTGGCGCTGGCCAGGTACACCCCGGCCTGCTCCAGCTGGCCCTCCAGGCCCGCATCGCGGACGGCATGCACGGCGCCCAGTGCGGCCAGGCGGTCGTTGCGGATCATGTTGCGCAGCATGCGCCGGTCCACGAGCGGCTTCAGCGCCGACTGCAGCTCCGCGACCTCCGCGCTGGCGCGGCAGTCCAGCGACGAGGCGTCGAAGGACTGCGTGGGGGCGACCGCGCTGCGTCCCTCCAGCAGCGCCTCCCAGTTCTGCTCGGCGCTGTGTCCCAGGCCCGTGACGGCGCCGATGCCGGTGATGACGACGTCGCTCATGCGCCGGCCTCGCTTCCCTGTCCGGTGCTGTCGGCGCCGTCGACGGTCCCGCGCGCATCCGGCGCGCCGATCGGGGCCACGCGCTCCAGGCGCAGCGCGTTGACCTTCATGACGGACTTGCCCTCGACCGAGGCCGAGGCGCGGTAGGTCTTCTCACCGGTGCGCTTGACCTCCAGCTGCAGGACGTCGCCGGGGCGCACGAAGGTGCGGAACTGCACGCGGGTGGCCCCGCCCAGCTGCAGCGCCGGCGCCGCGGCCTCGGCGGTCTCGTCGATCGTCGGCTCCTCGACGACCGACGCGAGCTCGGCCAGCGAGCCCAGCAGCAGGACGCCCGGCAGCACCGGGAAGTCCGGGAAGTGGTCGTCCAGCAGGTCCATGGTCCCGCCGACCCCGCGCACGCCGCGGGCGCTCACGCCCGGGACGAGCTCGGTCACCCGGTCCACGCCGGTGAGCTGAGGCATGCGGGTGGTGCTGCGCTGCGTCATCGTGCGGCCTCCTCATCGGCGGGTCGGGCGGGCCGCGCCGCGTCGTCGACGTGGCGGGTGATCACCGTGCAGGCGTTCGTGCCACCGAAGGCGAACGCGTTGACGAGCACGGCGTCGGTGTCCAGGACCTGGCCAGGCTGCGGAGCGTAGTCCAGGTCGCAGTCCGGATCCGGGTTCTCCAGGTTGATCGTGGGCGGGACGCGGCCATCGGCCAGCACCCCCAGGGCTCCGAGCGTGCCCAGCGCAGAGGCCGCGGCGGTGAGGTGCCCGCTCATCGACTTCACAGAGGTCATCACGAGCTCATCGGCGTGGGCGCCGAAGACCTCGCGCACAGCCTGCGACTCGCTGACGTCGTTGCCCGGGGTCGAGGTGCCGTGCGCGGCGATGTAGCCGATGCGCTCGGCCGGGATCCCGGAGTCGGCGACCGCCTGGACCATGCACTGGGTCACCCCTCCCCCGGGAGGCGGCGGATCCGTCATGCGGTAGGCGTTCATGGTGGCGGCGTAGCCGGCGATCTCGCCCAGGATCGGGGCGCCGCGGCGCAGGGCGGACTCGCGCTCCTCGAGCACGAGCATGATCCCGCCCTCGCCGAGCACGAAGCCCGAGCGGTCGTCGCTGAAGGGCCGGGAGGCGCGCTCGGGCTCATCGGCGTGGTCCTTGGTCAGCGCTCCCAGCAGGGAGAAGCCCAGGACGTCGAGCCAGGTCACGAGCGAGTCGTAGCCGCCGGCCAGGGCCGCATCGGCCTCGCCCTCCTGGATCTGGCGGAAGGCCTCGCCGATCGCGTGCCCGGAGGCGGTGCAGGCCGTCGAGACGGACTCCACCGCTCCGCGGAAGCCGGCCTCTCGGGCCAGCACCGCGGCAGGGATGTTCTGGTCTCGGCGCAGCACGTCCTCGATCAGCGGCCTGTGCAGGGGCAGCTCGGACTTGACCCGGTGGAAGAACTCGGCCATCTCCTGCAGGTCGGGACGGCCGGCGGTGGCTCCGACCACCACGGTGCGGCGGTCGGCCTCGTCCTCGTCGCGGGCGGCGGGCAGCCCGGAGCGGCGCAGCGCCTCGAGCCCGGCGGCCACGCCGAAGGCTCCCTGCCGGGAGAGCAGCTCGGCCTCGGCGACGTCGGGCACCAGCGTGCGGGCATCCTCCACGGGCACCGTGCCGGCGATGCGCACGGGGTAGGTCGAGGCGTCGAACTGGGTGATCTCCCGGACGCCGCTGCGACCGGCCACCAGGGACTCGAGGGTCGACTCGGCGTCCAGGCCCAGCGGCGTCACGGCACCGGCGGCGGTGATCACCACGCGGCGGCGGGCGGTCTGGGCGGGGCTCATGCGCGCACCAGCGTCTCGTAGAGCCGCCGCGAGGTCTCGCGGTCCTGCAGCGTCTCGGCGTCCATGAGCGAGCACATGATGTCCTCGGCCTCGAGCACCAGCTCGCCGTCGGCCGCGGCGCGGCCGCTGAGCACGGCGATCTCCTCGGTCCAGCTCACGACCGTGCCGGTGAGCTCCAGGCGCTGGCCGGGACGGACCAGCCCGTGGGTGCGCAGCTCGCCCACCTGCAGCAGCGCCGCGCGGCGGGTCAGCTCGGTCGAGCCCATGATCAGCCAGGTGCCGGCCTGGCAGATGCTCTCGAGCACGAGGCTCGGCGGCATCACGGGCGGCTCGCCCTGCCAGTAGGGCTCGGCCAGCGAGGTCGCCTTGACGGCGCGCACCGACTCGTGCGGCCTCAGCTCCTCGATCCGATCCACGAGGTGGAATCTCATCAGTGCTCCTGACGGTGGTGTGTCAGCTGGTGGTGGTCGCGGCCGGCGCGTGCGGCTCCGGGGCGCCCCAGCGGCTCGGGCCGCAGGGCGGTGCCGGCGCCGCTGTCGTGCCGCGTTCGGAGACGGCCGCGTAGAGGACGACGTGGGCGATCGCATAGTCACGGGTGTGCGAGAGGCTCACGTCCGCACCGGTGAGGCCCAGCCGGCCGGCGGTGGCCGCCGCGCGCCCGGTAAGCTCGAGCCGGGGCCGGCCGCTGAGCTCGCGCTCTATGCCGATCTCCGTCCAGCCCACGCCCCGGCTCATGCCGGTGCCCAGGGCCTTGAACGCGGCCTCCTTGGCGGCGAACCGGGCGGCGAGCCGCTCACCGCTGCGCCGTCCGCCGCGCAGCGCGTAGGCCAGCTCGGCGGCGGTGAACAGATCCGGCAGGCGGTCCGGGAACCGCTCGGCGAGGCGAGCGAGCTTCTCGGTCTCCACGAGGTCCACGCCCACCCGCACCAGCTCAGCCTGCGGTTCCCGGACCGTCATGATCAGGCCCGGGAGGCGACGAGCTCGGTCAGGTTCGCCACGGTGAAGTGGCTCATGACGTCCTCGGGCGAGAGCTTGCCGTCGAGGTCCTTCTCCGCGATCTGCGGCATGACCTTCTTGAGCTGGTCCATGCCCTTGGGGGTGATGACGTCGGCGTCCTCGTCGCCGAACTCCTCGTCGGGGATGCCGCCCTGGACGTAGCTGGCCAGCTCGTCGGACTGGATCTTCACGCCGGTGGCGCGGTCGATGCGGAAGAGGATGTCGAGCAGGTCGATGGACTCGGCGCCCAGCTCGTCGAGCAGGGTGGACTCGGGCGAGATCTCGTCCAGGTCCAGGGCCAGTGCCTCGGCCACGCAGTCGCGGACCTTCTCGTAGAGCTCGGTGTTGGTCTCAGCGATCGAAGCGGTCATTGCGCTCTCCTTCTGTGTGTCGGTCCGAGCGGTATGCTCGGCGGATCCTTCGGGGTGGTCGGGTGGTTCGCGGCGCGCCGGTCGGCGCGGGTCACTTGGGCCGGCCGAGGCCGAGCTGGGCGGCGGCGCCGCCGTCGACGGCCAGGCACTCGCCGGTCATGTAGGCGGAGTCCTCGCCTGCCAGGAAGGACACGACGCCGGCGATCTGCTCCACAGCGCCGAACCGGCGCATGGGCAGCTGCCTCTTGATCCCCGCGCCGGACTTCGCCACGAGCTCCTCGACGAGCTCGGTCGGCACGAAGCCGGGCATCACGGCGTTGACGCGGATGCCGAAGCGGGCCAGCTCGACGGCCGAGCAGCGGGTGAAGGCGTTGATCGCGCCCTTGGAGGCGGAGTAGTTGGCCTCGCCCACCCAGCCGCGCTCGCCCATGACGGAGGACATGTTGATGATCGAGCCGGTGCCGCGGGACATGAAGTGCTCCAGCACGGCCTTGGTGCCGTTGAAGACGCCGCCGAAGTTGACGTCCATGACGGAGCGCCAGTCCTCGGTCTGCATCGACGAGATCAGCACGTCCTTGGAGATCCCGGCGTTGTTCACGACCACGTCGAGCTGCCCGAAGGCCTCGATCGCGCGGGCGGCCGCGGCCTTCATCTGCTCGAGGTCGGCCACATCGCCCTGCACGGCGATCGCCTCCACGCCGAGCTCGCGGAGCTGCTCGACGGTCTCCTGCGCGGCCTCGGCGCCGGAGCGGTAGTTGACCGCCACGTCGAAGCCGTCCTGGGCCAGGCGCAGGCTCAGCGCGGCGCCGATGCCGCGGGAGCCGCCCGTGACCAGGGCGGCCCGGCGCCCGGCGCCCTCGGTCTGGTTCTGCTCGCTCATCTGATTCCTCTCGGTTGCAGCTGACATGTGCTTCGGGTCCGGCTCTTTCAGGAACCGGCCCGAGCGGCTTCGCGCAGCGACGACGGCCCGCCGAACGACGGCACGGCCCCGGGGAGCCCGTGGCGCTCGGCGGCCAGCTCGGCGACGGCTCGGCCCGAGGTCAGGGCCCGCAGCGACGACTCGCCCTCCTCCGACCAGTGCCCCGCCAGCAGCAGGCCCTTGAGCGGGGTGACGTGGGGCAGGCGCTTGGAGGCGGTCTGCGACGGGGTGTTCTCCCAGCCGTAGGCCGCTCCCCGGCGGTTGCCCGTCCAGCGCGCGTAGGTGGCCGGCGTGGCGGTCTCCATCAGGTCGAATCCGTCGCGGAATCCCGGGAAGGCCGTCTCGACGGCGGCGATCATGTCCTCTGCCAGCTCGGGCTTGGCCGCCGACCAGTCCCGGGACAGCTCGGCCGGCACCAGGCCGGTGATCGTCACCGAGTGCCTCCCGGCCGGGGCCATGCCGGGATCCACCAGGGTGGGCACCGAGGCCCAGAGCCCGCCGGGGCGCCCGTCCTGCAGCTCGGCCCAGGTCCGGCGGTGGTCCCAGTGGCGGAAGACGATGTTCTCGTCGACCATGCCCAGCTGCTGCGGGTCGCCGTCGAAGCCGCCGAACAGCGTCACGGCGGAAGGGGCCAGCGTGTAGCGCTCCACGCGCCGCTTCCAGGACGCGGGCAGGGCGTCCCAGCCCACGAGCTCTGCCAGCAGCGCGGTTCCGTCGGAGGCGCCGATCACGGTCTCGGCCAGGATCTGCTCGCCGTCGACCAGCTCCACGCCGGTCACGGCGCCGTCGGCGCTGAGCACGCGGGTGACCTCGGCGCCGGTGCGCAGCGTGCCGCCGGCCGATTCCAGCCCGCAGACGATCGCATCCACGAGGGACTGGAAGCCGCCGCGCGGGAACCATCCGCCGGTGTGGAAGGTCTCGAGCATCTGGTTGAACAGCAGGAAGGACAGCCGGTCGGGGCTCGAGCCCAGGTACGGCCAGATCGCTCCCATGACGGCGCGGGCGCGCTCGTCGTCCAGGTACGGCGCGCTGGCCGACTCGACGGTCGAACGACGGTGCTCGAGCACGCGCGGGACGCGGGCCATGACCGCCTCGATGTCCTCGGCGAGATCGAGGCGCTGCGGCATGGACGAGGTCTGCTCGTAGAGCTCGCGGCGCATCTCGAACAGCTCGGCCAGGCCGCGGGCCTGAGCCGGGAACGCGTCCTGATGCGCGGCCAGGAAGTCCTCGCGCCCGGTGGGGGCGACCATCGAGAAGCCCGGCAGATCCACCCGGTAGATCTCGCCGAAGCGCTCGAAGACGACCTGATCGGCCACGCCCAGGTGCTCGAGCAGCAGGCCGATATAGGCCTCCGGCCGCGCCTCCACGGTCACGTGGACGGCCGGGTCGAAGGTGAAGCCGTCGCGGGTGAAGGAGCGGGCGCAGCCGCCGGGGCCGTCGGCCTTCTCCAGGACGACGACGTCCAGCCCGACTCGGGCCAGCAGGGCTGCGGCGCTGAGCCCGGACAGGCCCGCGCCGATCACGATCGCATCGTGGCGGGCGCTCATGCGTCGCGCCCGGTGCTCGCAGGAGCCGGCGCGGTCCAGTCCAGAGTGATCCCGGCCCAGATCCACTTGGTGGCCTCGACGCCGATCAGGCTGACGCGCTGGCCGACCTCGATCATGCCCGAGCGCCAGGCGTGATCGAGGAACAGCGGGACGGCGGCCGAGCCGCAGGCGCCGGTGTCGGCGAGGTTGTCGAAGACCTTGCCCTCGAGGGCCTTGAAGTCGGCGTTGAGCGTGCCCTGCTCCTCCATGGAGTCCAGCAGCCAGCCCACATTGCCCTCGGGGATCAGGCACCAGTCCAGATCGGCCGGTGTCGCCCCGGCGGCGGCCAGGGTCCCGGACAGCGCCTCCAGGACCATCACGGGGGTGAACTCGCCTGCTCCGACCACGTCCACGCGCAGATCGACCAGGCGCTTGGTGCGCTGCTGCTCCACGAGCGGCTTGAACGTGCCTCCGCCCACGGCGTGGATGCCGGGCTTGCGGTTCCCGCCGATGGCCTGCTCGGCCCCGGGCTCGAGGCCCTTCGACTCGTCGTCGGAGGCCTCGACCACGATGGCGCCGGCGCCGTCGGAGAACATGTAGATCGGCACGCGGTCGCGCATGCGGATCTTCTCCTTGGGCATGGCCAGGTAGGTCCCGGCCAGCACCGGGGAGATGCACTCCGAGCCGATCACGAGCACGCGGCGCCGCGTGCCGGCCGCGATCTGCATGCGCGCGATCTCCAGTGCCTGCACCGCGCCGGCACCGGCCGAGCGCAGCTCCATGGTCGCGACCTTCTCCAGCCCCAGCTGCTCCTGCACGTAGCCGACCGTGGGCGGCAGCGTGTACTCGGGGGTTCCGGTCGAGAGGATGATGCCGTCGATGTCCTCCGGGACCAGTCCCGCCGAGTCGAGGGCGCGACGAGCGGCCTTGGTCGCCATGTCGGCGTTGGACTCGCGGTGCTCGCCGGTGCGCGGGTCGATCAGCCAGAAGCGCTGCTGGATGGACAGCCCCTCCAGGACCTCGGCCGGCAGCTCGCCGGCCAGCTCCTCGATCACGTCGTTGCCGATGGGCTCGCCGGGCTGGTAGCCGCCGACGCCGGTGATCCGTGCTCGTGCCACCGCCCCCGTCGCGTGCATGCCGGCGCCCTGTCCCTCGAGCGCTGTTGCCTGTCCAGCCATGCTGCAGCCTCCCTCTGGCCTGTGGTCCTGCTCGAGCGGTGTGCTCCACCGCCGTGCGGCACGGAGAGGGCACCGATGCACTGCACGCATCGACTGCGCCTGCCCGTCGAGCCCGCAGCCTCACCGGCTTCCGCGCCGCGCCCGCCTGGCGCACCCTTCCCAGGGGCGCCGTTGTTCGCGGGCGGTCCCGGCGCGGACGTCGCACCGCGGTCATCGCCCTGGATCAGGTGGGCTCGCGCGGCGCGAGGTTCCGGTCACTGCCGAACTCGAGTATTCATCGTGGCACGTCACGGGCCTGCGTCCAGTCTTAAGTGCATTTTCGCGGCGTGATTGTCCCCCGAGCGGGGAACGTGATCCCCCAGGAGTGTGGACACCCCGTCTCGCCCGGACCGGACACGCCCCGTCACATCCCCGCCCGCGCCGCGCGCCCTCCCAGGCCGGTGCCCCACGATGAAGGGGATCTCGGCCTCCGCACGGCCGCCGCACCCCACCAGGAGGACAGGACATGGATCGCACGGACCGCACGCCCGCCCCGCAGCAGGACCCGCAGACGCGGGCCTCCGGAGCTCCGCGCACGATCGCCGTGATCGGCAGCACCGGGCAGCTCGGACGCAGCGCCGTCGAGGTCTTCGCCGCCCGCGGCCACCGCGTCCTGGCAGTGGCCCGCGGCCGGCAGACGGACCTGCCGGCCGGCGTCGAGGCCCGCGTGGCCGATGTGACGCGCCCGCAGACCCTGCCGGGGGCGCTCGAGAGCGCCGAGGCCGTGCACCTTTCCCTGAGCGGAGGCAATGATCCCGAGCAGATCCGCGCCGTCGAGGACGAGGGCGTGCGGCACGTGGCACGGGCGGCCGGGCAGCTGGGCATCACCCGGATCTCGATGATCTCCGGCATGTACGCCCGCCCCGAGTTCGCCGATCACCCCGGCGAGGGAGCCAAGGTCCGCGCCGAGCAGCACCTGCTGGCCGCGCGCACACCGGCGACCGTCTTCCGGCCGGCCTTCTTCGCCGAGACCCTCGAGTCCTTCGTGCAGAACGGGCGCGGCATGCTGCTGGGCTCGCAGCCGCACACCCTCCACCCCATCATCAGCGCAGACCTCATGGATGCGATCGCGCGCAGCTACGCCATGCCGCAGGCCCAGGACCGCGTCTTCGAGGTCACCGGTCGCGAGCCCATGACGCTGAAGTCCGCGCTGCGCCGCTACCTGGAGGCCACCCGCCCCGGGGCCAAGGTCACCGTGATGCCGCTGTGGTTCATGAGCCCCGTCAATCGCCTGTTCATGAAGGGCGGGCTGACCCGCGCCCTGGACACCATGGGACTCATGCAGGCCCACGGCGAGATCGCCGACCCGACGACCTACTTCCAGGTCTTCGGCGAGCAGACCACCCCGTTCGACACCTGGCTCGAGCAGCAGCCGGTGCGCAGCGCCTGAGCCGCAGCCCCTGCGCGCTGTCGCCCCGCGCCGCGCTGATAGCCTCAGCGGGGCCGCAGACCGCGGCCCGTTGTCGTGTCGGCATCCCGACGAGGAGGCGGTCGTGCAGCTGCTGGACCCTGAGGCGGTATTCCGCGCTGTCGACCTGGCGGGGGTGTTCGTCAACGCCGTGCTCGGCGGAGCGATCGCCCGCTCCCTGAAGCTGGACATCATCGGCTTCCTGGTCCTGGCCGTGCTCTCCGGGCTGGGCGGCGGCATGATCCGCGATGTCCTGCTCCAGAACGGCAGGCCGGTGGCCCTCAGCGATCCGACCTACCTCATCACCGCGCTGATCGGCACGGGCCTGATCTTCAACCTCCCGATCAAAGGCCGCTGGATGCACCGGGCCCTCTCGGCGGCGGATGCGCTGGCCCTGGGCTGCTGGGCCGCCACCGGCGCCTCCAAGGGACTGGCCGCCGGGCTGGGCTGGATCCCGGCGATCATGCTGGGCATGATCACCGCGGTCGGCGGCGGCGCCGTGCGCGATGTCTGCATCGGCCGCGTCCCCGGCATCTTCGGCGGCAACACCCTCACGGCCACCACTGCGTTCGCCAGCGCGTTGACCATGGCGGCCGCGTGGGAGCTGGGTCGACCCAACTGGGGCATGGGGGCCGCGATCCTCCTGGCGGCCCTGCTGACCGTGCTCACGCGCACCCTGGGGTGGACGCTTCCGGGTCAGGGCGGCTGGGATGTCGGCTCCGCAGGGCGGCAGCTGGCCCGCACCGCCAGCGCCAAGAGGCCGCGGATCGTGGTGCACAAGGGTCGGCTGGGCCGGCAGCGCAGCCAGCGCAATGAGCAGGCCCGCACGGGGATGATGCCCATCGTCCAGGTCGAGCGGGAGGACTCCGCCGCCTCGGACAAGGACGACGACTGAGCGCACTCACCTGCCGCCGCCCGGGCTCAGCGCCCGCCTGAGGCCAGCAGTCGCAGGCCCTCCTGCCGGCGCTGCAGCACGATCTCCAGGATCTCCTCGGCCACTGCGTCCTCGACGAGCAGCGGCGCCGAGATCCGCTCGGCTCCGGCGTCCGCGGCCCGGTCGTGGAACTGCCCCGGCGCCAGCAGGAACGACGCCGCCGTGACCGGCCGCCCCGTCCGCTTCCGCACCGCCTCCACGGCCTCCGGCGCCGATGGCTGCGCGGCCGAGACGAAGCCCGTCTCCACGGGGCGCCCCAGACGCCCCGCGAGATCCTGCGCCTGGGCGCGGACATCGGCCACCGCGCGCGCGTCGGAGGAACCGGCGGCGATCAGCACGACCGGATCCTCGCTGCGCTCTCCTGCCCCGGCCGCGGCGTGGCCGTCTTCGGCCGCAACGGGCTCCTGCTCAGCCTCCGCCAGCCGGCGCGCGAGCAGCGTGGAGAGCCGCGGATCCGGTCCCAGAGCACCGACGACGACATGGTGCAGCCGCCCGTGCACGGCCAGCTCAAGATCGTGGCGCACGTGATAGCCGGCGGACAGCAGCAGGGGCACGATCACGACCGGGCGATCAGCCAGCTCGGCGCATCGCTGAGCGACATCCGGGGTCTGCACGTCGACCCAGGTCTCGACCACCTCGGTTCCCGGCAGCAGGCGCCCGACCTGCTCGGTGATCCGTGCCGTGGCGCGCTGAGCCGTCGGCGAGCGCGAGCCGTGCGCGCACAGCAGCAGGACGGGGTCGACCTCGGACCGGGGTCCAGGGGCTCCGGCGCCCCGCGCGCTCACGGGCGCAGCGCCACGACGACCCGGCCCTGCGGGGAGACGGTCGCGTCGTGGACGGGCAGCTCGTAGGCATCGGTCGTGAGGCACTGGCCCGTGCGCAGGTCGTAGACCTCCTTGTAGAGCGGGGAGGCGATCGTGGGGGTCCCGTCGAGCGTGGCGCCCACGATCCCGCGGGCGATCACGAGCGCGCCCGAGCGGGGATCGGCGTGATCCACCGCGGCCACGGTGTCGTCCGGCAGCCGGAAGACGGCCACCTGGCGGCCCTCGACCAGGGCGACCTCGCCCCAGCCGGTCTCCAGGTCCTCGAGGCGGCATATCTCGACGGCGGTCGTGGCGCTCATGATGCGGCTCCTTGCCTGGGTCCTCGGGCGCGGCGAGCGCCGTGCCCGGTGTGCGAGCCCTCCGCAGGAGGTCTCGAAGGGCGCCGCGAGCTCGGCGCGGCCCTGTCGTGAACCGTACCCGCAGGCCGCTGCCGCGCGCAGGTCCCGCAGCATCTGAAGGCAACTGAGGTCCTCCTTGCCCGGGGGCGCGTGGTCTGATCGGAGCGAGCCCACCCGCGATGCGAAGGAAGCCACTCATGTCAGAGACCACCGCCCAGGACACCTCGACCGGACGCCGGATCCTCGTCATCGGAGGCGGCCCCGCCGCTCACCGCTTCGTGCAGTCCATGCTCAAGCGCGGGCTCGGCCAGGACACGATCACGGTGCTCTCCGAGGAGCAATGGACCCCGTACGACCGCGTGGCCCTGGAGAAGCTGTTCGTGGACGCCGAGCGCGACCTCACGCTGGGCGATCCGCAGATGTGGCAGACACCGGGCATCGAGCTGCGCTCGGGCCAGCGCGCCGCCGAGCTGGACGTCAAGGCTCGCACGGTGCTCACCCGCAGCGGCGAGACCTTCGCCTACGACGAGCTCGTGCTGGCCACCGGCTCGAACGCCGCTACCCTGAACATCCCGGGCGCCCACCGGGTCCACGTCTTCCGCACGATCGACGACGTACGCGGCATCGTGGCCGAGGTCGAGCAGCTGAAGCAGAAGCTGGGGCGCGCCCCGCGCGGGGTGGTCGTGGGCGGCGGTCTGCTCGGTCTGGAGGCCGCCGCCGGGCTTCTGGATCTGGGTGCGGAGGCCACCATCCTGGACGTCGCAGAATTCCTGCTGTGCACCCAGATGGACCGCGAGGGCGGACTGGCCGTCAACTCGCTGATGCGCGAGCAGGGCCTGGACGTGCAGTGCTCGAGCTATATCCAGGGCGTGGAGCTGGACGAGCAGGAGAACGTGATCGGCGTGAACGTCGCCGACGGCCCCGGCCCCGAGGCGGTGGTGCGCCGGCTCGAGGCGGACATGGTCATCCTGGGCGTGGGCATCCGCCCCCGCTCCGGCCTGGCGCGGCGCTCAGGCTTCCATCTGGACCCGCGCGGCGGCGTAGTCGTCGACGAGGCCTGCCGCACCTCTGTGGCCCACGTGTGGGCCATCGGCGAGGTCGCGCACATCCTGGGCCAGACCTGGGGCCTGGTGGGCCCTGCCAACAAGATGGCCGAGGTCGTGGCCGATCGCCTCCACGGCGGGGACGGTGAGGTCTCCGGCTTCGACACCTCGACCCGGCTGAAGTTCGCCGGCGTGGACGTGGCCTCCTTCGGCGACGTCTACGCGACCACGCCCGGGGCGATCGAGGTCGACTACTCCGATCCGGTGGCCGGGATCTATCAGAAGCTCGTGGTGGCCGAGGACCGCGAGACCCTGATCGGCGGCGTGTTCGTGGGCAATGCCGAGCCCTACGACGCCCTGCGCCCCCTGCAGGGCCGACCGCTGCCGGCCGAGCCGGCTCGCTACCTCTCCGCGGCCGGCGGCGACGCCCCCGAGACCGAGCTGCCCGATGACGCCATCCTGTGCTCGTGCAACGGTGTGCCCTTCGGGGAGATCCGCCAGGCCGTGCGCGACGGCCACCAGTCCGTGCCGGAGCTGAAGAAGTGCACGGATGCCGGCACCCAGTGCGGTTCGTGCGTTCCGATGATGCACAAGACGCTCGAGAAGACCATGGCCGAGATGGGCCTGACGGTCTCCAAGGCGCTGTGCGAGCACTTCGAGCTCTCGCGCGCCGAGCTCTACGCGGCGGTGCGCGCCACCGGCATCCGCACGTTCCCGGAGGCTCTCGAGCGCTTCGGCAGGGGTCAGGACGGCTGCGCGATCTGCAAGCCCACGATGGCCTCGATCCTGGCCTCGCAGCCGCATGCCTACGTGCTCGACGAGGGCCGCGGCACCCTGCAGGACACCAATGACCGCAACCTGGGCAACATGCAGAAGGACGGCACCTACTCGGTGGTCCCGCGCATCCCGGGCGGGGAGATCACCCCGGAGAAGCTCGCGGTGATCGCCGAGGTCGGACGCGAGTACGGGCTCTACACCAAGATCACGGGCGCTCAGCGCATCGGGCTCTACGGCGCCCGACTGGAGGAGCTGCCCGAGATCTGGAAGCGCTTCGTGGATGCCGGATTCGAATCCGGGCAGGCCTACGGAAAGTCCCTGCGCAACGTGAAGTCCTGCCTGGGCTCCACCTGGTGCCGCTACGGCGTGCAGGACTCCGTGGGCATGGGCATCCGCCTGGAGAACCGCTACCGCGGGCTGCGCTCACCCCACAAGTTCAAGATCGGCTCCTCGGGCTGCGCCCGCGACTGCGCGGAGTCCCAGTCCAAGGACATCGGCGTGATGGCCACCCCCGAGGGCTGGACGCTGTATCTGGGCGGCAACGGCGGGGCGAATCCCGCTCACGGCAGGGTCTTCGCCGAGTCCGTCTCGGAGGCCGAGCTCGTGCAGTACGTGGACCGCTACCTCATGTACTACATCCGCACCGCGGACAAGCTGCAGCGCACCGCCCGATGGCTCGAGGACCTCGACGAGGAGTACGGCGACGGCATCGTCCACCTCAAGGCGGTGCTGATCGACGATTCCCTGGGCATCTGCGCCGACCTGGAGGCGGACATGCAGCGCCAGGTCGAGGGCTACGAGGACGAGTGGGCCGCGACCCTGCGCGACCCGCAGCGCCTGCGCCGGTTCCGCCCGTTCGTCAACGACCCGGATGCCTCGGACGACTCCGCCCGCCAGTACGTGCTCGAGCGCGAGCAGATCCGCCCGGCCACGCCGGAGGAGATCGCCGCCGCCGAGGACGGCACGGGCCCGGTGCTGATCTCCGGGACCCGCATCCCGGTGAGCGCCCAGGGCTGACCCGCACTCCGCCGGGGGCGTGGACCAGACGACCGGCCTGCCGTTCTAGGCTGATCACATGCTTCTCGACACCTCTGTGGACGGCGTTCGCCTCCTGCTGCTCGGCGCCGACGACGACTCCCGTCCGGCCAGGCGCTTGCGCGCCGCCGGCGCCGAGGTCCGCGCGGTCGCCGGCCCGGCTGGTGCCGCCGGTGCTGGTTCCGGCGCCGCGGCCGAGGCGGGTGAGACACCCGGCGACGAGGCCCCTGCCGAGCAGGCCCTCAGAGGCGGGGCACCGGGACTCGTCGTCGTGGTCGGCGATCGCGCCCCATGGGAGCAGCTGCTGCTGCGGCTCCGTGAGGTCCACGGCCCCGTGCCGGTCTCGGTCGTGCCCGCACCCGGCAAGGGCGTGTCCCTGGTGGGCGGCGGCCCCGGTGCGCCGGAGCTGATGACAGTGCGCGGGCTGGAGGCCGTGGCCGATGCCGACGTCGTGCTGCTGGACCGGCTGGCCCCGCAGGGCGTCGTCGAGGCACATGCCCCGCACGCCGAGATCGTGCGCGTGGGCAAGTGGCCCGGGCACCACCCGGTGCCCCAGGAGCAGATCCAGCGCCAGCTGCTCACCGCGGCCTCCCGCGGCCGCCGCGTGGTGCGCCTCAAGGGCGGGGATCCGTACGTCTTCGGCCGCGGCGGGGAGGAGGCCGCCGATTGCGAGTCCTGGGGCATCCCCGTGGAGACCGTTCCCGGCATCACCTCCGCCGTGGCCGTGCCCGGCGCGGCTGGCATCCCACTGACCTTCCGCGAGGTCTCCCGGGCCTTCACCGTGGCCTCCGGGCACGTGCCCTTCGACGACGACGAGCTGGCCGGCTTCGCGCGGCTGCTGGGCACCGGAGCCACCCTCGTGGTGCTGATGGGGGTCTCCACCCTGCCGCAGCTCGTGAGCGGGCTGATGCGCGCCGGGGCCTCCCCCGAGCTGCCGATCGCCGTGGTGGAGAAGGGCTTCTCCCCCGATCAGCGCACGCTCACGGGCCAGCTGGACAGCGCCGTCGTAGACCTGGCCTCGGCGGTCTCGCCCGCGGTGACCGTGATCGGGCCGGTCGCCGCGCTGGCCGCCGAGGACCGCGAGCGCGTGCTCGGCGAGCTCACCCCGCACCGGGCCGTGGCACCGCCCGACACCGCGCAGAAGGACCTGCCGTTGGCCGGGCGGCGCATCGCGGTGACCGCCCACCGCCGGGCCGAGGACCAGATGGGCGCGCTGCGCCGTCGCGGGGCCGAGGTCCTGGCCGCTCCGTCGCTGAAGCTCGTGCCCGTCGAGCAGGAAGAGCAGGTCATTGCCGACACGCGCCGCCTGCTGGCCGCACGCCCGGGGCTGTTCGTGATCACCACGGGCTACGGCTTCAAGCGGTGGTGGGAGGTCGTCGAGGCGGCCGGGCTGTCCCAGGAAGCGCTCGAGGTGCTCTCTGAGGCCGATCTGTGGGTGCGCGGGCCCAAGGGACGGGCGGCCGTGCGCAATCTGGGGCTGCAGGACGCGGGCATCTCCCCCGACGAGACCCTGCCCCGTCTCGTCGACCTGCTGCAGGAGGCCTACGGCCGCGGCCTCAGCGGCGCCGTGGTGGGCTGGCAGGAGAACGGGTTCGCGGATCGGGGCCAGCGTCAGCGCCTGGCCGAGGCCGGAGCGCAGATCCTGACGGTCACTCCGCACCGATGGGCCGACGCCGATGAGACCGGCGCCGTGCCCGAACTCGTGCGCGAGGTCTGCGCGCGACGGATCGATGCAGTCACCTTCACCTCGGCCGCCGGCGCCCAGGCCCTCGTCTCCGCAGCCGCCGCCCTGGGACTGGCCGAGGACTTCGCCGCGGCCTTCCACCCGGGGCAGGACGCATCGGCCCGCGCGGTGATCGCGGCGACTGTGGGGCCGGTGACCGCTCAGCCCCTCGAGGAGGCCGGGATCCCCGCCCTGGTGCCCGAGCGATTCCGCATGGGCGCCATGATCAACCAGCTCTGCGACGTCCTGGGACCCGGGCAGCAGCGCTGAGGCGCACTGACGAGTTCAGCGAGCCGGCGTCGGGGCTGCCCGATACCCTCAGCAGCAGAGACCGCCGAGCCGCGCACAGGTCGCCGCGCGGCATCCGAGGCACTGCCCGTCCGCACAGGGCGGGATCCCCCACACATGAGGAAGGCCCAGCACATGACCTCCGCCTACGACCCCACCGAGCGCCAGCCCATCTCCTCGCTGTCGGACATCACCGCCGCGGACATCGCCTCGCGCGTGGATCACACCCTGCTCAAGCCGGAGGCCTCCGCGGAGGCCATCGACCAGCTGTGCGCCGAGGCCCGTGAGCACGGCTTCGCCTCGGTGTGCGTCAACGGACTGTGGGTGGCCCGTGCCGCCGAGGCCCTGGCGGGCTCGGATGTGCTGGTGTGCACCGTCGTCGGATTCCCCCTGGGCGCCTCCACGCCCGAGGCCAAGGCCTGGGAGGCCCGCGAGGCCATCCGCAACGGCGCCCAGGAGATCGACATGGTCCTGGACATCGCGGCCGCCCGCGCCGGCGACCGCCCCACCATGGAGCACGACGTCCGCACGGTGGCCGAGGCCGTCCACGAGGGCGGGGCGCAGCTGAAGACCATCATCGAGACCTGCCTGCTCGAGGACTCCCAGAAGACCGTCGCCTGCGAGGCAGCCGTGGCCGGCGGCACCGACTACGTGAAGACCTCCACCGGCTTCTCCACCGGCGGCGCCACGGTCCAGGACGTCGAGCTGATGCGCGCGGCCGTGGGCCGCGGCATCGGCGTGAAGGCCTCTGGCGGCATCCGCACCCACGAGGCGGCCGTCGAGATGCTGCGCGCCGGGGCCTCGCGCATCGGCGCCTCGGCCGGAGCCGCCCTGCTCGGCTGAGCCGCCGCGCTCGCGGGCCACGGCTGGGCTCGCGGGCAGGGGCTCGGAGCGGCCGCTGCACGAAGGACGTACACTGGCCGTCAGGAACCCGCACGATCGCGGCCGCACGCGCCGCACCATGGAAACGAGGACTCAATGGCTGTCGATGCCCAGGGACGCAAGGTCCGCCGTCATTCCGGCGAAGGCACCGGCGCGGTCAGCCTGATCCTGCTGATCGGCGCCATGGCCACCATCCTGGTGAGCTTCTACCTGTTCGCCCACCACGAGAACTGGCTCTTCCTGCTGGGCATCGGCGTCTACGGAGCGGCCCTGCTGGTGCCCACCGGGATCATGGCCTCCAAGACCCGCTCGCGCCCCGTCGGCGGGCACGAGACGGCGCTGGACCTGCCGGCCTCGGCTGCGACCAACATCAGCAAGCCCGCCGGCCACTGAGCCTCGTCCGGAGCATCTTCCGGCCCCTTC
>NZ_JALXVH010000003.1 GCF_025149945.1 Kocuria sp. p3-SID1428 | reverse complement strand
CCCCCCGCCGCCGTCGTCCCCGGAAGCTGATGCCCGTGTCCCACGAACCCGCAGCCCTGCGCAGCCTGGTCGCGCCCACCGTGGTGCGAGCCCTGCTGACGCTGATCTTCGCCGCCTGCACGATCTTCGTGACGGACCCCGGCCTGGGCTTCAGCATCTGGCTGCTCGGGCTGTGGATGGCCGGCGTGGGTGCGTGCGTGCTGTGGGGCGACCTGCGCTCCCGCGAGCACGAGAGCCTGGATCTGGGCGGGCTGGCCACCGTGCCGCGCTCGACCGGGATCATGTGGGTCCTCGGCGGCGTCGCCGTGGTGATGATCCCCGCCTCCGCCGAGACGCTGGCGCTGGTGGCCTCGGTGGTGCTGTTCCTGGTGGGTCTGCCGGAGGGCTGGCTGGGCACATCGCGCCGCGGCCTGCATCCCCTGGCCAAGGACTGGCAGATCGTGGGCCTGGTCACCGCTGCGGCCGCGATCGGCGTGCTGCTCGTGGCCGGGCTCGGCCCGCACGCGATCCTGGGCGTCGTGGGCGGGGCGGCGATCATCTCCGGCGTCCTGCTGCTGCTCGCGGGGCTCACCCTGCGCCATGAGTCCCGCTCCGGCGGGGTCCGGGCCGATCCGGACCCGCGCGGCGCGGAGTAGACTGGAACGGTGTGCCTCCTGCACGCCTGGGTGCCCGAGCGGCGCTCGCGCGGGAGCGCTCACCCGCTCGACGACCCGCCGCTGCGTCAGGCGCAGCGGCCGCCGTCGGGCCCGCATGACGACGACTTCAGGAGGACAGCCCAGTGGCTGGAGACAATGGACGGTCCACGCGCCGCGCCCCGGACGTGAAGGCGCCCCTGGCGGTGTCCGCGGTCCTGGGGCTCGTGGCGTTCGGCATCGCCTCGGTCGTGGGCGCGGGCGGCACCGAGGGCGGTCTGCGGCTGGACCTGGGCCTGATCATCGGCGGGATCGCGTTCATCGCCTCCGTGGTGGTCTGCGCGACTCTCATGATGATCGAGAAGCCCAACGACCCCGCCCTGGGGGAGGGCACCGGCGTCAACCGCTCCTCCGCCAAGCTCTACGCCCAGCGCCGGGCCACTCGTGAGCAGAGGGCCGCGGAGGCCGAGAAGGCCTCTTCCTCGGCCGAGCCGGGAGATGACGAATCCGGCCCGCAGTTCGGCCAGCGCGTGCACCCCGAGCAGTGAGCTGAGCCCGCGCCGCGATTCTCGAGGCCGCACCTGTGCGACCCATCGAAGCCGATGGGCGGTTCAGGTGCGGCCTCGAGGCTTTCTCGGCGACGACAGCAGCAGAGGTTTGCGTTCGTGATGTGCCTATGCAAAGATTGCAATAGCACACGAACCGAGGAGGACATGATGTCCGTTCGACGCTCCGCTGAGATCATCGCCGCGACCGTCCCGCTGCTGCTGGTGGGTGCTGCGGCTCCCGCCCTGGCGCAGGACCAGACCCCGCCGGCGGCCGTCGAGACGGCATCCGCGCAGGAGTCCCTGACCCTTCCCCTCGAGATCTCCGGGATCGTCGACGGGCTCAGCGACCGGGAGACGGCACGGGTCGAGGCCTTCGCCCCGGGCCTCGACGGCCGGCGCGAACCGCTCGGCTCGGTGCAGGCCGATTCCGAGGGCCGCTATCTGCTGCAGGGAGCCGCCCGGCCCGGGGCGCCCGTGCTGCTCGAGGTCACCGTCTGGGAGCCCGGCCGCGAGGACGAGGCCCTGAGCACCTGGTACGGCGACAGCCCTGACCTGGCCGGCGCCGAGGCGCTGCGCGCTGTCGGGTCGATGGACGGCATCGACATCTCCGTGGCCCGTCAGCAGGTGCCTGAGTCGGAGACGGTCGCTGCGGTGCCGGCCTCCGAGAGCGGGCTGGCCGCCTCCGGCTCGCAGCCGCAGGTGTCCTCCGATCGCGATGCCCAGAGGCTCGTGCTGGCGCTGCTGGCCACCGGGTCCTTCGTGGGGGGACTGGCGCTGCTGCGCAGATCCTCCGCGCAGCGACTGGACTGATCCGCGCACAGACTTCCGCTGCCGCGGCGCCCTGCGCGTCGCAGGCGCGGTGCACGACTCGTCGTCGGTTCCCGAAGGGCCGGCGACGGACAGGCCTCCGCCCGCATCCGCCGGGCGGAGAGTGGCCGCCCCGGGCAGGGGCGGCCGGCCCGCGGGCCGAGGCCGGGAGACCGAGGCCCGCAGGTGGGGAGAGTGCCCGCGCGTCCTGACGGGCGGGCGGGGCCGCGGGGCGGCTGCTCGATGACCGGGAGATCGTCGAGCCCGCCGCCCCGTGCGCACGAAGCGCGTCCGGATATGTCAGATTGGTGCCATGGCTTCCCCCCTCGAGGACTACGCGCTGCTCTCTGACATGCAGACCGGGCCGCTGATCTCGCGCCGCGGCTCGATCGACTGGATGTGCGTGCCCCGCTACGACTCCCCGTCGGTCTTCGGGGCGATCCTGGGCGATGCCGACGACGGCCGCTGGCTGCTGGCCCCGTCCGCCACCGTGGACGACGACGGCCAGGACCTCCCCGAGGAGCAGTGGCGCGATCAGTGCCGGGTGGGCGATCGCTTCTACGCCGAGCACACCTTCGTGCTGCACACCGTGTGGATCACCGACACCGGCTCGGTGCGCGTCACCGACTTCATGCCGCTGGGCACCCAGCTCAACGTCGTGCGGCGCATCGAGGGGCTGACCGGGGACGTGGAGATGGTCCAGGACCTGCGTCTGCGCTTCGACTACGGGCGCATCACCCCCTGGATCTCGCACTTCGCCGGCTTCGAGGACCCGGAGACCGGAGAGGTCGGCGACGACGAGCTGATCGCCCTGGCCGGTGCCGATGCCATGGTCCTGCGCAGCGAGGTCCCCGCCGAGCGCGTCGATGACGAGAACGGGCCGCGCCACGTCTCGCGCTTCACCGTCTCGGCCGGTCAGACCCGGGACCTGGTGCTCACGCACTTCGAGTCGCACCGCACCCCGCCGCCGCCCGTCGACGCCGGCGACGAGCTGCGCAACGCCCTGGACACGTGGCGCGAGTGGGACGAGCAGTGGGAGGGCGCGCAGCCCGCGGAGGATGAGGAGGCGGAGGCTGATCAGGCCCGCCGTCGGGTCGACGCCCCCGCCGATGCCGATGAGGCCGAGTCCCTGCTGAGCCTCGAGGACCGGGAGGAGGCCGTGCGCCGGTCCCTGCTGGTCGTGCGCTCGCTCATGCACCAGCGCAGCGGCGGTCTGGTGGCGGCGCCGTCCATGTCGCTGCCGGAGCAGATCGGCGGGGAGCGCAACTGGGACGCCCGCTACTCGTGGCTGCGCGACAGCTCACAGGCGCTGCAGGTCATGCTCGATCACGGCCACGATCGCGAGGCCCTGCAGCTGCGCAATTGGATGCTGCGCTCGGTGGCCGGAGCTGCCGAGGACATCCAGAGCGTGTACGGCCTGGGCAGCGAGCGGGAGACCTCCGAGCACACGGTGGATCTGCCGGGCTACGAGCGCTCACGGCCGGTGCGCGTGGGCAACTCGACCTCCGGGAAGCTGCAGTCGGACACCGCGGGCTATCTGCTCGTGGCCTTCGAGAAGCTGCGCCGCCGTGGTCTGGAGGAGGATCAGCTGTCCTGGCCGATCCAGAAGGCGCTGCTGGGCCACGTCGTGGCGTCGTACGAGGAGCCGGACCAGGGCGTCTGGGAGATGCGCGGCGATCGCGAGTTCCACACGCACTCCCGGGTCATGATGTGGGCGGCGCTGCAGGCCGGGGTGGAGGCCGTGCGCACCCACGGGCTCGACGGCGACCTGCAGCTGTGGGAGACCCACCGCGACCAGCTCGCGCTCGAGATCTGGACCTCGGGCTATGACCCCGCCGTGGGGACGTTCGTGCAGCGCTACGGTGCTCAGAGCGTCGATGCCTCGCTGCTGCAGCTGCCCGCTCTGGGCTTCGTGGACTGGGAGGACGAGCGGATGGTGCGCACCGCCCAGCGCATCGTAGAGGAGCTGGGCACCGAGTCCGGGCTGCTGCGCCGCTACCAGAACGTGTCCATGCCGCCGGGGGCTGATCGCGCGGACTTCGAATCGCAGATCGGCCAGGACGGCTTCGAGGGTCCGGACAGCCCGCATTTCGGGGTGACGCTGTGGCTGGCGGCCTATCAGGCGCGCAGCGGTCAGCTCGACGAGGCCCGACGCACGCTCGCCGGCGTGCTGCGCCGGGCCACCGATCTGGGGCTGCTCTCGACCGCCTACGAGGGCGATCCGGAGCGCGGCGGGCGGATGCTCGGCAATATGCCCCACGTGAGCTCACACCTCGGCCTCATCGAGGCGCTGGCCGCACTCGATCAGGCGGAGGGACGCCGACCCGCTCCCGTGGTGCACGACGACCCGGGGGAGGACCCCGAGACCGCCGACGGTGAGGATCTCACCCGGGGAGGCTGAGTCCGCCGGGGGCTCGTCGGCCCTGCTCAGGGGCGCGCCGAGCGGCTGTGGGAGGATCGGGGCCATGCAGGCAGCCATCCTCGTCGACGTCGGACAGCTCGATTACCACGTGGGCGACGAGTCCATGGGCCACGCCGCCGTCGCCGCCCTGCGCGCTCGCGGGATCCAGGAGCCGGTGATGCTCACCCGGGATCCGCAGCACACCGCGGCCCGCTTCGAGGCGGTCGTGCCCGTGCCCACGCTGCGCTTCCCGTGGCCTCCGGAGGATCGCGCGCGGTACCTCCGGGAGATCCGCGACGTGCTCGACGGCCGCGCGGACGCCCTGCCGCCGGAGGATCAGGTCTTCGCGCTGATCGAGGCCCTGCGCGGCGTGGACGCGCTGCTGATCGGCGGCGGGGGCAACCTGAACTCCCGCTACGGGTGGCTGCTGTTCGAGCGCGCCGCCGCGGTGGAGATCGCCCGCAGCCTGGGGATCCCCGTGGTGATCAGCGGGCAGACCCTGGGCCCCGAGCTCAGCCCTCAGGATCGTCCCGTGCTGGCGCGGATGCTCGAGACCGCGGTGCTGGTGGGCCTGCGCGACCCGGACTCCCTGGCGCTGGCGCAGCAGCTGTGCCCCGACCATCAGGGGCTGCGCGCCTGCCCCGACGATTCGGTCGGCTGGGCGCTCGAGGTGCTCTCCGCACCGTGGAACTCCCCGCAGGAGTCGGGTGCGGCGCCTGGCGGGTCGACGGCCGCGGCGCGGCCTCTCGCGGAGGCACCATCGGCTGAACCCTCCCCGTCGGACAGCCCGGCCGCGGGCGCACCTGCAGAGGACGTCGACGCCGAGGCGCTGCCCGATCCCACGGCCCCGCGGATCGTGGCGACCTTCGCCCCCGGCGCGGGCCCGTTCGAGGAGCACGAGGCCGCCGAGGTCTACGCGATCGTGCTGGACGCCCTGGTCGAGCGCACGCGCGGGGTCGTGGAGTTCGTGCCGCACCTGGCCAGGCCGGGTGAGCACGACGGCGACGAGGCCTTCCACCGGCGCGTCGCCGCGCGGATGCGCCATGCGGCCGACCACCGCCCGATCGAGGACGCCGCGGACAGCATGCGGCGCACCCTGAGCGCCGACTACGTGGTGAGCTCGCGCTATCACCCGCTGGTCTTCGGCCTGGCCGGCGGGGCGAGCGTCCTGCCGATCGCCGTGGACCGCTACTCCCAGGTCCGCATGGAGGGCGCGTGCCGCACCTGGGGCATCTCCGGGCAGGTGGTCCCGCTGGCGTCGCTGATCACTCCGCGCGAGGCCGCCTGGGACACGCATCAGGCCGCCCAGCGCTGGACCCAGGAGGCCGTGGAGGGCCACCGGGAGTTCTCCGGCGATCTGCCGGCGCGTCGGGCCGCTGTGCGCGAGACGGCAGCGGCCTGGTGGGACGGCGTCCTGGTGGGGCTCTCCGGGGCGCTGCCCGGCCCGGGGCAGGTCCCGGAGGTCCCGGCGGCGGGGGCGGGCACCGAGTTCTCCCGCGTGCTGCGCCGCGACTGGACGGACCCGCAGGCCCAGGTTCCCGAGGGCTCGGCGGCCTCCGTGGCGATCATCATGCGCACCAAGGACCGCCCGCTGCTGCTCGAGCGCGCACTGGACGACGTCCTGGCCCAGACCCTGGCCGACTGGCGCTTGGTCATCGTCAACGACGGCGGCGATCCCGAGCCGGTGCGGCGGCTCGTTGAGGCCCGGGAGCAGCGCTTCCGCGGACGCTGCCGGATCCTCTCGCACCGCCGCAGCGTGGGCATGGAGGCGGCCTCCAACCGAGGGCTGGCCGCCTCCGACAGCGAGTTCGTGGTGATCCACGACGACGACGACACCTGGGATCCCCAGTTCCTCCAGCGCGCCGTCGCCTTCCTGGAGCGGCCGTCGTGCACGGATGCCGGGGTCATGGCCCGCACGGAGATCGTCTACGAGCAGATCGACGACCGCGACGGCGAGAAGTCCGTGCGCGAGACCGGGCGCGCCCTGTTCTGGGCCGAGCAGAGCTCGATCACCCTCAGCGAGCTGCTGAGCATCAACCGCGGAGTCCCGATCTGCTTCCTCTACCGCCGCAGCCTGCACGGGCTCGTCGGGGACTTCGACGAATCCCTGTCGGCCGTCGGCGACTGGGAGTTCAACCTGCGGGTCGCTTCGAGCGCGAGCATCGGATTCCTGCCCGGGCGCCCGCTCGCGTTCTGGCATCAGCGCCCCAGCGCGCTGGGCGCGGACGGCAACTCGATGTTCGCGGGGAAGTCCCTGCACGAGAAGCACGACCTGGCGGTGCGGGAGCGGCATCTGCGCGAGTGGACGGATCGCAACGGGATCGGCCTGCCGCTGTGGATGGCCCGCGAGGTCCAGGACCTGCGCGGGCGGCTCGAGCAGATGCAGGAGGGCCAGCAGCAGGTGCTCGAGCAGAACCGTCGGCTCCTCGAGGACATGCAGGCTCAGCGGGAGCTGATCCTGGCGGCCGAGCAGCGGGTCAAGGAGCACTCCCTGATCAGCCGGGTAAGGCGCGTGCTGCGCCGGATCGCGCCCTGGGCCTTCCGGCGCCGCTGAGCCGTCTGGCGGAACAGAATCATCAGCAGACTCATAGTGTGCGCGGTGTGGGGTGCATCTCATAGGATTGCGAGATCGGCCCAGCAGCGAAGATTCCCACGTGCGAACCCTGACTCGAGGCCGATGACCGTGGGAGTGCCACGGTCATCCCCGCAGTACGTGCCTGAAAGCGAATCGCCTCATGGTCACTCCTCCCACTGACAACCTCCCTGCTGGTCCCGCCGAGCTCGCCGATCTGGCCGGCCTGATCGATCCGGCGGTCGCGCAGGCCACCACCTGGATGCGCAGGGCGCAGCAGCTCTCGGAGGAGGGTGCGGCGGACTCGGATGCCGCGGACCGCCTCTCGGCCATCCTCAAGGACCCCAACGGCCTGGACTTCACCGTCGGCTTCGTCGACCGCGTGATCCGCACCGAGGACAGCGTCGCCGCCGCTCGCGCCCTGCAGCGCATCGCGAGCATCGCCCCCAAGTCCCTGTCCGCGCTGGATCGGTCGCAGATCATCTCGGGCAGCTACATGAGCCACCTGGCCCCGGCCGTCGTCATCCCGATCGCCCGCGGCCGCCTGCGCCAGATGGTCGGGCACCTGGTGGTCGACTCCCGCCCCGGCCCGTTCGGCAAGGCCGTCGAGCACATCACCCAGCGCGGCGACTCGCTGAACATCAACCTCCTCGGCGAGGAGGTCCTGGGCACGGCCGAGGCCGATAAGCACCTGGACGACGTCGAGCGCCTCCTGGCCCGCGACGACGTCGACTACGCCTCGATCAAGGTCTCCTCCGTGGTCCCGCAGCTGTCGCACTGGGGCTTCGATGAGACCGTCGAGCGCGTGGTCGAGCGCCTCCTGCCGCTGTACCGCAAGGCCGCCGACGCTCCGGCGGGCAGCAAGTTCATCAACTTGGACATGGAGGTCTACTCGGACCTGCACCTGACCATGGAGGTCTTCACCACGCTGCTCTCGCGGCCCGAGCTGAAGAACCTGGAGGCCGGCATCGTGGTGCAGGCCTACCTGCCCGATGCCCTGGGCGCCGTGCAGCACCTCTCCGAGTGGGCCGATCGGCGCGTGGCCGAGGGCGGTGCGCAGATCAAGATCCGTCTGGTCAAGGGCGCCAACCTGCCCATGGAGCGTGTGGACGCCGAGATGCACGACTGGCCGCTGGCCGTCATGCCGGACAAGCAGTCCACCGATGCCAACTACAAGCGCGTGCTGGCCTGGGTGTTCACGCCCGAGCGACTGCGCGGTCTGCGCATGGGCGTGGCGGGGCACAACATCTTCGACATCGCCTTCGCCAAGCTGCTCGCCGAACAGCGCGGGGTCTCCGAGCGCATCGAGTTCGAGATGCTGCAGGGGATGGCCGCCGAGCAGTCGATCGCCGTGTCCGAGGACGTCGGGGGAGTGCTCTACTACGTCCCCGCCGTGGCCCCGGAGGAGTTCGACGTCGCCGTGGCCTACCTGGTGCGCCGCCTCGAGGAGAATGCCGAGTCCGAGAACTTCATGTCGGGGATCTTCGAGATCGAGCCTGGCAACAAGATCTTCCGCCGCGAGGAGGGCCGCTTCCGCGCCGCCGTCGAGCAGCTGCTCGAGGAGGGCATGGTCCTGGACGGCGAGCGGGCCCCGGGCCCGCACCGCGTGCAGGACCGCACGCAGGAGGCCGCCGGGCGCCAGAGCGGCTACCAGGGCCATCAGCCGCTCGACGAGCCCTTCCGCAACGAGCCGGACACCGACATCTCGATCCCGGCCAACCAGAAGTGGGCGCTCGAGCTGCGGGATCTGATCACGGACCGGTCCTGGTACCAGGGTCTGGCCACCCCGGACTCGCTCGAGCTCGACGACGTCGCCGAGATCGTCGAGACCGGTCGCAATGCTGCCAAGGGCTGGCGCGAGCGCGGGGCCCGGGAGCGCGCGGAGATCCTCAACCTCGCTGCCGACAAGCTGGCCGAGCGCCGCGGGCACCTCATGGCCGTCGCCGCTGCCGAGACCGGCAAGGCCTTCACCCAGTCGGACGCCGAGGTCTCCGAGGCCATCGACTTCTGCCGCTGGTACGCCCGCCATGCCGAGGAGCTGGAGCAGGTCGACGGCGCCGAGTTCGAGCCCGATGTCCTGGACCTGGTCACCCCGCCGTGGAACTTCCCGCTGGCCATCCCCACCGGCTCGACCGTCGCGCCCCTGGCCGCCGGTGCGGCTGTCATCCACAAGCCGTCGCCGCAGACCGTGCGCTGCTCCGCGGCGCTGATGGAGGCGCTGTGGGAGGCGGGCGTGCCGCGCGACGTCCTGCAGCTCGTGGACGCCGTCGAGGGAGACACCGGCAAGGAGCTGGTGAGCCACCCCGGCGTGGACCGCATCGTGCTCACCGGCGGCTACGAGACCGCCGAGCTGTTCGGCGGCTGGCGCAGCGGCCGCCCGGTGATCGGCGAGACCTCGGGCAAGAACGCCCTGATCATCACGCCTGCCGCGGACCGCGATCAGGCCGTGTGGGATCTGGTCACCAGCGCGTTCGGCCACGCCGGGCAGAAGTGCTCGGCGGCCTCGCTGGGCATCATGGTCGGCTCCGTGACCACGTCCGAGCGCTATGAGAAGCAGCTGTTGGACGCCGCGTCGTCCATGGTCGTGGACTGGCCCGAGAACCTGCAGGCCATCGTGGGCCCCACGGTCGAGGTGCCCGGGGACAAGCTCAAGCGCGCCCTCACCCAGCTCGACCAGGGCGAGAAGTGGCTGCTCGAGCCGAAGCAGCTCGACGACTCCGGGCGCCTGTGGCGCCCCGGCATCAAGACGGGCGTCAAGCCCGGCTCGTTCTTCCATGAGAACGAGGCCTTCGGCCCGGTGCTCGGCCTGATGCATGCCAAGGACCTGGACCAGGCCATCGAGTGGCAGAACGCGGTGGAGTACGGCCTCACCGCGGGCATCCACTCCCTGGACGTCAAGGAGGTCGGCACCTGGCTCGAGCGCGTGGATGCCGGCAACCTCTACGTCAACCGCGGGATCACCGGCGCCATCGTGCAGCGCCAGCCCTTCGGCGGCTGGAAGAAGTCGTCGGTGGGCCTGGGTGCCAAGGCCGGCGGCCCGAACTACCTCACGCAGATGGGCCACTGGACCAAGGGCGCCTTCCGCTCCGGCGACGCCGTGGAGGTCCAGCCGGGGCTGCTGCCCGCGGTGCGCGACGTCCTGGGCGACGCCGAGGTGATCGAGGCGCTGCCGCACGAGGACCTCGTCTGGCTGCGGGCCTGTGCCGCAGCCGATCAGCGCGCCTGGGACTCCGAGTTCGGCGTGGCCAAGGACCCCACGGGGCTGGTCAGCGAGGCCAACATCTTCCGCTACCGCGCCCGCGACATCGTGGTGCGCGCCGCGGAGGACGCCCCGGTCACCGACGTGATCCGCGTGGGCCTGGCCGCAGCCCGCTCCGGTTCGGAGGCCACGCTCTCGGCGGCGCCTGCCGTGCTGGAGGCCCTGCCGCGGGCGGCCCGCGCTCTGTTCACCCAGGTGCTCCCGGCGACCGACGATGAGCAGTTCCGCGTCCAGGCCGAGGCCCGGCACCTGCTCGGCGCTCGCACCGCCTACCGCGCCATGTCCGAGCCGCAGGAGCAGCGCTCCGCCGTGCAGAAGCTGCGTGATCGTCTGCCCTTCGGCGGCGGCGAAGCAGCGGAGTCCGATCCCGAGGTGCTCGAGCTCGGCGTGGGCTCGCGCATCAAGATGGTCGGTACCGACGCAGACCTGGTGGTCGCTCTGGGCGCTACCCCGGATGTGGCCGTCATGATGCACCCGATCGTGGGCGCCTCCCGCGTGGAGATCCAGGAGATGCTGCACGAGCAGGCCGTGTCGATCACGCTGCACCGCTTCGGCAACCGGTTCGCGGACATGCACCGGCTGCGGGACGAGCTGATGGGCTGACGCGCCGCCTCTCGGTCGAGGCCTCCGCCATCGTGGATAATCGAGGGTTAGTGAACACGAGGCCGGTCGGGCCGTCGCAGGGGAGCGGCGGCACGACCAGCCTCTCGGCCGAGGGGAACAGCCATGTCATTGCGTGAGACGATCGCCCACCTGCCTCCCGAGCAGCGGGAGCGGATCGCCGGATTCGCCCGGCATGTGCCAGCGGGGGTCAGGTTCGGGCCCGTGTTCCGGCAGACCCAGCGGGAGATCCGCAAGGCCTGGACCGTGCCTTCATGGGGGCGCGAAGAACGAGATCGACGGCTGCAGTCGCTGCTGGATGCCGCAGCTGGAACGGACTACTACGGCTCAGCTGCGGGGTACGAGGCGCTGGTCGAGACCACGATGCCGCCGATGGAGCGGCTGAACCGCCTGCCCATTCTCACGCGGGAGGCGGTGACGGAGCACAGCAGCAGGATGCTCACGGTGCCCGAGAGCCAGCTCGAGCGGGTCGCGACTTCCGGGACCTCCGGGGAGCCCATCGTGTTCTGGCTCGACCGAAGCCGGGGCGCCAGCGAATGGGCCTACGTCCTGAGCGCCTGGGAGCGGAGGACCGGCTATCAGGCGGATGACTGGCGTCTGCGGCTGCGCGGAGCCGAGCTTCCGGGCGGCGCGGACTGGTTCGTCCAGGGCTCCACGGGAGAGGTCGTGCTGCGGGTCCAGGCGCTGCGTCCGGAGCTCATCAGGGAGCACTGGCAGCTGGCCTCGCAGCGCGGGATCCAGTATCTGCACGGCTTGCCATCGGCCATCGCGTACCTGGGTCGCCTGGTGGAGACCGAGCTGCCGGACGATGACTGGCGGCACAGGATCCGGGGGGTCCTCGCCGTCTCGGAGGAGCTCACAGAGGCCCAGCTGGAGATCCTGCAGCGCGTGTTCCCGCAGGCGCGAGTGGCCAACTTCTACGGGCTGAGCGAGCGCACGGCCTTCGCCGTCATGGACGACGACGGCGATTTCCACCCCGAGCCCCTCTACGGGGTCGTCGAGGTGGTCGATGAGCAGGGCCGAGCCGTCGAGGTCGGCGCTCGCGGCAGGATCATCACCACCGGTCTGCGGCTCACCGGACAGCCCTTCCTGCGCTATGACACGGGTGACTCGGCGCTGCGCACGGGAACGGATCCCTGGGGTCAGCCGATCTTCCGCGAGATCCGTTCTCGACGCAGGCGGGAGGGGCTGATCTGCAGTGACGGCAGCTTCCTGCCTGCCGCGATCTTCGGAATGCACACCATGGAGGTGCTCGCAGCTCGGAAGTTCGGGTTCCGACAGCACGAACCGGGCAAGGCCACGTTCCTCGTGGAGCCGATCACCGGAGCCACCGATGCGCAGATCCAGGAGCTCCACAGAGCGATGGCGGCGGTCATCGGGGATCGCATCGACCTCGAGCTGGAGGTGGTGGACCGTCTGGAGGTCCCGGCCAACGGCAAGGAGCGTCTGGTGGATCAGCAGATTCCGGGGGCGGCGACCACCTGGTCATGATCCTGCAATCGCATGGAGAATTTGCGGACGAACACGTAGGGTCGGGGCAGAGGACTGCGCCTCTCAGCGGCTGAGTCGAAGACCCCCGGCGCGACCTCTTTCGAAGGGGAGAGCTTGAGATCATTACGTGAGAAGGTGGCCCACCTGCCGACCGAGCAGCGGGAGAAGCTGGCGACGTTCGTGCGTGCAGTTCCGCCGTCGCTGCGCTACGGCCCCGTCTTCCAGCAGTCGCTGCGGGAGCTGCGCAAGGCGCGCACCGTGCCGTCCTGGGCGGCGGCCGAGCGCGAGCATCGCCTCGGGCAGCTCCTGAGCAGCGCCGCCGGCACCGACTACTACGGGTCCGAGCCGGGCTATGAGGCACTCCGTGAGGCCGGAGATGACCCCCTCGAGCGGCTGTCGCGACTGCCTGTGCTGACGCGGGAGGCGCTGTCGAAGAACTCGCTGCGCATGCTCACGGTGCCGGAGGACCGGGTGCAGCTGACAGCCACGTCCGGCACCTCCGGCGACCCGATCCTCTTCCACCTCGATCGGGAGCGCGGGGCCGCTGAATGGGCCTATGTCTACGATGCCTGGCACCGCGCCACCGGTTATGAGCTCAACGACTGGCGCCTGTTCCTGCGCGGTGCCGCTGATCTGCCCGGAGGCGCCAACCACTACCTCCAGCGCGCCACCGGCGAGCTGGTGCTGCGCGTCCAGGCCCTGGGCCCGGAGCGCATCCGGGAGCAGTGGGGCTGGGTGCGCGATCGCGGGATCCGCTACCTGCACGGCTATCCGTCGGCGCTGAGCTACATGGCTCGTCTGGTCGAGGAGCAGCTGCCCGACGATGATTGGCGCCACCAGATCCGCGGTGTCCTGGCGGTCTCGGAGGAGTTCACGCCCGGCGAGCAGGAGACGTTCGAGCGGGTGTTCCCGAACGCGGGGATCTCCAACTTCTACGGCCTCAGCGAGCGGACCTGCTTCGCCTCCATGGACCGCGACGGAACCTTCCGCTCCGAGCCCCTGTACGGGATCACGGAGCTGCTGGGGGAGGACGGTCAGCCCGTGGAGGTGGGGCAGCGCGGCCGCATCGTGACCACCGGACTGATGATCCAGGGCCAGCCGTTCCTGCGCTATGACACCGGCGATTCGGCCGAGCGCGTGGGCACGGATGCCTGGGGGCAGCCGACCTTCCGGGACATCCGCTCACGGCGCGGTCGTGAGGCGCTGATCCGCGCCGACGGTTCGCTGTTCGCCACCACGTCCCTGAACGTCCACGGCCATCAGTTCCTGTGCATCCGCCGCTTCCGCTTCCGGCAGGACGTCCCCGGGAAGGCGACGCTGCGGGTCGAGCCCACGGCTGATGCCGCAGCCGAGGAGCTCGAGGACTTCTACCAGGTCATGCGCTGGCGCACGGAGGGCCAGGTGGAGCTGGACTTCGAGCTGGTCGAGAACCTCGAGATCCCGCCCAACGGCAAGGACCGGCTCGTGGACCAGCACATCGAGGGGGCCACCGCCACCTGGGCCTGAGCCCAGGTGGCGACCCGACCGGCGGGGTCCGTCAGCGCAGCTCCGTACGCGGGCGAGTCGTGGCGACCGCCGCGATGATGCCCAGCAGCAGACCGACAGCGGCGCCCATGGCTCCGATCATGGTCATGCTCAGGCCAGAGGGATCCTCGGGAGTCGTGGGGCTGCCCGCCGGTTCGATGCTGACCTGCGCGTCCTCGGCGCTGGTTGCCACCACCGAGGTGAGGGCGTCGCGCCAGGCCTCCGCCAGGGCGCTCGCCTCCTCCGGCGACTCGCCCACGGCCGTGATCTCCAGGCCCGTGGTGGCCGGTGTGGCCGTCACAGTGATGCCGCCGAGCAGCTCCGAGGCCGACTTGTCGGTGTCGAGATCGCTCTTGGCCTCCTCGGCGACCACCAGGGACTCGCCAAGAGCCTCGTAGGTCGTGGTGCGGGAGATCGCCAGCTCCTCGGCGGCCAGACGCTCGGCGGCGGTGTCGTCGTCCGCCCCGGCGTGGACCATCATGGTCGTGACCGACTCGTACTGCGGAGGCTCCGATGCCGCGAGCCCGAGCGCGATGCCGAGACCCAGGATCAGGCCCACGAGCGGGGCCCACCAGCGCCGCCGCAGCGCCGTCCCGAGATGCTCGGCGGACATGTCTCTGACCATGGGATCGCCGCCCTGAATGCGGGACTGGGCCTCGGTGCGCCTGCTGGTCTGCATGATTCTGCTGCTCCCCCTGAATTCGAATCGTTCGCTCTCCCCAGAGCGAGGCGGACGGTGCTGCAGTGCTGCGAAGGCTCCCGTCCGGTCTCCCAGAGTACTGTCACTGATCTGACGCACATGCTGTATACGGCCATGAACCGTGCAATTGAGTGGACAAACAGCCTTCATGAACGATCATCTGCCCGGAGGCACGTGACGTTGTGCCATCATGTCGTGATGCGTGCCGCCGCTGGGGAGCGGTCGGGCGCAGCGGCAGGTGCTTGGCACCGGATCGGGGGATCCGGAGCGTCGACGCCCTGCATTCGACGGCACGGGGACCGTCCCGGGGAGGAGCACACATGCAGACTGCAGTCTCAGCCCTGTCGTGGGGTGCCCTCGGCGTGGTCCTGCTGGTCGGTGTCGCCTGGGCGGTCAAGCTCTGCCTGGCGCATCCCAAGGCCACCATCGGGGCTGCCGTCGTCTACTCGATGATCTCCCAGACCGTGGGCACGGTGGGCGGCATCTCGATCCTCAACTACGGCGATGAGCTCGCCGTCGTGCTGGCCGTGGGCGTGGCCTGCGCTCGGCGTCTGATTGATCATCATGCGCTGCGCTTCTTCGCCGCGGTGTGGTTCCTGCTCGCCTTCATCCTCTTCGGCCTGATCAGCAGCGTGGTACATGCCGTGCCCTCGTCCATCACGCTCATGGGGGCCCTGCTGTACCTCAAGGGGCCGGCGCTGGGCTTCGCGGTCGCTCAGCTGGACTGGCGTCGCGCAGATCTGCCTCGCATCGCCAGGGCGGGTGCTGCGGTGATCGTGGTGATCCTGTTCATCTGCGCGCTCAACGCCGCGGCTCCGGGCCCGTGGAACGATCTGGTGAGCAGGACGGATGTGGCAAGCGAGCGCGGAGGCTTCACGAGCCTGACCGGGCCCTTCGACCACCCGGTCGGGCTGGGCACCACCATGGCCTTGGCGTTCCTGGCCATCTACCTCTACCGACTGCTGGTGCGCAGGACTCCTCTCACCTTCGTCCTGCTGATCGCCACCGGCCTGGCCTGTGTGGCGGCCTTCCGCCGCAAGTCGATCGTCGCGGGGATCGCCGTGGCCCTGGGCGTCCGTGCCGCACTGCCCCTTCCACGGGCTCTGTTCGCGACGAGTGCGGTGATCCTCCTACCTGTGGGCCTCGTTCTCCTGCGGGAGCCCCTGACGGCCGTCGTCGACGGGACCCTCACCGAGTACCTGACCGACTGGGATCAAGTCGCTCGCATCCGGATGACGATCGACGGATTCCTGCTGGCTGTCGGCGCATTCCCCCTCGGGGTGGGACTGGGCCGCTTCGGCTCCTTCACCGCCTCCGAGAACTACAGCCCGATCTACACGGATCTGGGCTACGAGCGGATCTGGGGCCTGGGCCAGGGCGACATGGGCGGCTTCCTCTCGGACACCTTCTGGCCCGCTCCGCTGGCCGAGACCGGGATCCTGGGCGCCCTGTGCTATCTCGGTGCGCTGGTGATGTTCATCGCCCCCGGCTGGCGGATGATGCGCTCGGCAGCGGATGGGCACAGCAAGTGGATCGGTGCGGTGACCGTGGCCTGGTTCGCCCAGCTGCTGATCGAGTCGGTCGTCGCACCGGTCTTCCTGTCGCCGCCGATGTACGGGCTGCCGTTCGCAGTGGCAGGTCTGTGCCTGGCGCTGACCGCAGAGCCGCGCAGCGGACGTCGGGCGGCGCGAACCGGTGATTCGCAGTCAACCAGAGACCCTCAGGAAATGAACCGGCGCGTACCTCCTTGGGCAGTCAAGAAAGCGGCGCATAAGGGAGCCTCATGATCAACGCATCCGTCATTGGCCCTGGGCCAGGGTCCGCAGGTGGAGTCGGAATGATGACCGGCTATCTGGCGGCGACGTCGTCTGAACGCACTCGTCTCGAATTCTGGGAATCAGGAGGCGCTCCTGGTCCTCGGCGGTGCCGGCTGCAGTCCTTCTTCAGCGCGGCAATTAGGTGTCTGCAGCCGCATGCCAGCCGGGTGCAGGTCTTCTCGGTGGCCTCGCGAGGGAGCACCTGGCGCAAGCTCATCCTGACCAGCTTGGTGCGTCTCCGTAGCAGCCCATATGTCCTGCACCTTCATGGTGGGGGCTACGCGGATTTCCTCCGCGCGCAGCCACGACCGCTCAGGTGGCTTATCCGAAGCATGTTCTGCGGGGCGGCACGTGTGATTGTTCTGGGCGAGACATGGGCGGAGTTCGTCGCTCGAGATCTCGCCGTGCAGCAGGAGCGGATCGTGGTCCTGCCGAATGCTGTCCCTGGGCCATCCCGGTTGCCGATGCGCGCAGCGCCGGTGCGAGTGGTTTTCGCCGGGAGGGTCGGACGCGGCAAGGGTGCCCCCGAGCTGCTGGAGGCCTGGTCCCGGATCAGCGCCGGGCGCGATGCCGTCCTGGTCCTGGCAGGCGATCTCGATGACCCCGATGGCTCCCTCCGGGCCGCCGTGGACCGCGCGGAGCGGGTCGAGCTCACGGGCTGGCTGGACGCGGAGGCCCTGCAGGATCAGCTGCGCCGCGCCCAGATCCTGGTGCTGCCCAGCCGGGCGGAGAACCTCCCGCTGTCGCTGCTCGAGGGCATGGCGTGGGGGCTGGCACCCGTCGTCACGCCCGTCGGGGCGGTCCCGGAGGTCGTCGACGACGGCGAGAACGGGATGCTCGTCCCGGTGGGGGATCCGGAAGCGCTGTCGCAGGCGCTGGCGACGCTGCTGGACGACGACGCGCGGCGTACCCGCATGGGCGCCGCCGCACGCACCACGTGGGAGCAGGGATACAGCTTGGACGGCTACCGGGAGCGCTTCGACGACATCCTGGAGGCTGTCGTCGGGGGCGATGCCGAGGTGGAAGGGGATGAGCGATGACGCCGCAGGGACTCGAGCCGCAGCTGCGGACGGAGGTCGAGGAGGCTCTGGATCGGGCCATGGCCTTCGCCCGTGAGCTCGACTACGCCGGGACGGACCCGTACGACGGGCTGCTCTCGCCGTACGCGCGCGTGCTGCGTGGACGGATCCCCCGCCAGGCGTGGGTGCAGGGGCACAAGCGCCTGGGCCACGGTCTGCGCGCCGCCACGCGCGTTCCGCCGGTGCGCATGACCAAGGGGATGGCGCTGTTCTCGACGGCGGCATCGCTGTCCGGCGACGAGCAGACGGCCAGGCAGCTCGCGCAGCGGATCCTCGACGAACGCGGGAGCGGTCCGTGGGGCTACGAGTTCGACGTCCAGACGCGCTGGGCCTTCTACCCGGCAGGCAGCCCCAACGTCATCGCGGTGACCTTCGCACTGCGCGCCCTGTCCGCGGCGGGGATGCTGGACCGGGTCAGCGCTGACGTCCGTGATTGGCTGGAGGGGCAGTTCCACACATCGGGCTACTTCCGGTACACGACCACCTCGGACCGACTGGTGCACAATGGGTCTTTGCTGGCGGCGGAGTCGCTGGCGATGCTGGACGGAGATCGGGAGCTGATCCGCACGGCCGTGGACCGGGCGGTCCGCGCGCAGGCGGAGGACGGCTCCTGGCCGTACGGTGAGGGCCCGGGACTCGAGTGGATCGACAGCTTCCACACGATCTACAACCTGGACTCGCTGTGGGCGCTGCAGCAGATGGGCTTCGAATCGGGGGATTCGACAGCTCGCGGCGCGCAGTTCTGGAAGGACCGCTGTCTCAGCCCTGACGGTTTGCCGCTGTACATGGCGGATGACCGGCAGGTCTCGACGGATGTGCACAACGTGGCCACCACGGTCGGGTATCTGGCCCGCGCAGCGCAGCGCGGCTGGCCGGTCCCGGACCCGCAGGCCGCGGTGCGGTATCTGCTGGGCCTGCAGGGCGATGACGGGGGGTTCCGCAGCGGAGGCAGGGGGCTTGCGCACATGCGGTGGAATCAGGGCCATGCGGCTGTCGCGCTGGCCTCATGGGCCTCGCCGGGACGGCGGGCCGACTGGGACTCTGGGGGGAGAACCGATGACGGATCAGATGCGGCGAGAGGTCGCGCCTGAGCGCACGGACGTGATGGGTGTGGGCGTCGATGCGCTCACGATGGATCAGACCATCGACCGGCTGCGGGAGATGATCGCCACAGGCAAGGGGCAGAACCACTTGTCCGTCAACGCCGCCAAGCTCGTGGCGGCCATCGAGGACCCGACCAAGCTCGAGGAGTTCAACCAGGGGACGCTCGTGAGCGCCGACGGCCAGGCCGTGGTGTGGGCCGCCCGCCTCCTGGGCCGCCCGCTTCCGCAGCGTGTGGCGGGGATCGACGTCATGAACCGCCTGGTCGATCTCTCCGCCCAGGAGGGGCAGCGGATCTTCCTGCTCGGTGCTCGTGAGGACGTGGTCGGGCGAGTGCGCCGGGAGTTCACCGCCCGCGGCGCCAACGTGGTGGGCCACCGCGACGGATATTGGCGCCGGTACATGACGGATGCCGAGATGGCGCAGACGATCCGCCTGCTCAACGTCGACATCCTCTTCGTGGCTCTTCCCTCGCCCATGAAGGAGGATTTCATCTACGGCTTCCGCGAAGCCATGAACGTCGGCCTCAGCGTGGGGGTGGGCGGCTCGTTCGACGTCGTGGCCGGCCGCACCCGGCGGGCTCCCGCGATCATCCAGCGCCTCGGCCTTGAATGGCTCTTCCGCCTGGTGCTGGAGCCGCGGCGGATGTTCAAGCGCTACGCGGTCGGCAACTCGAAGTTCCTCTGGTACCTGGTCAGGGAGCTGCTGCGCCGCGGCTGACGGCGGCCCGCGCGTCCGACGGCGGACGCGCGGCTGCCGCGCGGTCTCAGGCCCTGCGCGCCGGCCGGGTGGTGCCCACCGCCACCAGGATGCCGACGAGCAGTCCCACCGCCCCGCCGACCACCAGGACGGCCGGATCGGACAGGCCCGACGTCGTCGCGGGCACGGTCGGCTCCCCGGCCGGCTCGATGCTCACGCGATCCCCGGCCCCGCCGGATCCGTCGGCGTCGGCGGCATCGCTGAGCGCATCGCGCCAGGCCCCGGCCAGCTCGGCGGCGCCGTCGGCCGAATCCGCCGTGGCGGTGATCTCCAGGCCGGTGGTCTCGGGCGTGGACACCACGGTGACCTGCTCCAGCAGGTCCTCCGGAGAGTTCTCCAGCTCCAGGTCGCGGCGCACCTCGTCGGCCACCACCACGGAGTTGCCCAGCGACTCGTAGGTGGCCGCGCGAGCCTGCGCCAGGTCCTCGGCGGCCAGGCTCTCGACCGAGGTCGCGTCGTCGGTGGAGGGGCGCACGAGCGCCATGGTCACGGAGGTGTAGGTGGGGGCCTGCGTGACGACGAAGGCCGCGGCCAGCCCGAGCCCCAGGATCAGCCCCAGCAGCGCCTTCCACCATCCGCGGCGCAGCGCCGAGCCCAGCTCCGCGCCGCTGATGTCGCGCACTGCCGGAGTCACGGTCTGCTCTCCTGCCGAGCTCTGGTGCATGGCCTGCCCTTCGTCGGTCCCCCGCGCGCCCTGGGCGCGCCCTGTCATCCCAGCGGCGCCTAGGGCGCGACGGTCCCCCCGGAAGCCGTCGGCCATGCCGCTGCTCGGGGCTCAGCCCCGGCGCGCTCATGATAGGCAGGCGCGGCGGCGGCGCGTCGAGAGCGCGGCGCTTGAACTGCTGCGCGACGTCAGATGTGGGGACAACCGGACGCCCTTTGGCAGAGGACCTTCCGAACGTGCGAGCATGGGCCCGGAGACCGTGCCCCGCCCGTCGGATGAGCGCGGGCGGACGACGCTCGGGGGAGCGTCGCAGGGGGAGGGGGAGAGGTGACGGGTCCTGCCGAGGCGCTGGTGCTCGCGGCGGTCTGCGCCCTCGGTGGCGCTGCCGTGCTGTGGCTGCTGCGCGCGGCCTTCCGCGCGCCCAAGGCGTTCGCCGGCGTCGTCGCCGTGTCGACCGTGATCTCCCAAACGGCGCAGACGGTCACCGGCAGCAGCGCTGTGGGGTACATGGACGAGCTGTGCGTGCTGCTGGCCGTCGTGCTGTTCACCCTGCGCAGGCTGCGCGATCACGGATCGGTCCGCTGCTTCGCCGCGCTGTGGCTCTTCCTGGCCTTCGGCCTGCTCGGGGTCCTGAGCGGTCTCGTGCACTCGGTGCCGCTGGGCATCACCGCCACCGGCGCCTTCCTGTTCCTCAAGGGCCCCATGCTCGCCTTCGCCCTAGCGCAGCTGGACTGGCGCCGCGAGGACATCCCCGGGCTGATCCGCGGCGGCGCCGTCGCCGTCGTCGTGATCCTGCTGTTCACCGCGGCCAACGCGGCCGCACCCGCAGCGTGGAACGACTTCATCAGCGCGGGCACGGTCGAGCTCAGCGAGCGCGGCGGGATCGCCAGCCTCTCCGGGCCGTTCACCCACCCGGTGGGACTGGGGACCACGATGTCCCTGGCGTTCATCGCGATCCTGGCCTACCGCTCCACGATCCGCCGCTCCCGGATCAGCCTGGCGCTGCTCATCGGCTCCGGGCTCGCCTGCCTGCTGGCCTTCCGCCGCAAGTCGATTGCCTCGGCCCTCGTGGTCTCCCTGGGGATCCGAGCGTCGCTGCCGGGCAAGAAGGCCATGTACCTCACGAGCCTGGCTATCCTCACGCCGGTGGCGCTGATCCTGGGCTGGGACACGCTCACGCGCGTCGTGGACGCCACGCTGACCGAGTACCTCTCCGACGTCAGCCAGACCGCTCGCATCCGCCTGACCCTGGACAGCATCCCGCTGGCTCTGGGAGCCTTCCCGCTCGGCGTGGGCTTCGGGCGGTTCGCCTCGTTCACGGCCGCGCAGAACTACAGCCCCTACTACCAGGAGCTCGGCTACACGCGCATCTGGGGGATGACGGGCCACGACGAGGTCGACTTCCTCTCGGACACCTTCTGGCCCGCGCCCCTGGCGGAGACCGGCGTCCTGGGCCTGTTGTGCTACATCGGCGGTCTAGTCATGCTCGGGCTGCCCGCCTGGCGGATGATGCGCCGCAGCCAGGATCCGCACCTGCGCTGGATCGGCTCCGTGGGCGTCGGGTGGCTCGCGGCCATGGCCATCGAATCGGTCGCAGCACCGGTGTTCGTGGCCCCGCCGATGTACGGGCTGCCTTTCCTGCTCTCCGGCGTGGTGCTCGCCCTGACCGCGGAGCCGACGACCGCTGCGGCATCCGTCGGCGCGCCCGAGCCAGTGACCGCGACCGGCCCCGCATCCGCCTCCGAGCCCGTCTCCGCGTCGGGAGCGGCCATCGCTCCCTGGGCGAGCGCCGCAGTGACGGTCCCCTGGGCACAGGGCGGGCCCGAGCCCGTCGGCCCGCAGCCGGGGCGGCCGGACGGCTCGGACCCGCCCGAGAGAGACCCGGGTCGAAGTGCCTGAGCCGCACAAGTGGGGGTGCCCGACCCGGGTGCTGCGCCGGAGGCGGGACGTAGACTGTGGCGCCGCGAGACAGGCCCGCCGGCAGGCGCCTGCGCGCCGCGGGGGCGGTGCGGGGACCGGGAAGTCCGGCGCCGCGGCACGGAAATCGCACGGCATGAGAGGGGGACGGGTGGGACATGGCTGCTGAGAGACGGCGCGCCGCCGCCCTGCAGTCCGCGCTGGTCATGTCCATCCGCATCGGCGGAGCCGCCCTGCAGATGCTGCTGGTAGCCGTCGTGGCCCTGCGCTTCCCCGTCGAGATGGTGGGGCTCAACGGCATCATGTGGGCTGTGGCCCTGGTGGCGCGCGCCGCCGGCACCTTCGGGCTCGACACGTCCGGCATGCGCTCGCAGTCGCCGCTGTGGGCCGAGGGTCGTCACGACGAGGCCCGCGCCATCGCCCGCCGCGACGCCCGGGCCCTGCTGCGCATCTGGGCGGTGCTCACCGTCCTCGCCCTGGCGGCGTCCCTCATCCTCCAGCTCACCGCGGGGACCGGCGGGCTCGTGCTCGTCCTCTACGGCGTAGCCGTCTCCTCGGCCCTGGGGCGCCTGTTCATGGTCCAGCGGGTGGCGCGGCAGGCGCCGCTGGCGGGGCAGTTCCTGGAGTCCGTGGCCCTGCCGGGGCTCGCGCTGCTGATCGCGATCGCCTCCGCGCTGCTCGCCCCGCAGCTGCTGATCCCGGGGCAGGTGGCCGCCTTCGTGATCATCAGCATCGCCTTCTGGCGGCTGTCGCCCTCGGCAGGGCCGCCGCCGCCGCGCGTGACGGTCCCGCCGGTGCCGTGGGGTCAGTCGCTGATCCTGGCGGCGGGGTCCGCGCTGACCGCGCTGAGCGTGCGCGGGCTGATGTTCCTGCTGGGCGCGCGCTCCCTGGCGGCCACCGGCACCTACGAGGTGGCCCAGCGCATCCAGTCCGCAGGGGCCATGGGCACCACCGCCGTGGCCACCGTCTTCATGCCTCGGATCGCGATGTCCGTGACCCGACGCGGCAGACTGGTCGCCCTCGTGCTGGAGGCGGCCGCGGTCTCGGCAGTGCTTCCCACGCTGCTGCTCGGCTTCCTGCTGGTACTGGGCGAGCAGCGGATCGTCGATCTGCTCGGCCCGGAGTACCAGGGCACGTGGGGCGCTTCCGTCATCCTGGTGGTGGCCACGCTGATCAACGCCCTGACCTCGGCCACGAGCAACGTGCTCATGTTCGGCGGGCGCGAGCGGCTCTTCATGGTCATCAGCGGGGCTCAGCTGGTCCTGGTGGTGGGCGGGGCCTGGCTGCTGGGGACCGACACTGCGGTGGGCATGGCCTGGTGGATGCTGATCGGCGAGCTGCTGCGCTCGGGCTCCATGGTCACCGGGTTCCTGGTGCACCTTCGGGGACTGCAGCCCAGGCATCGAGCCGACTGACCCTCGCATCTACGTGATGTATCAACTATGATTCGGGGCGTCCCGCGATCAGAGGAGATGCCATGCAGCTCGGACTCAACACCTTCGGCGACGTCCACCCCGGCCCGGACGGTCAGCCCCTCTCGGATGCCCAGGTCATCCGCGACGTCCTGGCCGAGGGCATCCAGGCGGACCGTGTCGGCCTGGACTTCTTCGGGGTCGGCGAGCACCACCGCAGCGATTTCGCGGTCTCCGCGCCGGATACGGTCCTGGCGGGACTGGCCACCGCCACCGAGACCATCCGCCTGGGCAGCGCCGTCTCCGTGCTCTCCTCGGATGACCCGGTGCGCCTGTACCAGCGCTTCGCGACCGTCGACGCCCTGTCCTCCGGCCGGGCCGAGGTCGTCCTGGGCCGCGGCTCCTTCACGGAGTCCTTCCCCCTGTTCGGCTTCGACCTGCAGGACTACGAGCGGCTGTTCGAGGAGAAGCTCGAGCTGTTCTCCCGTCTGCAGTCGGAGGGGCCCATCACCTGGGAGGGAGGTCTGCGCCCGGCGATCGACGGACTCGAGGTCCACCCCAAGACGGAGTCCGGGCGCCTGCCGGCCTGGATCGCGGTGGGCGGCTCCCCGCAGTCGGTCGTGCGTGCCGCGCACTACGAGATGCCCGTGATCTTCGCGATCATCGGCGGCAGCCCCTCGGCGTTCGCCGCGTTCGCGCAGCACTATCGCCGGGCTCTGGAGCACTTCGGCAAGCCGGAGCTGCCCATCGCCTGGCACTCGCCGGGCCACGTGGCCGAGACGGACGAGCAGGCGCGCGAGGAGTTCTTCCCCGCCCAGGCCCACAATCACGCGGTGATCGGGCGCGAGCGCGGCTGGCCGCCGCTGTCCCGCGAGGCGTTCGAGCAGATGGCCGGGCCCGACGGCGCCTATTACGTCGGCTCCCCGGAGACCGTGGCGCGCAAGATCGTGCGCCATCAGAAGGTTCTCGGCGCTGCCCGCTTCGACCTCAAGTACGCGGTCGGAACCCTGTCGCACAGCGCCATGATGCGCTCGATCGAGCTCTACGGCACCGAGGTCCGCCGCTTGGTCCAGGACATGCTCGCCGACTGATCCTGCGCGGTCGTCGTCCTCGTCCCTGCCCTCGCGCGCGGGCGGGGACTAGAGTGTGTGCATGGCTTATCACGCAGACGCGGCAGACGTTGACGGCAAGGAGATCCTCACGTGGGAGGGCTTCGGCGCCGCCACCCGGGAGCTCGCGCAGGAGATCGCTGACAGCGGCTTCGTGCCGGACATCATCATCGGCGTGGCCCGCGGCGGGCTGGTCCCGGCAGGCGCGCTGTCCTACGCACTGGGCGTCAAGCTGCTGGACGCGGTGAACGTCGAGTTCTACACCGACGTCCACGAGACCCTGCCGGACCCCGTTCTGCTGGCACCCATGCTCGATGTCGAGTCGATCAGCTCCAAGAAGGTCCTGGTCGTCGACGACGTCGCCGACTCCGGGCGCACCCTGGCCCTGGTGCTCGAGCTGCTCAAGGGCTACCAGTCGGACACCCGCTCGGCCGTCATCTACTCCAAGCCGCGCTCCCTGGTGGACCCGGACTTCGTGTGGAAGGCCACCGACGAGTGGATCGTCTTCCCCTGGTCCGATGAGCCCCCGGTCACCCCGGCCGGCTGAGGCTCACAGACTCCCGCCCCAACCGGGAGGCAACCCCAGCGCGTCATCAGTGGTCAAGGGGTTGGGCAAGAACTCGTCGTTGACCAGGGACGCCGTCTTGTTCGGCCAGGTAGTTCCCGGTGACGTGACGCGCAGAATATGGGACATGACGATGAGGGATCCGAAGACCCGCTTGCTTTCACCGTGCGGCAGCTGTTTCAGACTCTCCTGAGCGCGCATGGCAGTCGTCGACGCTGGCACGAAGGACGTGTTCCACAGCCGCCCGTGATGAGCACAGGTGTTCCGCACCACCGTTAGCTGCTCGAGCCAGCGCGCGAGCGGTGACACGGCCTTGGCCTTGCGTTGCTGGTTCTTGGATAGCTCGGAAAGGTCCAGGACGATCTGGAGTCCCTCGGCGATAGTGCGCTGATCGCGGGCCGGGAGCCCGTCGAAGAGTCTCGAAATGTCGGCGAAGTCGAGCACCTCTGCCAGCACCCAGAAGGGGTAGTTCGCGTCGTAATTGTCCCGATAGTGCTGGATTGCCGCATCGCGCCGCTGGGCTCGTTTTATGCGACTCTGAGCTGTAGCGACCCACCTTGAATGATCGAATCCAGGGCGAAACCTGCTGGGATCCCTGTACAGGAGGGGGTCGCTCTGGCAGAGGAGCTCACCGATGCGTGTCCGCATGGTGATCTCGACGCGTTCCATGCCGTCCAGAACCAGGCCGCGTAGTTTTCGGTCGGCCTCATAGAGGGCAGCGACATCGGCAAACGACGTTCCGTCGACGAACGAATCTTCTCGACGCCCATCAGCGGTCAGCCGTCTGGCGGGGTACCAGTAGGCAGCCAGTCGGTGGTAGCTCACGTTGGACAGCCATTGAGTCGCCTGTGCCTCGTCGACTTCCATGCCGCGTTGACGGAGAAGAGCGATGTGGTCCCGGGTCGACATCGGCGGTTTGAGCGGTCTGGACATCTCGAGGCTCCCCTTTGCCCCAGAAAGAGATCCAGCCCGCTCCCGACCGAGGTCGGGGCGGGCTGAACGATTGCATCAAGCATACCACTCGATGGCGGGGCGGCTCAGCTCGCCCGACGGCTCACCAGCGCAGCGGTGGCCTCGGCGATCGCGCGCTCCTCGTCGGTGGGGACCACCAGGATCTCCAGGCGCGACTCCGGCGTGGAGATGAGGCGGACCTCGTCGCCGCGCACGGCATTGGCCTCGGGGTCGAGCTCTGCGCCCAGCGCCCCGAGCTTGTCGACCACGCGCTGGCGGAACTCGGCAGAGTTCTCACCGATGCCCGCGGTGAAGATCAGGGCCTGAGCCCCTCCGACGGCCACGTGGTAGCCGCCGATGTACTTGGCCAGGCGGTAGGCCGTCATCTCCAGAGCCAGCTCGGCGCGCTCGTCACCGGCCTTCGCGCGCTCGTCGACCGTGCGCATGTCCGAGTGGCCGGCCAGGGCCTTGAGCCCGGACTCCTTGTTCATGATCTGGTCCAGGCGCTGAGCATCGAGATCCGGGTAGCGCTCGAGCAGGGCCGTGACGATCGACGGGTCCAGATCGCCGGTGCGGGTGCCCATGATCAGCCCGGCCAGCGGCGTGTAGCCCATGGACGTGTCGTAGGACGCTCCGTCCCTGATCGCGGTGGCCGAGGCCCCGTTGCCGAGGTGGGCGACGACCGCGTCGAAGCCGTCGCGCTCCACACCCAGGAAGCGTGCGGCCTCGCCGGTGACGTAGTCGTGCGAGGTGCCGTGGAAGCCGTAGCGGCGCACGCCGTACTCGGAGTACATCTCCTCGGGCAGCGCGTAGCGCCACACGTGCTCCGGCATGGAGCGGTGGAACGCCGTGTCGAACACGCAGACCTGGGGCATGTGCGGCCACTTCTTCTGGATGGCTCGCAGGCCCAGGGCGCTGGCCGGGTTGTGCAGCGGGGCCAGCGGGGCCAGGCGCTCGATCGCGCGGATGATCTCGTTGCTGACCAGCACGGGAGCGGAGAAACGCTCGCCGCCGTGGACCACGCGGTGCCCGGCGGCGTCGATCGTGCGCTCGCCGAGCTCCTCCTCGAGGCGCTGGGCCAGCAGCTCCAGGGCCTGCGTGTGATCCTCGATCTCCGAGGTGCCGATGTTCTGGATCAGGCCCTCGGTGATGACCTCGCCGCTCTCGGCGCCCTGGGTGGCCTCGTCCATGTTCACGAGCTCGTCCACGCGCGGCATGGAGGAGGTGTAGGCGGAGGGCTCCCCGCCCTCCTCGGCGGTGACCTCCCGGACCTGGTACTTCAGCGACGACGAGCCGGAGTTGACGACGAGGACGAGCATGGCGCTCCTTCGGATGGTGGGATTCGGTGTGCTGGGCTGCCGCTGCGGCGGAGGCTCAGCCGTTCTGGGCCTGGATCGCGGTGATCGCCACGGTGTTGACGATGTCCTCGACCGTGGTGCCGCGGGAGAGGTCGTTGACCGGCTTGCGCAGGCCCTGCAGGACGGGACCCACGGCGACGGCGCCGGCGGACTGCTGGACGGCCTTGTATGTGTTGTTGCCGGTGTTCAGGTCAGGGAAGACGAACACGGTCGCGTGCCCGGCCACCTCGGAGCCGGGCAGCTTCTTCTGGGCGATCGAGGCGTCCACGGCGGCGTCGTACTGGATGGGGCCCTCGACGGGGAAGTCCGGCTCCTCGGCCTGGACCAGTCGGGTGGCCTCGGTGACCCGCTCGACGTCCTCGCCAACCCCGGAGGAGCCGGTCGAGTAGGAGAGCATGGCCACGCGCGGGTCCACGCCGAAGGCCCGGGCCGTCTGGGCGGAGGCCTTGGCGATGTCCGCGAGCTGCTCGGCGTTCGGGTTGGGGTTCACGGCGCAGTCGCCGTAGACCAGCACGCGGTCGGCCAGGAGCATGAAGAACACCGAGGAGACCACGCCGACGCCCTCCTTGGTCTTCACGAACTCGAGCGCGGGGCGGATCGTGTTGGCGGTGGTGTGGGCCGCGCCCGAGACCATGCCGTCCACATCGCCGAGCTGGACCATCATGGTGCCGAAGTACGAGCCGTCGAGCATGCGCTCCAGGGCGGTGTCCTTGTCCACGCCCTTGTGCTTGCGGTACTGCATATAGGCCTCGGCGTAGCGCTCGCGGCGCTCGGAGTCGTTGCGGAAGTCGATCAGCTCGAGCCCGTCGGCCTCGAAGTCCAGGTCGATGCCCTCGGCATCGCACAGCCGCGCCACCTCGTCCGGCTCGCCCAGGATCACCAGGTCGCAGAAGCCCCGGCGGTGGATCATCTCGGCGGCGCGCAGGATGCGGATGTCGTCGCCCTCGGGCAGCACGATGGTCTTGCGGTCGCGTCGGGCCTGCTCCACGAGCTCGTGGAGGAAGCGCAGGGGAGTGCGCCGCTCGGGGCGCTCCAGGCGAAGGCGGGAGGCCAGCTCCTCGCCGTCGACCTGCTTGGCCCACGCGCCGAGAGCGGCCGCGGCCTTGCGGGCCCCGCCCTTGACGATCCGGCCGCGGGCGGAACCGACGCGCTGGGCTGCCGTGTAGGTGTCGTCCTCGGTGCTCAGCACGGGGAATGGGGCGCCGGCCACGAACGAGCGGACCAGGCCTTCGGGCACGAACCCGCCCGTGAGCAGCACGCCTGCGGGGGTGGCCTGATCCGGGGTGAGCGCCGCGGCCAGGGTGGCCATGAGGACGTCCGAGCGGTCTCCGGGGGTGATCACCAGATCGCCGTCGACGAGCAGCTCCAGGAAGTGCTCCACGTTCATGGCGGCGATCTTCACGCCCTTGATGTCGCGGTCCAGGGTGACGTCGGTGAGGTCCGAGCGCAGGCCCGCCGACTCCACGAGCTCCTCGACCGTGGGGCTGATGACCTCCGGGACCTCGGGCAGGACGTAGACCGGGAGGTTGTGCAGCCCGCGCTTGGCCTTGCGCGAGACCTCGTCCACCCAGTCGGCGGGGCAGCGGTTGACCATGATCGCGAAGATGTCGCACTTGGAGTCGCGCAGCTCCGTGCGGGTGACCTCCACGGCGTTGAGCAGGTCCTCGGGGTGCTCCGCCTGCTGACCGCCGATGACGGCCAGCACCGAGCAGCCCATGTTGTTGGCCAGGCGCGCGTTGAGGTCGAACTCCGCGGTGGCGGCGTTGTGCGCCAGCAGATCGGTTCCGTCGACCACGATGACGTCGCAGTGCTCGGCCATCTGCGCGTAGACGTCCACGGCCGCCGAGTCCAGGGCGTCGTGATCGCCCGAGGCCAGGAGCTCCCGGCACCGGTCCAGGGTGACAGCGCCGCGGCAGCGCTCCGGCGGCAGCTCGAAGGTCTGGGCCATGAGCGCGAGCATGGGGTCCTGCTCCGGGGTCTCGCCCAGGTGCACCGGACGGAGGAAGCCCACGCGGTCGGAGTTCTTGAACAGGGTGTCTGTCAGCCCCAGCGCGATCAGGGACTTGCCGGCGGCCGGGGTCATGGCGCTGAGGTAGATGCCTTGGGTCATGGGGATGCTCCTCGTCGAGGTCGTCTCCGTGCCCCGCCCCTGCGTGGTCCCCGGGGCTTCCCCGAGCACGCCGACGGGCACAGACCAGTCTGCTGTCCAGCCTAGGCGGTGGGCCTGCCGCCGGACCCGGCGTTGCCCGGGCTTCCCCGGGGTTTCACATGGCGGTCGTCGACGGGGGCCCTGTCCGAGTGCCGGTGAGCAGGCTTACGCTGGGGGCATGATCGTCGCCTTCTCCGTATCGCCCATGGGCGGGGACAACCCCGCCGGCTCCGTCCACGACGCCGTGGCAGCCGCTGTCCAGGTCGTCCGCGACTCCGGGCTTCCGCATCGCACCGACTCGATGTTCACGACCATCGAGGGGGAGTGGGACGAGGTGATGGCCGTCGTGAAGGAGGCCACCGAGGCCGTCGGGCGCTATGGCCCGCGCGTCTCGCTCGTGCTCAAGGCGGACATCCGCCCCGGCCACTCCGGAGAGCTCGACGGCAAGGTCGAGCGTCTCGAGGCCGCGATCCAGCGCCAGCAGCTCGAGGGCGGGCACGCAGCCCAGGACGAGTCCTGAGCTCCGTCGCCTGGTCCACGCGCGTCGCCGGTCCCGACGACGCCGACGCGCTGACTCGACTGCACGTCGCCTGCCTGCGCGAGACCTACCAGCCGCTGTACGGCCAGGACTTTGCGGACTCCCTCCTGTCGGGGGAGTCGGTGGCGGACATCGCCGCCGAGGACCGCGAGTTCCTCTCCGACCCCACCAGCCGTGTGGTGCTGGGGCTCGATGGCACGGGCGAGCCCGCGGGATTCGCCTCGGTGTGCGACGGACCCCAGCGCTGGGAGCTGCAGTTCGAGCCCGGCCTGCAGCCCGAGCGCGAGCTCGTGAAGCTCTACGTCCTGGAGCGCCTGCACGGCTCCGGACTGGGTCGGCAGCTGCTCGACGAGGCCGTCGAGGGCCACGACCCGGTCTACCTCTGGATCATGGCGGGCAATGCGCGGGCGGAGGCCTTCTACGCCAAGAACGGGTTCGAGCGCATCGGCCCGTCCTATCAGGCCGACGGTCCGTGGGCCGGGCAGGAGACCTTCCGGATGCGCCGCTCCTAGACTGGCGCGCATGGGCCGACAGCGCAGGAACCGCAGGGACGATGCACAGGCCTCTGCGGATCCGGATGCGCTGCAGGCCGGCACCTGGCAGATCGCCACAGGCGCGGTGGAGCTGCGTCCCGATGACCTGAGCCCCGGGGCCTGGACGGTGCTCGTCAACGGCGTCCCGTCCTCGCACGTGGACCCTTCCCGGCCGGATCAGCTCGACTTCGAGTACATGCGGTGGATGGCCGCGCTGCTGCGGATGCACGTGGCCGCGCACCTGGACCCCACGAGCCTGCGCGTGCTGCATCTGGGCGGCGGCGCCTGCTCCATGGCGCGGTGGGTGCACTGGCAGTGGCCGCAGGCCCGGCAGGTGGTCGTGGAGCTGGACGCTCGGCTCGTCGAGCTCGTGCGCGGCTGGTTCGACCTGCCGCGGGCCCCGCTGCTGCGCGTGCGCGCCGGGGAGGCTCGGGAGGTCACCGAGTCGCTGACGGAGTCCACGCGCGAGGTCGTGATCCGCGACGTCTTCGCCGGCTCCGTGACGCCCGAGCCGCTGACCACGGTGGAGTTCGCCCACCAGGTCGATCGCGTGCTGGCCCCGGGCGGGCTGTACCTGCTCAACGTGGGCGACACCCGCGATCTGCAGGGAGCCCGCGCGGAGGCAGCGGCGCTGCGCGAGGTGTTCGAGCACGTGGCCGCCGTCGCCGATCCGGCGATGCTCAAGGGGCGCCGCTACGGCAACGTCGTGCTGGCCGCCTCGCACGCGCCCCTGCCGGCGGCCGCCTCGCCGGAGGCCGCGGGCATGGAGCGCGAGCTGCTGATCGATCCGGTGCCCGCTCAGCACAAGGACGCGAGCTGGGTGCGCGCATTCGTCGGGACCGTCCCGCCCCGTCATGACCCCACCCCCTGATACGCCGAGTGGATACCCAGTTGCGCTATAGAGGCGAACAGCGCAATTGAGTATCCACTCGGCGGGGGGGGTGTCCCTATGTTCTGAGTCAAGCCGCGAGAGCGGTCGACTCAGGTGAGGGATTGGGGGTTGGCGGCTGGTAGTAGGTGCCGTTTCGCAGCATCGCGAAGATGACATTGCAGCGTCGGCGTGCCAGGCAGATCACCGCGGCGTTATGGCGTTTGCCTTCAGCGCGCTTGCGATCGTAGTAGATCTTCGAGATCGGGTCGCAGTGCGAGGCGATCCAGGCTGAGTAGAACAGCGCGTTCTTCAACCGCTTGTTGCCTGCTCTGGCGGGGAACTCACCACGGATCGAGGTCCCGGACCTGCGCGTGACTGGTGCGATTCCGGCATAGGCCGCCAGATGTCCGGCGGTCTCGAACGCGGTGCCGTCACCGATCGCCAGGAGGATCTGCGCGGCGGTCTTGATGCCGATCCCCGGCATGCTCATCAAGACCGAGGCGAGAGGGAAGTCCTCCAGCATGGCCTCGACTTCCTTGGCCACGCTCGCTCGCTGAGCCTTGAGCTCCTTGACCTGGCTGGCGACTCTCGGGATCACCAGCTCCACCGCCGCGGTCGCGGGAACGACCACGGTCTGCTCGCTCAGCGCGGTGAAGACCCGATCGATCAGGGCCTCGGGATCGCGGCGTGAGTGCGAGCGGGCGAACCGCAGCGCCCGGGCCCGTCCAGCCGCCTTGAGCCCGGTGGGCCCGCCGAACTTCTCCAGCAGATCCAGCACCAGCCCGGTGGCCAGCGTGCCGCCAGTGAAGACGCGCTCGAGAGCCGGATGGATCTGCGTGAGCAAGGACCGGATCCGATTCAGCGCCCGCGTGGTCTCATGCGCCAGATCCTCATCGAATCCGGCAAGGACCTTCAGCGCGGCCAGGACGTCGCTGTCACGGTCCACGGCCCGCAGCGTATGGGGCATGGTCCGGGCGGTGTCGGCGATGATGAACGCGTCCCTGGCATCGGTCTTCGACCTGCCGGGATAGAGATCGGCGGCTTTGCGCATCGCCAGACCAGGCAGATACGCAACCTCGCAGCCGAGATCACGAGCGACAGCGATCGGCAGGGCACCGATGGTGTTGGGCTGATCCACGACCATCAACACAGCCCCATGGGCCTGCAGAGCGCTGAACAGCTCGCGCAGCTGGGCCTCGTCCTGTGGTAGGGCCTTGTCGAAGAGTCTGGTCCCGGCCGGGTCGAGAGCACAGGCGTGATGCCCGGTCTTCCCGACATCGAGGCCGATCACGACGGCGAATCCAGAGGTCATGATGTCGTCCTCCTTGAACGCATCACTGCTGGTCGCAGTCTTGACACTCGATGCCGGCACCCACGTTACGAAGAGACCTCAGGGCGTCCTGGGCCGTGTCCCTATCAGCGGTCAACGCGTGTCTCTCGACCGGGCGGCAACACCCCCCGGACCATGAATGGCAGGGCAACACAGCCATACCCGGTCGAGCGACCAGACCCCGTCCATCGGGGTGCTCACAAGGTAACGGGGGGGTCAGAGGATCCAGCCCTCGATCACCCCGATGCCGAAGTAGGCCACGAACGCCGCGGCCACGACCCACATCAGCGGGTGGATCTCGCGGATCCGGCCCTGCACCACGCGGATGAACACGTAGGAGATGAAGCCGGCGCCGATGCCGTCGGCGATCGAGTACGTGAACGGCATGAGCACGAAGGTCAGGAACGACGGCACCGCGATGCCCCAGTCGTCCCAGTCGATGCGCACGACGTTCTTGGCCATCAGGAAGCCTACGACCACCATGGCCGGGGCCACGGCCTCGAAGGGCACGACCTCCACCAACGGGGTGATGAACATGGCGGCCAGGAACAGCAGGCCCGTGACCACGTTGGCCAGGCCGGTGCGCGCGCCCTCGGCGATGCCGGTCGAGGACTCCACGAAGATCTGGTTCGAGGACACCGAGCCTGCGCCGCCGGCCACCGCGCCCGCGGCGTCGATGAGCAGGATGCGATCGACGTTCTCGATCTTCCCGTCCCGGGCCAGATCGGCCTGCTCGGACAGCCCGACCATGGTGCCCATGGCGTCGAAGAAGATGGACAGCAGGATCGTGAAGATCAGCAGCAGCACGGTCGTGACGCCCAGCTGGGTCCACAGCCCGACCGGGTCGGCCTCGCCCACCAGGGAGAGGTCCGGAAGCGAGAACAGGCCGGTGGGGGTCGAGGGCACCACGAGCGACCAGCCGGCCGGATTCTCGGCGGAGGACCCGGACGGCGCGACGGCCTCCAGGATGTGCGCCAGGACAGTGCCGCTGAGCACCGCGATCAGGATGGCCCCGCGGATGTTGCGCACCATGAGGGTGATCGTCAGCAGCAGGGTGATCACGAACGTCAGCAGCGGCCAGCCGATCAGCTCGCCGCCCACGCCGAGGTCCACGGGCACGGTGGTCCCGGCGGCATCCGGCATGCGGCGCACGAAGCCCGCGTTGACGAGGCCGACCAGCGCGATGAACAGGCCGATGCCCACGACGATCGCCGACTTCAGCGAGGCCGGCACCGCGTTGAACACGGCGGTGCGGAAGCCGGTGAGCACGAGCACGAACATGATCACGCCGGCCCAGATGACCAGCCCCATGGCCTGCGCCCAGCTCAGCCCGGGGGTCGTGGCGATCGTGACGGCCAGGAACGCGTTGACGCCCAGGCCGGTGGCCACGGCGAACGGGGTCTTGGCCACGACGCCCATGAGGATCGTCATGACGCCGCCGATCAGGGCGGTCATGGCAGCCACGCGGTCCACGCCCAGCGTGGCGCCGGTCGAGTCGGCGCCGAGCCCCAGGATCAGGGGGTTGAGCACCACGATGTAGCTCATGGCGATGAACGTGGCGATGCCGCCGCGGACCTCGCGGCCCATGGTGGAGCCGCGCTCGGTCACCTTGAACCAGCGGTCAAGGCCGCCCTTGGGCGTCGGCGGGGACGACGGCGCCGACGGGGCTGCGGGGCCGTCGACGACGGCGGCGGTCGCATGCTCCGCCGAGGTGGGAGCGGTGTGCTCGGACGGGGCGTCGGAGGCCTGCCAGGGAGGCTGCGACTCATCGCGGGAGGAGGGTGAGGACATAGTGCGGCTCTCTCGAGAAGGATGCCGTCGATCAGGTGGTGGCGCCGACGGATCCGCTGATTCTACGGCGGCGCGCCGTGCCCGCCGCGGCCCGAAGGGACCCTCGGGCTGTGGAACCGGCCACACGCCCGCGCCGCGGGAGCCTCCGTCAGGCCGAGTGGACGGCGCCGTCCAGGTAGAGCCACTGCCCGTCCACGCGGCGGAAGCGCGAGTTCTCGTGCTGGCTGCCGCGCGGGGCGTCGGTCCCGGGCATGGGCCGGTAGTGGGCGGTGAAGTCGACCGTGCCCCACTCCTCGAACGGGCCGCCGCCGGTGGTGCCGTGGATGTCGAGGCGGTACCAGCGCAGGTCCGGGTCCAGCTCGAGGGTCTCGGGGCGGGTGTCGGGGTGCCAGGTGCGCAGCAGGTGCTGATCATCGCCCACCGCGAAGGCGCTGAAGCGCGAGCGCATGAGGGCCTCTGCCGTGGCCGCGGGCCTGCCGCGGTGCAGCGGCAGGCAGCAGCCGCCGTAGATGTCGCCGGAGCCGCAGGGGCAGCGCGACTGCGGGTCGAGGGCGGCCGGGGTGGTATCAGCTGGGAGCGTCATGGATCCGTTCGGGACGAGGGAGGGCCGGTCTGCGGTGCGATGCCGCCTCCCGGGCAGGGGAGGAGCGCACGGGCGGCCCGTGGGTCGGGACACTATGGCACGGGCCTGCCTCTGTCACCCTCATCCCGGGATCGCGCGACTACGATCGTCGGCAGGACGCTCACGACGAGGAGAGGGCCCGCATGCGCATTCCGCGGACGATGGCGATGGTCCTGGCAGGGGGAAAGGGCTCCCGGCTGGAGGCCCTGACGGAGCACAGGGTCAAGCCCGCGCTGCCGGTGGCCGGGACCTACCGGCTGATCGACATCTCGATGTCGAACCTGATGCACTCGCACCTGTCGGACGTGTGGGTGATCGAGCAGTACTTGCCGCACACCCTGAATCGGCACCTGAGCAACGGGCGGCCCTGGGACTTCGACCGCACGCACGGCGGTCTGCATGTGCTGCCTCCGTTCCAGGGGGCCGAGGGCGAGGGCTTCCCTCAGGGCAACTCGGACTCGCTGCTGCGGCAGAAGCAGACCATCCAGGAGTTCGCCCCGGACCTGGTGCTCGTGCTCTCGGCAGATCACCTCTACACGCTGAACTTCCTGGATGTGATCGACACCCACCAGCGCCAGCGCGCCGACCTGACCCTGGTCACCACCCGAGTGGACGAGGATCCCTCCCGCTACTCCGTGGTGAGCACCGACGGACAGGGGCGCGTGAGGCAGTTCGCGTACAAGCCCGAGGACCCCCAGGGGCAGATCGTGGCCGCAGAGATGTTCCTCTTCGACGGCCCCCAGCTGATCGAGGCGCTCGAGGACCTTCAGGAGGCCGAGGGCGGGCTGGAGGACTACGGCCACGACCTCATCCCGTGGTTCGTGCAGCGCCGCAGGGTCGTGGAGCACCGGATGGACGGGTACTGGATGGATCTGGGCACCCTGCAGTCCTACTGGACGGCGCAGCTGCAGATCCTCGACGGCGACGGCGCCGTGCTGGATGACCCTCAGTGGCCCATCGTCTCCGGGCAGCCGCAGCTGCTCCCGGCCCGCATCGCGGCCTCGGCGGAGGTCTCGGAGTCCCTGATCGCGGCGGGCTCCCGGATCCGGGGCACGGTCGAGCACTCGGTGCTCAGCCCGGGGGTCGTGGTCGAGGAGGGCGCGGTCGTGCGCCACAGCGTGCTGCTCGACGGCGTGCGCGTGGGCGCGGGGGTGCAGCTCGAGAACGTGATCGTCGATGCCGGGGCCGAGATCGCCGGTGGCTCCAAGCGGGGCACGGCCGAGGCCGTCACGCTGATCGGGGCCGACGGCCGCGTGGCCGTGACCGAGCGCTTCGACCGCTCGGCGACGCTGCCCTCAGGCTTCTGACCCGCTGAACGGGTCGGTGGCGGGTGCGCCGTCGGGAGCTCCCGCGCGGCGCCATCCGGGTCCGTCGGCGACCACCAGACCGCGCTGCTCGAAGGCTTGGAACCAGCCCTCCATGGGCCACCTGCCCCAGCGCCGGGCGAAGACCTCCGCGTTGCGCAGGATGTCGTCCAGGTGCTCGACCGGCGGTGAGGACACCGGGTGCCACTGGTGATACGCGTCGGCACCGCCCACCCACTGCAGCGCGACGCCGTGGGCGGACAGGTTCATGGCGAAGTCCGTGTCCTCGCCGCCGTAGCCGGTGAACTCCTCGCAGAAGCCGCCGAAGCGCTCGCGCAGTCCCCGCCACGTCCCGGCGCTGAGCGCGAAGCTCAGGGACCAGAACAGGACGTGCTCCCCGGGGCGAGCGCAGCGGGCCTGTCCGCGCGGGAGATCGGGGCGAGCGGGATGGGGGCTGCGCAGCGAGCTCAGCCGGTCGAGGTCGTAGGGGCGGTCCAGCGCACGCAGATAGGTCACGGGTCCGCACAGCACCCCGGGGCGCTCGGCAGCCGCAGCGGTGTAGGCCGCGCCGAGATCGGGACCGGGCAGGCAGTCGGCGTCGAGGAAGATGATCACGTCCGCACCGGCGTCGCAGGCGGTGTCGCCAGCGGCGTTGCGCGCGGCCGCCAGGTTCACGGGCCCGGGCCCGGTGCGATCCAGCCGACGGGTCCCGGGGGCCTCGAAGGGCTCGGGGCCGATCTGCACCGTGTGGTGGACGGCCGCGGGCAGCCAGCGCCGCACGGCCTCGAGCTGGCGCAGGACGTGGTCCCGCCGCCCGATCGAGCACACCGTCACGACGTGCACGGAAGGCGCCGCCGGCGCGCTCATGACCCGCCCCGCCCGTGTCCAGCCGCCCCGAGGACGGTCTCGGCGGCGCGGCTGGCGGCGCCGTCGACCTGCCATGCCCGGCGCCGGTCCTGCGGGGACCCCAGCAGCAGCGCGCGGTCGATGAGCTGCGGCCACTCGCCCGCCGCCGGCAGACCGGGTGCCTCGGGCACCACGGCCAGGCCGGCGTCGGCCAGGATGCGCGCGGTGGTCTCCTGCTCGGCGAAAGGGCGCCGCTGGGCCAGCACGATCATCGGGGCCCCGGCGGCGGCTGCATCGGCCACGGAGTTCTGCCCCGCCGCCGTGATCACGACCCCCGCCTCGGAGAGGACCTCGAACGGGTCCTCGACCCACTCGTCGAGCCCGAGCAACCGGCAGCGCCCGCCCAGGTGAGCGGAGGCGATCCGCGCGACCTCGTGCCAGTAGGCAGGCGAACCGTCCTGGCCGCCGCGGCCCAGCAGGATCGCCGCATCGCGACCGCGCACCGCGCACAGGGCGCGGCCCTCGAAGCGGCTGATCCCGCCCACCCGATGCACCCGCTCGGCTGACGGCGCCAGGTGAGCCGGCAGCGCAACCCAGTCAGGCCACGCCGCCACGATCCGATCGGCCAGCCGGAAGGAGAGCTCGTGCGGGGCGTCGTCGCGGATGCCCGGCAGGGCCTGGACGGTCGTGGGCACCCCGAGCAGGCGCACCAGCGCCGTCACCTCGACGGAGAGGTCCACGTGGACGACCGAGGGGCGGTGATCGCGCACCCACGCGGCGATCATCGCCATGCGCTCGGTGTATCCGTCGTGGCCCTGCGGCGCCCAGTGCAGCGCCCCGTGGGCGGTGACGCCGCGCTCGTCGGCGGGGGCGTCCATCGGCAGGACCACGTCGGCCTCGGGGTGGGAGGAGAGGATCACCGCCTCCTCGTACGGGGCCAGGGCGCGGGCGAGCGCGCGGCAGCGGGTGAGATGCCCGGCCCCCTGATGATGGGCGTACAGGCCGATCACGTCGCGATCACCTCCTCGAACAGGGACAGGTACCGATCGATCATCACCTTCAGGTCGAAGCGCTCGACCGCGATGGCCCGGGCCTCGGCGCGCGGCTGGTGCAGGGCTGCGCGGGCCGCGCGCACGAGGTCGTCGACGTCGTCGGGCCGGGCCAGGTGCTCGGGCACGGTGCGCAGGATCTCGGGGATGCCCCCGCGGCTGAACGCGGCCACGGGAGTGCCGCAGGACATCGCCTCGATCAGCACGAGCCCGAACGGCTCATCCCACTGCGGCGTGGCCAGGGCCAGCGAGGCCCGCCCGACCTCGTCCATGATCTGCTCCGGAGCCATGGCCCCGAGCCAGCGCACCTGATCCCCCAGATGTGCGGCGATCCGCTGGGAGAAGTAGGTCGGATCCGCGCAGCGCCCGATCAGGGTCAGCGGCATCCCGAGCCGGCGGCAGGCCTCGATGGCAAGGTGGGGGGCCTTCTCCCGGGTCAGGCGCCCGAACCAGACCGCCCCTCCGCCGCCGGGGCCCGGGCGCCACTGGTCCGTCTGCACGCCGTTGTGGATCACCTCCGCGGCGCGCGGCAGCGACCACTGGCAGGCCGTGAACCGGCTGACCGCGCAGAACCTCTCGGAGGCGCCCGCAACCCGGCCGAGCACGCCCTGCATGTCGTCCTGGGGCGGGGTGTGCAGGGTCGTGACCATCGGCGGGCGACGGGCGGGGCCCAGCTCCAGGATGGAGGGGTGCACGCTGTTGTTGTGCACCAGGTCGTAGTCGGAGCGCTCCAGATGCCGGCAGACGCGGGCGAAGGCGGCGGTCTCGGACTCCCGGGCGCCGGGCGGATAGCGGTCGTCGCGGGCGCCGTGCTCGTGCCCGCTCCAGTCGACGCCGGGGAACTCCAGATCGCGGCGATGCCCCTGGGAGCCTGCGGCTGCGAACAGGTCGACGTCGAGCCCGCGACAGCGCAGCCCCTCGACCATGCGCTGGACGAAGACCTCGAGCCCTCCGCCGAAGGGCGGGGCGATCGGCATGCGCGACGGGCCGATCACGGCGATCCTCATGATCCTGCCTCGGCAAGCAGCTCGCGGTGCCGCAGCGCGATGCGCTCGGCCTGGGCGGCGCGGTCGCCGGCCCATGGCAGGGGTGCGACGCCCAGAGCCTGTGCGGCCGCACGGGCGGCATCGCGGCCGTCGCCCGTGCGGCAGGAGAGCACCGCGCCCGGCTGGTCGGCCTGATCCGCGAAGTGCCCGCAGTCCGGGGCCACGACCACGACGCCCAGGTCCCGGCACATCTCCAGCCACCCGGAGTGGGTCCCGCGAAGGTAGGGGAGGACGACGACGGCGCACTCGGCCACCTGCGTGAACAGGCGCTCGTCGTCCATCCGCCGATGCACCACGAGCTCCAGGCCCTGGATGCCGCTCAGGCCGCGGCCCAGCTCGGTGCCGGCTGCGCGCTCGTCCAGGAAGACGGTGAGTCGGGCGCCGACCCCTCGGAGCCCCTCGGCCAGATCCCGGTGCCAGGACAGCTCCCGCACGGTGCTGGCCCGCAGGTCCTTGAGGAACACGGCGACCCCGAGCGAGGGCCCGCCGCGCTCGCGGACCTGCTCCTGCAGTCGTCGCGCTCGCTGCGGCGCGACGACGCAGGGGTGAGCGATGACCTCCGCCCGGCGGCCGAATCGCCGGTGGATCTCCTCGGCCGCCGAGCCGGTGAGGGTGATGACGGTCTCGGCTGCCTCGATCAGCACGGCCAGGCGCTCGAGGTGCTCCCGCTGCTCCTGAGCGGTGCGCAGATGCGGATGGGACAGATCGTGCACGGTGAGCACCAGACGGATCCCGGAGGCGCGGCACTGCTCGACGAGCTCGCGCATCTGCTGCGGGGTGCGGTGCTCGAAGCCGAAGTGCACGTGCAGGACATCCACGCGATCGGCGTCCTCGGCCAGGCGCTGCGCCTCGAGCAGCGGGTGCGGGATCCAGGTCCCCGGTCCTGCTGTCTCGAGCTCGGGGGGTGCGACGAGCTCGAATCCGTCCCAGTCGGCCAGCGGCTCCACGGCGTCCACATAGGGGTGATGGGCGGGGATCGGCGCTGCTCGCAGCCTCTGACTCCCCTGCACAGCACGATGCACTGCTGTCAGCCCTCCACCGCCTTCCGCGCAGAAGAGACCCCACGGGGCCCCTGGTCATAAGTATCGTTATCATCATACGGTGAGCAACCACGGGCGCGCGAAGCACTATGCGGACTTCTACGGACAGGCCTCGGAGCGCGCCGGACAGGACGACGCCGCCCCGGATGATCTGCCCCTCGTGGTCGTGATCGGCAACTGCCAGGCGGAGTCTCTGCGCGTGCTGCTGGATGCCGATCCCGGCCTGCGCTCCGTGCGCGTCCCGCCGGTCTTCGAGTGGGGCACCCGTGATGCGGAGGCGGCCGCCCGGCTCATGGCCCGGACCGACGCGCTCGTGATGCAGCCGGTGCGCGACGACTACCGCGGCCTGCCCTCCGGCACGCGCCAGCTCGAGGCGCTGCTGCCGTCGTCGTCCCTGCGGCTGCGCATCCCGGTGCTGCGCTATGCCGGGCTGCACCCGTTCCAGGTCATCGTCCGGGACCCGGAGGACAGCTCGCTGGATCCGCCCGCGGTGCCGTACTCGGATCTGCGCACGATCGCGCAGGCCTCGCGGGCGGGCGCGGGCCTCAGGCCCGACGCCCTGCCGCCGAACGCCCCGCGGCTGGAGGCCGAGGCGCTGGAGGCCCTGCATGCCGAATCCGTGGGGCAGCTGCGAGCACGCGAGCAGGCCCATGGCACGGTCGTCATGTCGGATGCGCTCGAGGCCCGCCCGCACTGGCACACCATCAACCACCCCGACAACGCGACGCTGCGCATCCTGGCCCAGCGGGTGCTGGAGGAGCTGGGCCGGGGGCTGGGCTTCGCCCCGGACCCGGATGGCGTCGCCGATCCCGGGCGCGAGCTGCTGCGTTCGGTGGAGGCCCCCGTGGATCCGACGCACGCGAGGGCGCTCGGGGCTGTCCTGCGCCCCGACGCGCGCACGAGCGGATGGCGGCTGGGCACAGGCCGGGACGCCCGGGAGCTCGATGAGGCCGGGATCGCCCGGGAGCAGCTCGCCTTCTGCCGGGCCAGGCCGCGGCTGATCGAGCGCGCCCTGGCCCGGCACGGGCAGCGCATGACCATGCTGGGGCTGCTGCCGTGAGCCGCCGGGCATCGGTGATCAGCCATCTGGTCGTGGGCCCCGAGAGCCACGGGGTGGTCCGGCACGGGCTGGGTCTGTTCCACGCCGCGCGGGAGGCCGGGGTCGGCGGGTTCGACCACCGGCTCGTGCGACGGACCGTCGAGCTGCCCGTCGCGGAGCCGTCCGCTCAGGCGCTGCTGCACGTCAGCTTCACCGACGCCCTGTTCGGCGCCGATGCGGACTGCGCGGTCGAGGCCGTGCTGCGGCTGCGCGGCCGCGGCCTGCTGAGCGTGGGCCCCCACGACGTGCCGCAGCCGGAGGAGGGGGCGCAGAGGTTCGCTCGCCGCCGCACGGCCTTCGCCCGCCTGGTGCGCGGCGCCGATCTGGTGATCGCCCACTCCGAGCACGAGGCTGCGGCCCTGCGCGCGCTGGCCGGCGAGGGGCCCGACGGCGGGGCGAGCACCGCCGTGCGCGCGGTGCCGCTGCCCCTCGAGGAGGCTCTGCCCGTCGAGTGCCCCGCGGCCGCCGGCGATGGCGCGGTCGTGGGGGTTCTGGGCTTCGTGCATCCCGGCAAGGGCATCGAGGATGTGATCGACTCCGTGCCGCGGGGGACCCTGGTGCGCGCGATCGGGGCGAGTGCTGCGGGCCACGACGCCGACGTCCAGGTGCTGCGGAAGCGCGCCGCGGCGCGCGGGGTGCGCTTCGAGCTCACGGGCTACGTCCCCGAGCCCGAGCTGGCGGGGCAGCTGGAGGCGGTCGACGTCCCCGTGTGCCCGCACCTGCACGTCTCCGCCTCGGGCTCGCTCAACACGTGGATCGCCCACGGGCGCCGGCCGCTCGTGGTGGACGGCCCGTACATGCGCGAGATCGACGAGCGCTGGCCCGGCGCCGTGCTGCGTCGTCGGCGCGAGGAGCTGGGGACCGCGGTGGGCGAGCTGCTGGCCGAGCCGCGGCGGACCCGGGCCGATCGCCCGCTGCCGCGGTGGGGCTGGGCGCAGGTCGCCGAGGCCTATGCGGATGCGTGGAAGGAGCTGCTGCGATGACGCTCGCGTCCGCTGGGGCCGACAGCGGCGGGATCTCCGTGGTGATCCCGTACTTCGAGGACCAGGAGGGCCTGGACGCTGTGCTCGCGGGGCTGCGGGCGCAGGAGCCGGTGCAGGCGCTGGAGATCGTCGTGGCCGATGACGGCTCCGCGTGCCCGCCCCGGGTCCCCGCCGGGGTGCGCGTGGTCCGCCAGGAGGACCGCGGGTTCCGAGCGGCGGCGGCGCGGAACCTGGGGGCCGGGCACTGCCGCGGCGGGATCCTGGTCTTCCTCGATGGCGACACCGTGCCCGAGCCGGGCTACCTCGCCGCCGTCGAGGAGGCCCTGCGCGAGCATCCCCACGCCCTCGTCGTAGGGACCAGGGTCCATGTGGACGACACCGCGCAGCCGCCGCGTGATCTGGGCGAGCCGCAGTGGCTGGCCCGGGCGTGGGCGCAGACAGATCATCTGCGCCGCCACGACGACTCCCACTTCCGCTACGTGATCTCCGCGGTGCTCTCCTGCCGCCGCTCGACCTTCGAGCGCCTCGGGGGGTTCGACGCCGCGATGGTCGGCTACGGCGGGGAGGACTGGGAGCTGGGCTGGCAGGCCGTGCTGGGCGGCTGCGAGCTGCTGCATGCCCCGGCGGCGCGCGCGGTGCACCGCGGGGCCGACTGGGGCGGGCGCTCGGAAGCCGATCCGTCGGCGGCCGTGCTGCAGAAGAACCGCGAGAGCCTGCGCCTGGCCTCGCGGATCACCCATCCGATCGCCCGGCCCTCGGGGATGGTGCATGCCGTGGCGGACATCCTGGTCACCTGGGGCGATGCTGCGCAGAGGGAGGAGCACCTGCGCACGGGCACGGCCGCACTCGCGGTGCGGGATCTGCTGGGATCCGGCGATGTCCACGTGCGGCTCCCGGGCGGGTCCGGGGACATGGCAAAGGAGCTGGAGGAGATGCTGGCTGCCGATCCGCGGGTGCAGCTGGGGAGGCCCGCTCCCTCCGTCGGCGGGCCGGGGGGCGCCGCCCGTGTCCGCCCGCGCTTCGAGGTCGAGCTGGTGCGCGCCTGCCGCATCCCGCCGGGCGGTCTGCAGGAGGCCTGCGAGCAGGCGGCGGCCCACGATGCGCCCGCGCTGGTGGTCACGGGCGGCGGCCAGGTGCTCGCGCGGATCGTCCCCGTCCGGGTCGCTGCTCGCACCGCCCTGGGACTGCGCGGCCGGGATCCCGGGGAGGCCGTCGGCGCGGAGGAGCAGATGCTGCGCCTGATCCGCTGCTGGCCGCTGCTCCAGGCGGGCACGCGGCTCGAGGACGTCTTCCGGGATGACGCAAGAGCCGGGCCAATAACTTAGTCAAGCCTGAGAAGTCAATGATGACGCCGGGTGACCTCGCATGTGACGCGGCGGCCCCCGTCGTCGTTCCATGGTCGGCATGACGAGCGAGACCACCTCGCGCCCTGCGCGCGCACGCAAGCCCAAGCCGGAGGGGCAGTGGGCGGTCGACGGCCGCGAGCCCCTGAACCACAACGAGGAGTTCAAGGCCGCCGACGACGGCTTCGCCGTGCGCGCCCGGATCGAGCAGAAGTACTCGAAGGAGGGCTTCGCCTCGATCGACCCCGATGATCTGCACGGACGCTTCCGGTGGTGGGGGCTGTACACCCAGCGCCGCCCCGGGATCGACGGCGGCCGCACCGGCGCGCTGTCGGACGCGGAGATCGAGGACGAGTACTTCATGATGCGCGTGCGCCTGGACGGCGGGGCCATGTCCCGGGCCCAGCTGCGCTGCCTGGCCGAGATCTCGCAGGTCTTCGCCCGGGGCACCTCGGACATCACGGACCGCCAGAACATCCAGTACCACTGGATCCGCGTGGAGGACGTCCCCGAGATCTGGCGGCGCCTGGACGAGGTCGGTCTCGACACCGTCTCGGCCTGCGGCGACGTCCCCCGCGTGATCCTGGGCTCCCCGGTGGCCGGTGCGGCCGCCGACGAGATCCTCGACCCCACGCCCGCGATCGAGGCGCTGAAGGACGAGGTGCGCACCCTCGAGTTCTCCAACCTGCCGCGCAAGTACAAGACCGCGGTCACCGGGCACCCGTCGCTGGACGTGGCCCACGAGATCAACGACTGCTCGTTCGTGGGCGTCGTGCACCCCGAGCTCGGCCCCGGCTACGACCTGTGGGTCGCCGGCGCGCTGTCGGTGCAGCCGTACCTCGGCCAGCGTCTGGGTGTGTTCGTGCAGGAGGACCAGGTTCTCGACGTCTGGCGCGGGATCACCTCGATCTTCCGCGACTACGGCTACCGTCGCCTGCGCAACCGGGCCCGCATGAAGTTCCTCATGAAGGACTGGGGGCCGCAGAAGATGCGCGAAGTGCTGGAGCAGGAGTACCTCGGCTACGCCCTGGCCGACGGCCCCGCCCCTGCCGCGCCCACCGGCCCCTCGGACCACATCGGCGTGCACCGGCAGAAGGACGGCCTCAACTACCTGGGCGCGGCCCCGCGAGTGGGCCGCATGCCGGGGGAGAAGCTCGCCGCGCTGGCCGAGATCATGGAGCGCTTCGGCTCGGACCGGGTGCGCCTGACCCCGCAGCAGAAGATCGTCCTGCTGGACATCGCCGACGACGACGTCGACGCCGCGATCCAGGCCCTCGACGAGATCGACCTCAAGGTCAAGCCGTCGCCGTTCCGCCGCTCGACCATGGCCTGCACGGGCATCGAGTTCTGCAAGCTGGCGATCGTGGAGACCAAGCAGGTCGCCTCGGACACCATCGATGAGCTCGAGCGCCGTCTCGAGGACCTCGAGCTGGACGTGCCGATCTCCCTGCACATCAACGGCTGCCCCAACTCGTGCGCGCGCATCCAGGTCGCGGACATCGGGCTCAAGGGCCAGCTGCTGCCGACCGAGGACGGCGATCCCAAGCCCGGCTACCAGGTGCACCTGGGCGGCGGGCTGACCAGCTCGGAGCACGGCGGCGAGGCCAATCTGGGTCGCACCGTGCGCGGGCTCAAGGTCTTCCAGGACGAGCTGCCCGAATACGTGGAGCGGCTGACCCGCCGCTTCGCAGAACAGAGGGAGGCGGGCGAGAGCTTTGCCGCATGGAGCACGCGCGCTGAGGAGGACGATCTGAAATGACCGCTGGAACCGCTGAGAAGACGATGCGCAGCGAGGACGAGCTGCGCGAGCTGGCCGCCGCGGGCGCTCGCCAGCTGGGTGCCGAGCTCGATTCCGAGGGCCACGTCCCGGCCCAGGGCGAGGCCGATCACACGGCCGCGATCCGCTGGGTGGCCGAGACCTTCCCGCACGCCCGCGTGGCCGTGGCCTGCTCCATGGCGGACCTGGTGCTGCCGGCCCTGGTGGCTGAGCAGATCCCGAACGTGGACGTGCTCTTCCTGGAGACCGGCTACCACTTCCCGGAGACGGAGGGCACCAAGGAGGCCGCCAAGGCCATGCTCGACATCAACGTGATCGACGTGATGCCCAAGCTGACGGTCGCCCAGCAGGACGAGCAGCACGGCAAGGACCTGTTCCGCACGAACCCCACGGCCTGCTGCGCCATGCGCAAGGTGGAGCCGCTGGCCGAGTCCCTGCAGGACTACGAGGTCTGGTTCACCGGCGTGCGCCGCGACGAGTCGCCCACGCGCACCGACGCCCCGCTCGTGTCCTTCGACGAGACCCACAAGCTGGTCAAGGTCAACCCCATGGTCCGCTGGTCGCTGGACGACCTCGTGGAGCACTCGGACTCGCACGGCCTGCCCGTGAACCCCCTGCTGTCCGAGGGCTACCTCTCGATCGGCTGCGCGCCCTGCACCCGCAAGGTCGCTCCGGGCGAGGACCCCCGCGCCGGGCGCTGGTCCGGCAGCGACAAGATCGAGTGCGGCATCCACCTCTGATGCCCCTGCGGGGTCGCCCGCACCGCGAGACCACAGCACCTTCAGGAGAGCGAGACCCCATGACAGAGACCGCCGCGTCTGCCGCCGTGTCCGCCACGGGCGAGCAGTCCGCCCTGGACGCCCTCGAGTCCGAGGCCATCCACATCATCCGCGAAGTCGTCGCCGAGTTCGACCGCCCCGCCATGCTGTTCTCCGGCGGCAAGGACTCCGTGGTCATGCTGCACCTGGCGGCCAAGGCGTTCTGGCCGGCGGCGATACCGTTCCCGGTGCTGCACGTGGACACCGGGCACAACTTCCCGGAGGTCCTCTCCTTCCGCGACCGCACGGTCGAGCGGCTGGGGCTTCGCCTGGTCGTGGCCTCCGTCCAGGACTACATCGACGACGGCCGCCTCACCGAGCGCGCCGACGGCACCCGCAACCCGCTGCAGACCACCCCGCTGCTGGATGCGATCGCCGACAACCGCTTCGACGCCGTGTTCGGCGGCGGGCGCCGCGACGAGGACAAGGCCCGGGCCAAGGAACGCATCCTGTCCCTGCGCGATGAGTTCGGGCAGTGGGATCCGCGCAACCAGCGCCCCGAGCTGTGGAACCTGTACAACGGGCGCCACACGGCGGGCCAGCACGTGCGGGCCTTCCCGATCTCCAACTGGACCGAGCTGGACATCTGGCGCTACATCGAGCGCGAGCACATCGACCTGCCCCCGATCTACTTCGCCCACGAGCGCGAGGTCTTCCAGCGCGACGGCATGTGGATGTCGGTGACCCCCGTGTCCCAGCCGCGCAAGGGCGAGCACATCGAGGCGAAGCAGGTCCGTTACCGGACGGTGGGCGACATGTCCTGCACCGGAGCGGTGGTCTCCCAGGCCGCCACCGTGTCCGACGTCGTCGCGGAGGTGGGCGTCTCCACGCTGACCGAGCGCGGCGCCACCCGGGCCGATGACCGCATCTCTGAGGCCGCCATGGAGGATCGCAAGAAGGACGGCTACTTCTGATCCTCCGGGCCGTGAGCCCCGCTGCCTCCGCCCCGTCCACGCCCCAGCGCCGATGCGCGCCGACGAACCACAGAAGGTGCCCGTGACCGAGACCTCCGCTCCCGCCGTGACCTCCACGATCGATCCCGGCTCGCTGTTCCGCTTCGCGACCGCCGGCTCCGTCGACGACGGCAAGTCCACCCTGGTGGGCCGCCTCCTGCACGACGCCAAGGCGATCCTGGCCGATCAGCTCGAGGCCGTGGCCCGCACCTCCGCCGAGCGCGGCTTCGGCGGCGGCGAGGGGAAGCTGGACCTCGCCCTGCTGACCGACGGCCTGCGCGCCGAGCGCGAGCAGGGCATCACGATCGATGTGGCCTACCGCTATTTCGCCACCGACCGCCGCTCGTTCGTGCTGGCCGACTGCCCCGGGCACGTGCAGTACACCAAGAACACCGTCACCGGGGCCTCGACCGCCGATGCCGTGGTCCTGCTGGTCGACGCCCGCCACGGCGTGCTCGAGCAGACCCGCCGCCACCTGGCCGTGGCCGCGCTGCTGCGCGTCCCGCACGTGGTCGTGGCCGTCAACAAGATCGACCTGGTGGACTGGTCTCAGGCCCGCTTCGACGAGATCCGAGAGGAGATCACCGAGGTGGCCCGCAGCATCGGCTCCGAGGAGCTGCTCGAGGGGCTGAAGGTCGTCCCGGTCTCTGCGCTGGAGGGCGACAATGTCGTGGAGCCCTCAGAGCGGCTGGCCTGGTACTTCCAGGGCGGCTACGACGGCCGCCCGCTGCTGCGGATCCTCGAGGAGCTGCCCACGGTCGATGAGTCCGGTCGCGGCGAGGCCCGTCCCTTCCGCTTCCCCGTGCAGTACGTGATCCGCCCGCAGGGCGGCGTGGCCCAGGGCGTGGACCCCGAGACCACCCGCGACTACCGCGGCTACGCCGGGCAGATCGCCTCCGGGACGGTCGCTGTGGGTGATGAGGTCGTGGTGCAGCCGTCGGGGCGTCGCACCACGGTCGTGGGCATCGACGTGGCCGGCACGGCCGCCGAGCAGGCCGGCCCGTTCCCGGGCGAGCAGCTCACGGAGGCCGCGGCGCCGCGCTCGGTGACGCTGCGCCTGGCCGATGATCTCGACGTGGCCCGCGGCGAGCTCATCGCCGCCGCCGAGCCGACCCCACCGGAGCCGATCAAGGAGCTCACGGCGCGCCTGGCCTGGCTCGGCGAGACCCCGTTGCGCCCGCGCTCGCGGGTGCTGCTCAAGCACGGCACCGCCACGGTCAAGGCCATGGTGGGCGAGATCGTCGGGGCCCTGGATCTGGAGACCATGCAGCTGCGTGAGGCGCAGTCCCTGGAGCTCAACGACATCGGCTCCGTCGTGCTGCGCACCCCCTCGGCGCTGCCGCTGGACGACTACGCCCAGCTGCGCCGCACCGGAGCGTTCCTGCTGATCGACGAGCAGTCCGGGAACACCCTGGCCGCCGGCCTGGTCGGGGAGGGCTGAGTGGCCGATCGCAGCCCCGGTCGCGCCGGCGCACCGGAGCCGCTGGAGACCGTCACCCGCACTGCCGGCGTGGCCCAGGGGCGGCAGCGCGGCAAGCGCCGCCTCATGGGCTGGCCCCTGGTGCTCGCGGGGCTGGCAGTGCTGCTCGTGCTGTCCGTGACGGCCACGGTCCTGCGCGCCGATGGGACGCTCGAGGCACTCGAAGACCAGCGGATCCAGACCTCGGACGCCGAGAAGCTCACGCTGGGCTACTTCGCGAACCTCACGCACGGCCCTGCGCTGGCCGGTGTGCACGACGGCCTCTTCGCCGAGGCGCTGGGCGAGACCGATCTGAGCACCCAGGTCTTCGCGACCGGGCCCACGACCATCGAGGCCATGAACTCGGGCGAGGTCGACGCCGCGTTCATGGGCCCCAACCCCGCGATCAACTCCTACGTCCAGTCCGGCGGGGAGTCGATCACGATCATCGGCGGGGCGACCTCCGGGGGCGCGCAGTTCGTGGTCTCCGACGACGTCGCCGGCGAGGACGACCTGGCCGGGCGCACCTTCGCGACCCCCGCTCTGGGCGGCACCCAGGACGTGGCTCTGCGGGTGTGGCTCGCCGAGCGCGGCTACGAGGTGGACACCGGCTCCCCGGACTCCGTCTCGATCACGCCCATGCCCTCGGGGCAGGCGCTGCAGACCTTCCGGCAGGGCCAGATCGACGGCTTCTGGGGCCCTCAGCCGTGGGTCACCCTCATCACCGAGGAGGGCGGGCGCGTGCTCGTGGACGAGGGCGAGCTGTGGCCCGACGGCCAGTACCCCACGACCGTGCTGGCCGTGCGCACCGACTACCTGAAGGAGCACCCGCAGACCGTGGAGAAGCTGCTGGACGGTCTCGAGGACTCGGTAGCCCACCTCGAGCAGATGCCGCAGAAGGACGAGGCCGCCATGCTCAACGAGGCCATGGTCGACGCCCAGGGGCAGGGGCTGCCCGAGCAGACGCTGATCAGCGCCCTCGAGCAGATGCAGTGGACCTCGGATCCCCTGGCCTCGACCTACTCGACCCTGCTGGACAACGGCGTCTCGGCCGGGGTCACGCAGGAGGCTTCGCTCGAGGGGCTGGTGGATGTGCAGCCGCTGAACCGCGTGCGCGAGCGGCGCGGCCTGGAGCCCGTGGAGGCCCAGCAGTGAGCGGGCAGTCCGTGATCAGCCTGGACGGGCTGGCCAAGTCCTTCGGAGGGACGCCCGTGCTCGCTGACCTGGATCTGCAGGTGCGCCGCGGCGAGTTCGTGACCCTGCTCGGAGCCTCGGGCTCGGGCAAGACGACGCTGCTGAACATCATCGCCGGGCTCGAGGAGCCCACCGCCGGCAGCGTCACCGCCCCGGCCGAGGGCTGCGCCTTCATGTTCCAGGACGCCTCGCTGTTCCCGTGGCTGAGCGCCGGGCGCAACGTGGAGCTGGCCCTCGAGCTGGCCGGCGTGCCCCGTGCCCGGCGCCGCGAGCGGGCCGAGGAGCTGCTCGAGCTCGTGCGCCTGCCTCAGGTCGCGGACAAGCGCCCCCACGAGCTCTCCGGCGGCATGCGCCAGCGCGTGGGCCTGGCCCGAGGGCTGGCCCAGGAGCGCGAGGTCCTGCTCATGGACGAGCCCTTCTCCGCCCTCGATGCCATCACCCGCGACCTCCTGCAGGAGGAGCTGCTGCGGATCTGGGAGGTCACCGGGCGGACGATCGTGTTCATCACCCACAACGTCTCCGAGGCCGTCCACCTGGGCCAGCGCGTGCTGCTGCTGTCCTCGCGGCCCGGTCGGATCGTGGAGCAGTGGGACACCGGGCCCTGGAAGGATCCGAGCGCCCACGGCTTCGAGGCCAGCGGCCAGAGCACCGAGGAGACGCTGGCGGAGCTGACCCGCATCATCACCCGACGGCTCAGGGAGGAGATCGGTCGCCATGCCCGCTGATCGCACCATTGCCGACGCCCAGGCCCCCTGGGTGCAGGGCCGCGGCACGCCGTCGTCGGGCCCGTCGTCCTCCGCCCTGTCGGCGGCCGATCCCGACTCCCCGGACAGCGCCCTGGCGGGGCTCGACGCGCTGCAGTCCGACGGCCGCCGTCGACGCTCCCCGGGGGAGGTCTTCCGGCAGCGCGCCGCCCCCACGCTGGCCGCGCTCGTGGCCGCCGTGCTGATCTGGCAGCTGCTCGTGGCCCTGATCGATCCGCGCCCGGACATCATGCCGGGGCCGATCGACGTTGCCCGCCAGATCGGGGCCGCCACCGCCGACGGCACCCTGCCCGGTGCGCTGGGGACCTCGCTGTGGCGCGGTATCAGCGGCTTCCTGATCGCGGTGGTCGTGGCCACGCCGCTGGGCCTGCTGATCGCCTCGTGGCAGGGGCTGCGCAACGCGGTCGGTCCGCTGATCTCGGGGATGCAGGTGCTGCCGTCGGTGGCCTGGGTGCCGGCGGCGATCGTGTGGTTCGGGCTCTCGGATGCCACGGTGTACTTCGTGGTGCTGATGGGCGCGATCCCGTCGATCGTCAACGGCATGCTGGCCGGCGTGGACCAGATCCCTCCGCAGCTGCTCAAGGCAGGGCGGATCATGGGTGCCACGGGCTCCACGCTGGCGCTGAAGGTCGTGCTCCCGGCCGCCATGCCGGGCTACGCGGCCGGGCTCAAGCAGGGCTGGGCCTTCTCGTGGCGCTCGCTGATGGGTGCTGAGCTCATCGCGATCGGCGGCTCTATCGGCTTCGGGCTGGGGTCCCTGCTGGCGCAGGGACGCACGGTCTCGGACATGGCCGTGGTGCTCACCGCCGTGCTGTCCATCCTGGCGGTCGGCATCGTGATCGAGCTGCTGCTGTTCAACCCGCTCGAGAAGCGGCTGCTGCGGGGTCGCGGCCTGCTGCGGTCCTGAGTGGACCACCCCATTGCTTAGGCTGGCCTCAGTGGATCAGCCGCAGAATCGTACGCACGGCCCCGCGAGGGCCGAGGAGGAGAGACACATGACGGAGCAGACGCAGTCGCAGGGCGCCGGACGGCCGCTGCGCGTGGCGATCATCGGCGCCGGTCCCGCGGGGATCTACACCGCGGACATGCTGGCCAAGTCGGAGGCCGTGAAGAGCGGCGAGGTCGAGGTCTCGATCGACCTCTTCGACCGCTACCCCACGCCCTTCGGCCTGATCCGCTACGGCGTTGCCCCCGATCACCCCCGCATCAAGGGCATCATCACGGCCCTGCGCCAGATCCTGGGCAGCGGCACGGTGCGCTTCTTCGGCAACGTCGAGTACGGCCGGGACCTCACCCTGGGCGATCTGGAGGACCTCTACGACGCCGTCGTGTTATCCACCGGCGCCGTCAAGGACGCCCCGCTCGAGGTCGAGGGCGTCGAGCTCGAGGGCGTGCACGGTGCGGCGGACTTCGTCGCCTGGTACGACGGCCACCCCGACTACCCGCGCGAGTGGCCCCTGGAGGCCGAGCAGGTCGCGGTCATCGGCAACGGCAACGTGGCCCTGGACGTGGCCCGCGTGCTGGCCAAGCACGCCGATGACATGCTCACCACCGAGATCCCGGACAACGTCTACCGAGGGCTGAAGGCCAACCCGGTCACGGACGTCCACGTCTTCGGCCGTCGCGGCCCGGCGCAGATGAAGTTCACCCCGCTCGAGCTGCGCGAGCTCGGCAAGGTCCCGGACGTCGACGTCATCGTCCACGACGAGGACTACTCCCCGGAGGACGTGGCCGATGAGGCCGCCGGCGACTCCAACCAGGCCAAGGTCATGCTCAAGACCCTGCGCAAGTGGACCGAGGACGAGACCCCCAAGACCGCCTCGCGCCGCCTGCACCTGCACTTCTTCCAGCGTCCGGAGGCGATCCTGGGCGAGGACGGGAAGGTCGCGGCGCTGCGCACCGAGCGCACCCGCCTCAACGAGGACGGCTCCGTGTCCCCGATCGGCGAGTACGTGGATCACCCCATGGGCGCCGTCTACTACGCGATCGGCTACCTGGGCTCGCCGCTGCCGGAGATCCCGTTCGACCTCCACCGGGGAGTGATCCTCAACCAGGAGGGGCGCGTGGTCGATCCCGAGGGCGCGGTGCTCAATGGCGTCTACGCCTCCGGCTGGATCAAGCGCGGGCCGGTGGGCCTGATCGGCGCCACCAAGTCGGATGCCCTCGAGACCATCACGCACCTGCTGGAGGACCGCGGCCAGCTCTCGGCCGTGCGCCCCGAGCCCGAGGCGGTCGTGGAGACCCTCGAGTCCAAGGGCGTCGAGTACACCACCTGGGACGGCTGGCTGCAGCTCGACGAGCACGAGCAGTCACTGGGCGCCGCCGCCGTCGACGCCGCGGGCAGCCCGCGCGAGCGCGTGAAGGTCGTGGACCGCGAGGAGATGGTCCACGTCTCCCGCCAGGGCTGAGGCCGCAGAGGCGCATCTCCTCGACGTCGAGGCCGCAGAAGCGCACCCCGTCAACTTCGATGGGGTGCGCTTCTGCGTCCTCAGCGGCGGTGCGTGCCGTCGTCGGGTCGCGGGGCCGCAGGCACGGCCCACTGCGACGGCGTCGCCACCCGCCCGGGGCGGGGTGGCGACTCGGCTCAGAGGCCCAGCAGGCCGCGGGCGGTGTCGTTGAGCAGCAGCCCCCGGGGGTCGGCCTGCTCGCGCACGGCCAGGAAGTCGTCCCAGCGGGCGTACATGGGACGCAGCTGCTCGGCCTGCAGGCTGTGGCGCCCTCCCCAGTGGGGGCGTCCGTCGTGGGCCAGGAAGACCTCTTCGAGGGCCTCGAAGGTCTCCGGGCGCCAGCGCCGCCAGAACTGCCGCACCGTGATCCACCCCGTGTAGCGCGCGTGCGCCGGCGACAGCCAGGTCTCCTCCGGGGCCGAGCAGCGCACGCTCAGCGGAAGGCCCAGGTCTGCCCGCTCGCGCTCGAGCACCTTCTGGACCTCGCGGAAGGTCTCCGGGAGCTGCTCGAGGGGCACGGCCCACTCGGTCTGCAGGAACTTCACGGGCCGTGACGAGGCGAAGACCTTGTACGACAGATCCGTGTAGCGCCGCGAGCTCAGCGACAGCGAATCCAGCCTGTGCAGCCCCGGGATCGCCCGGGGAGCGGCCCCCGCCAGGCGATTCAGGGCCGCCGGCAGGGCGCGGCGCAGAACGGCATCGTCGCTGCGACGCACGCTCTGGGCCACCCGCGAGCCGGGAGCCGACCACTCGGCGGGCAGCCGGTGCAGGCGGCTCATGATGTGCGTGTGGGCGGAGTCGCTGCCCGGGTTCCAGTACAGCTCGAAGTGATCGGCCGAGGCCATGCGCTCGCCCAGTCCCCCGATCAGCGGCTCCAGAGACTCGTTGAACTCGGCGGAGTGCAGGCGGTAGGAGTCTTCGCACTGCACTGTCACGGCGGCGATCACGCCGATGACGCCCAGCCCGGCCCGAGCCGCCTGGAAGAGCTCGGGGCGCTCGGAGAGGGAGCACTCGACGATCTCGCCGGAGGCCAGCACCAGGGTCAGCGCCGCCACCTGGCCCGACAGCGACTGGAAGCCCGCGCCGGTGCCGTGGGTGGCGGTGGAGATCGCTCCGGCGATGGACTGGTGGAGGGTGTCGGGCAGGTTGGAGAAGGCCAGCCCGCAGGAGTCGAGCTCGCGGGTGGCCTGGATCAGCGGGGTGCCGCCCAGGAACGTGGCCCGACGCCCCGGCCGGTCGACCTCCTGCAGCCCCACGAGATCGGTGGTGTCCAGGCGCAGCTGCTGCGGCTGAGCCAGAAGGCTGAAGCTGTGGCCCGTGCCCGTGACCCGGGTGCTCAGCCCTTCCGCCGCGGCCGCGGCCATGGCCTCGGCGAGCTGCTGGATCGTCTGGGGGCGCAGCGTGCGGACGCCCTCCGCCGTCCCCGAGCGGTCCCAGGTGCTCCAGGTCGCGGGGCTCGTCTCCGAGGGCAGTCCGTGCTCTGCGGTCATCGCGGTCTCCTGCTGACGAGTGGTGTGCGGTGGTCTCCTGCGGACATTCTGCCCCGGGCTCCAGACTGTGCGCGCAGACAGGCCCTCAACCCCAGCCGAGTCGGTGCAGTCGGTCCTCCTCGATCCCGAAGTGATGGGCGATCTCGTGCACGACGGTCACGGTGATCTCGTGGACCAGCTCGTCGCGATTGCGGCACATGCGCAGCAGCGGTTCGCGGAAGATGCGGATGTGATCGGGCAGCGAGCCCATCCACGACGAGTCCCGCTCGGTGAGTGGCACTCCTTCGTAGAGCCCCAGCAGCTCCGGCATCCCCTCCGGGGGCCGCGCCTCGACCAGCACGACCACGTTGTCGAGCATGGCGAAGATGTCCTCGGGGATGCCGTCGAGGGCATCATCGACCAGGGACTCGAACTCGGTCTCGCTGATGTCCATCACCCCTTCATCCTCGCGCGAGGGCCTGACATCGGGTGCTGCGTCCCGTCGCGCGGGCATCGTCGGGGCCCTCGAGAGACAGGGCGGACCTGGTATGCTCCGGTTCCGTCCGCGCGCGGTGCGCGCGGTTCGCCCTCATCGTCTAGAGGCCTAGGACACCGCCCTTTCACGGCGGCGACACGGGTTCGAATCCCGTTGGGGGTACCAGCAGCGCACAAGCGCCCGATCGGCATCCGCCGGCCGGGCGCTTCGTCGTCTCCGGGGTGTCCGGGCGGCCTGGCGGAGGCCGCGGACCTCGATTTGCGCGCGGGGGCTGTCGTGGTGCTAATATCTTGCCTCGTTGGAAAACGGCAGGGAGGTCCCGCGGGACCGCCTGAAAGCACTCCACAAGGCCCTGTAGCGCAGTTGGTTAGCGCGCCGCCCTGTCACGGCGGAGGTCGCGGGTTCAAGTCCCGTCAGGGTCGCATGGACGGCGTCAGCTCAGCTGAGGCCGTCTTGGCATCTGAGACACCGGATGCCTGGCTCTGTAGCTCAGTTGGTAGAGCGTACGACTGAAAATCGTAAGGTCACCGGATCGACGCCGGTCGGAGCCACAGCCCAGAAGGCCCTCGCACTGTTGTGCGGGGGTCTTCTGCATGTCCGACGCCCCTGTCGGGGGGTGTCCTCCAACTCCGCCCATCGTTCGAGCGGCCGATTCCTCACCGCATCAGCACGTGGGAGGGCTCCGAGACCCTGATTCGCGACGGCAGCAAGCGCCAGACGGTGCGATACCAAGATCCCTTCGTCCCGGGTCCCGCCGAGATCGAGTTCGAGAAGGCATCCGGCGAGGACGTCGTGATCGCCGCCGAGGTGACTGCCGTGCGCACCGTGCGCCGCGATGAGCTCACCGACCAGGACGCCGTGCGCGATGGCTTCGACTCCCTCGCCCAGCTGCAGGCCGCGCTGGACCGGCACTATCCGCAGATGCCCGCAGACAGCCCCGTCGACATCGTGGACTTCGAGCTGCGCCGCCCGTGACGGCTCGCCCGGCCGCTACTGTGAGGGCGTGAGCCGAACACCCGCACCGCATCGTCTGCTGCCCGCGGCCGCCCTGCTGGCCATCGTCGTGGTGCTGCCGGGATGCTCGGCCGAAGGCGGAATGCCCCTCGAGGGCCCGGAGGTCGTGCCGGGGACGCAGGCCGGCGCGCAGGCCAGCACCGGCTCGCGTCAGCAGGCCGCGCCGCAACCGGGTGCGCCCGAGCAGTGCGCCGTCGTGTCCGAGCTGTACCTCGCCCTCACCCTGCTGCCGCTGGCCGAGGAGGACGGCGCCCCGTCGTTGGATCCGGCCGCGACGGCCGCGGACGTGCGCGCTGCCGCCGACGAGGCACCTGCCGCCGTGCAGGACGACTTCGACGAGGCCGCCGGGCTGCTCGAGGGCTACGGCACGGGCTTGGAGCCGCAGGAGCTCGACGCGCTGCGCACGCGCCTGGAGCCCGTCGAGCTCTGGATCGACCGGCGCTGCGCGAGCTGAGCCGCTGAAGTCCGTGATCGGGATGTGATCCCGGCGCTGGGGTTCATCAGCAGGCTCACTTACAGTGAAGCGTCGGCGCACCGGCGCCCACCGGGACGATCCGCGGCCCCCAGGACGACACGTGGCTGGGGGCCGTTTCACGCTCTGGCCTTCCGCGGCGGAGCCCCCGGGACGGACGACAGATGAACAGGAGCCTGCCCACAGTGTCTCTGAAGAGATCCTTCAAGATCGCCCTGGCCTTCGTGGGCCTGCTCGTGGGAGCGGGATTCGCCACGGGCCAGGAGGTCATCCAGTACTTCCTCTCCTTCGGGGCCATCGGCCTCGTCGGAGCCCTGGTCGCGGGCGTGGTGTTCGCCCTGGCAGGCGCCGTGATCATCCAGCTGGGCAGCTTCTACCTGGCCGAGGAGCACAACCGCGTCTTCCGCAGCGTCGCCAACCCGGTGATCTCGCGCTTCCTGGACATCGGGGTGACCCTGACCCTCTTCGCCGTCGGCTTCGTCATGCTGGCCGGGGCCGGTTCCACGCTCGAGCAGCAGTGGGGCTTCCCCGCCTGGGCCGGTGCGGCGGTGATGACCGTGGTGGTGATGCTGGTCGGGATGCTCGACGTGGACAGGGTCTCCAGCGTCATCTCCACGCTCACGCCGCTGGTCATCCTGGCCGTCGTGGTCGCCTTCGTCTTCACGATGATCAACCTCCCCTCCGACTTCTCCCAGCTCGATGCGATCGCCCAGGAGCAGGAATCGCCGGTGCAGCCGTGGCTGCTCTCGGCGCTGAACTACAACGGCCTGGCCCTGCTGCTGGGCGTGTCCATGTGCCTGGTGATCGGCGGAAGCAATGCCGAGCCGCGCGAGGCCGGTCTGGGCGGGCTGATGGGCGGCACCCTCTACACGGTGCTGCTGCTGCTGGCCTCGACGGCGCTGTACCTCAACATGGACGAGGTCGCTGATTCGTCGGTGCCCATGCTGCGGCTGTTCGAGACCATGCATCCGGTCATGGCCACGATCATGGTGTTCATCATCTTCGCGATGATCTTCAACACCGCGATCGGCATGTTCTACGCCCTGGGGCGCCGGCTCACGGCATCGCATCGGGACAAGTACCGTCCGGTCTTCCTGCTCGCCTGCCTGCTCGGCTACGGCGTGAGCTTCGCCGGCTTCGACACCCTCATGCAGTACGTCTACCCGGCGATCGGCTACACCGGCATGGTGATGGTCGCGGTCATGGTCTACGGCTGGGTGCGCCACCGCTCGGAGATCTCGGAGGAGACCACCCGACGCGGCCGCCTGCGAGCCCTGGTGCGCCTGCGCCGCGACCCGGATAAGGAGTACGCCTCCGGTCACGAGCAGCGCTACGAGCAGGCGGTCCAGGAATCCCCCGCCGACGACGATCGGCTGAGCGAGGTGCTCGAGAAGCGCACGGAGCAGGACTACGACCTCTCGGACGATGAGGACTCCGCGGACCAGGACGGCGACCGCGCCCCAGCCTGATCCGACCCAGGGCGGGCTTCGGCCCGTCCTGCGCCCACCCGAGGAGGACCCCGCAGTACGAAGATGACGGCCGTGAAGGTCGCCCTGTCGTTCGTGGGGCTGATCGTGGGGGCGGGGTTCGCCACCGGCCAGGAGATGATCCAGTAGTACTTCACGTCGCTCGGAGCCGTGGGCACCTGGGGCGCGGTGATCTCCGGGCTGCTGGTCGCGGCGGCGGGGCTGATGACGCTGCTCGAGCTGGGCGCGGGACAGCTCGACGTCGATCGCGTGTCCAGCATCATCTCCGGGATCACGCCGCTGGTGGTCATCGCGGTCCTGGCGGCCTTCCTCCGGACCATGTCCGACCTGCCGCAGGACCTCTCCCAGCTCTGCACCGTGGCCCAGCAGGCCGAATCACCGGTGCGGCCGCGGTCAAGGTGGTCGTGGTCTACCTGATGATCTTCAACACCGTGATCGGGCTGTTCTACGCCCTCGGGCGCCGCCTGACGGTGCGGGCCCCGCATCGATACCGCCCCGTGTTCCTGCTGGTGTGCCTGGCCGGCTTCGGGCTGAGCCTCCTGGGCCTCTCCACGCTGATGTCCTACATCCATCCGCTGGTGGGCTACCTCGGGATGCTGATGATCGTCGTCTTCATCGTCTGGTGGGTGCGCCGACGCGTCCAGGTGGCCCAGGAGACCGGGCGTCGTGACCGCATCCGCGCGCTGCTGCGCCTGCGCGAGGACCTGAAGCGCCGCCTCTCCGCCCGCCACGAGCGCAAGCTGGCCGGGTATCTGAAGGAGTCCTCGGCGCAGGGTGAGACCTTCACCGAGGCGCTGGACCTGGAGCTCATCGAGGAGGCGCGAGGCCGTGCGGCGCGTGCCGACGGCGGCTCCGGACGGACCGAATAGGCAGGTCCCACGAGACCGGGGGATCCTCAGCCTGCTGTGCGTTCGAGCCTACACTCGTCAGAGTTCGCAGCCGCGCCCGCCCTGCATCTCGGTGCGGATCCGGGCGCGCCTCGTCGTCTTTCCTGGAGCACTCCATGCGCATGCGCACCGTCCTGATGACCGCACTGGCCTTCGTGGGGCTGGTGGTGGGTGCCGGCTTCTCCACGGGGCAGGAGGTGATCCAGTACTTCATCTCCTTCGGATCGATCGGCATCGTGGGGGCCGTGCTCTCCGGTGTGGTCATGGCCGTCGGCGGCCTGGTGATCGTTCAGCTGGGCAGCTACTTCCTGGCTGAGGACCATTTCAAGGTCTTCCGCAATGTCTCCCACCCGGTGATCTCCCGGTTCCTGGACGTCTCGGTGACGCTCACGATGTTCGCGATGGGCTTCATCATGGTGGCCGGAGCCGGCTCCACCCTCCAGCAGCACTTCGGGCTGCCCAGCTGGATGGGGGCGGGGCTGATGACGCTGATCGTGATCCTGGTGGGTCAGCTCGACGTCGACCGCGTCTCCAGCATCATCTCGCTGGTGACGCCGCTGGTCGTGCTCGCAGTCCTGGCCGCCTTCGTCTACACGATGCTCCAGCTGCCCGTGGACACGTCCTCCTTCGATGAGATCGCCCGGCAGAGCGAGACCCCCGTGCGCCCCTGGTGGCTGTCCGGGATCAACTACGCCTGCATGAACATGATGCTGGCCGTGTCCATGAGCCTCGTGATCGGCGGCAATCTCCCCAACACCCGCGAGGCCCGCTGGGGAGGCTTCCTGGGCGGTCTGATGTGCGGGTTGCTCGTGGTCATGGCGGCCGTGCTGCTCTACCTGCGCATTCCGCAGGTCGCCGACTCGAGCGTGCCCATGCTGACGACGTTCGAGACCATCCACCCCGCGGCGGCCTCGGTCATGGTCGTGGTGATCTTCCTGATGATCTTCAACACCACCATCGGGATGTTCTACGCCCTGGGTCGGCGCCTGACCGCCGAGCGCCCGCGGCACAACCGCTGGGTCTTCCCGCTGGTGTGCCTGGCCGGGTACGCCGTCAGCTTCGTGGGCTTCTCCACGCTGATGTCCTACCTGTACCCGGTGATCGGCTATGTCGGCATGTTCATGATCGCGCTGTTCGTGGTCTGGTCCGTGCGCCGCCGTGTGCAGATCGTGCGCGAGACCGGCCGCCGCGATCGCATCCGCGCCCTGCTGACGCTGCGCGAGGACCCGCGACGCACCTACACCCAGGGCCACGAGCAGCATCTGGAGCGCTATGCGGGCGAGTCCGTGGCCGACGACGAGGCCATCACCGGCGCCATCGACGTCGAGGTCCTCAAGCAGCACCAGCGCGATCGCAGCGAGCAGCGCGACCAGGACGACACGACGTCGAGCACCCCGTCCGCCTGAGCGTCGCCGCCTGGCCCTCCGCCCTGTCGCCAGGTCATCGGGCGGCCCCGCAGTGTGCGTATAGCTGCTCAGACGCACACAGCGGGGCCGCACGATCCCTCCGGAGGTCCGTCGGCGGCTCAGCCCCCACGGACGCGCGGGGTCGTCGAGGTGCGGTCGTCCAGCTCGGGGCGGGCATGGCCGCGTCCGCGGATGAACAGGTAGCCGATCCCGAGCAGGAGCAGCCACACGACGCCGATCAGCAGCGCCACACGGGTCTCTGGGATGATGCCCAGCACGACGATCACGAGCAGCACGAAGGCCACCGCGGCCCAGGAGGCCACCGGCCACAGGGGCACCCGGAAATCGGACTCGGGGCCGCCGCGCAGGCCGATCTCGCGGCGCATGGCCAGGTGGGAGAGCAGGATCATCAGCCACACCCACACGGTTGCGAACGTGGCGATCGAGGCGATGAAGACGAAGACGTCGCTCATCACGGTGTTGAGCACCGCGCCGAGCGCGAGCACGAGCAGCATGCCGATCACCGTCAGCCACGGCACGCCGGAGCGGGAGACGCGGGCGAAGACCTGGGGCGCGTGCCCCTGCTGGGCCAGGCCGAACAGGACGCGGCCCGCGCCGTAGGTGTCGGCGTTGATCGCGGAGATCGCGGCGGTGATGACCACGAGGTTCAGGATCGACGGCGCCCACGGGACGCCGAGGGCGTCGAAGATCTGCACGAACGGGCTGGTCTCGCCGTCGATGCTGTCCCAGGGCACCAACGACATGATCACGCCGAGGGCCATGACGTAGAAGAGCAGGATCCGGAAGGGGACCGCGTTGATGGCCCGGGGAATGGCATGGCCGGGGTCGTCGGACTCGCCGGCGGTGATGCCGATGGTCTCGATGCCGCCGAAGGCGAAGACCACGACCGACAGCGAGGCGAGCAGCCCCCAGACGCCCTGGGGCATGAACCCGCCCTGGTCGAAGAGGTTGTGCGGGCCGGGGGAGGCATCCGGGGCGTAGGAGACGCCCATGATCATCAGGGCGATGCCGCCGACGATCATGGCGATGATGGCCAGGACCTTGATGCTCGAGAGCCAGAACTCGAGCTCGCCGAAGGTCTTCACGTTGCGGGTGTTGATCGCCCCGATGAACAGGATGACGGCGGTGATCCAGATCCACGCCGGCGTGCCGGGGAACCAGAAGCTCATGTACACGGCGAACGCGGTGACGTCGGCGATGGCGACCACGGCCATCTCGAACACGAAGGTCCAGCCGGTGACGTAGCCGGCGAACGGGCCGAGGTAGCGGGCCGCGTACTGGCCGAAGGAGCCCGGCAGCGGGTGGCGCACGGCCAGCTCGCCGAGGGCGCGCATGACCATGAACACGGCGAGACCGGCGATGAGGTAGACCACCAGAACGGCAGGTCCGGCCATGGAGATGGCCGAGGCGGAGCCGTAGAACAGGCCGGTGCCGATCGCCGAGCCCAGTGCGATGAACTGGATGTGCCGATTGCTCAGCCCGCGCTTGAGCTCGGTTCCTTTCCTGCCGGGAGCGAGGACGGCGGCAGCAGGCTGCCGGGCAGGGTCGTGGTGGGTCATGGGGTCTCCTGAAGATCCAGCTCGCGGGTGCGCTCGGACAGGCAGCGGGCTGAGGATGTGTTCGGCATGGCATATCCTCCCGAGCCGCAGCAGACATCTTGACAGGTGCGGTTCGCCTCTGCCGATTCGGCTGGCACAGTGACGGATGCACATTCACCGAGCCGGGGTCGACGGAGGCCGGAGCCGCCTGTGCGCACGAGCCCCTCAGGGCATTCACGACGACGTGGAGGATGAAGTCCATGGCCGGATCCAAGGTCCCGGCGGCGAGCAGCACCCTGCGCGTCCTGCGCTACCTGGCGGGCAGGGGCGGTCCGGCGGCGGCGGCGTCGATCGCCTCGGCGCTCGAGCTGCCCCGCTCCTCGGTGTATCACCTCCTGCGGGTCATGGAGGAGGAGGGCTTCGTCGTCTGGCTGCCGGAGGAGCACCTCTACGGTCTGGGGGTCGCGGCCTTCGAGCTGTCCTCGGCCTATGTGCGCCAGGACCCGCTGGCTCGGATGGGCCGTGCGGTGCTCTCGCGCGTGGTCGACGACCTGGGGGAGAGCGCCCACCTGGCCACCCTGCACGGCCGCGACGTCCTCTACGTGCTCGAGGAGCGCGCGCCGCGTCGGCCCTCGCTGGTGACCAACGTGGGCGTGCGCATCCCGGCGCACCGCACCGCCTCCGGGCGCTCGATGCTCGCTCTGCTTCCCCGCGCCCAGGTGCGTGCGCTGTACCCCAATCGGGAGGCCTTCGCCGATCAGGGCGAGGGCCTGGCCAGGATCACAACGCCCAGCGAGCTGTCCGCCGAGCTGGTGCGCACCCGCTCCCGCGGCTGGGGTCGGGAGACGGGCGAGGTCACCGAAGGGCTGGAGACGGTCTCGGTCGCTGCCCTGGATCACCGCGACCTGCCCGTGGCCAGTGTGGCCCTGACCTTCCGCAGCCAGGGCGGGCAGGTCGATGACGAGCAGCGCGAGCGCTACGTGCTGCGGCTGCGCCGGGCCGCCGACAAGCTCTCCGCCCGCCTGTACGGGACGAGGCAGTGAGGCGGCGCAGCGGTGCAGGAGTCTGGGATGCCGGACGCTGATCCCTCAGCGCGGTGGAGCCGCCCCAGCCTCCTGTGGTGACATGGCTCACACCTGCAAGCGCGGGGCGGCTCGGAGGATCCCGGCGCCCCAGGGAGGAGCCGACGCACGATGAGCACCCACGAGACGCCCTCGTCGAGCAGCCAGGACGGCGCTGAGCCCGGAGGCCGCCGGCCGGTCGGTGAGCAGTCGACGATCGAGCTGGGCGTCCGGGGGCTGCGCGCCCAGGACGTGATCGCCGTGGCCCGCCGCGAAGCGCGCGTCGAGCTCGCCGAGCAGGCGCGGGCCCGGGTCGCGGAGGTCCGCCGCCACATCGACGCCCTGGCCGATGACCCGCAGCCCGTCTACGGCATCTCCACCGGCTTCGGGGCACTGGCCAACCAGCACATCCCGCAGGAGAAGCGGACCCGGCTGCAGAAGTCCCTCGTGCGCTCCCACGCGGCCGGAATGGGCCCGGAGGTCGAGCGCGAGGTCGTGCGCGCCCTGATGCTGCTGCGCGCCAAGACCCTGGCCTCCGGGCGCACCGGTATCCGCCCGGAGACGCTGCAGACCATGCTCGATGTCCTCAACGCCGGGATCACCCCGGTGGTCCATGAGTTCGGCTCCCTGGGCTGCTCGGGGGATCTGGCGCCACTGGCCCACTGCGCCCTGGTGCTGATGGGCGAGGGCCGGGCCCGTGACCGCGAGGGCCGTGAGCGCCCTGTGCCGCAGCTGCTGGCCGAGGCCGGGATCGAGCCGGTGGTCCTGGCCGAGAAGGAGGGCCTGGCGCTGATCAACGGCACCGACGGCATGCTCGGTCAGCTGATCCTGGCCCTCGACGAGCTGCGGGACCTGCTGCGCATCGCCGACGTCACGGCAGCGCTGTCGGTCGAGGCTCTGCTGGGCACCGACCAGGTCTTCCGCCCCGAGCTGCACGAGCCGCTGCGGCCCCACCCGGGTCAGGCGGTCTCGGCGGCGACCATGCTGGCCGTGCTGCACGGGTCGGGCATCGTGGCCTCCCACCGGCAGGGCGACGACCGCGTCCAGGACGCCTACTCGCTGCGCTGTGCACCGCAGGTGGCAGGGGCAGCCCGGGACACGCTGGACTACGCCGTCCAGGTGGCCGAGCGGGAGCTCGCCGCCTCGATCGACAACCCGGTGGTGCTCGAGGACGGACGCGTCACCTCGAACGGGAACTTCCACGGGGCGCCAGTGGCCTATGTCCTGGACTTCCTGGCGATCCCGGTGGCAGACGTGGCCTCCATGGCCGAGCGCCGTACCGATCGGATGCTCGACCCGTCGCGCTCGCACGGTCTGCCGCCGTTCCTGGCCGATGACCCGGGCACCGACTCGGGGCTGATGATCGCGCAGTACACGCAGGCGGGAATGGTCTCTGAGCTCAAGCGGCTGGCGGTGCCGTCGTCCGTGGACTCGATCCCGTCCTCGGCCATGCAGGAGGACCACGTCTCGATGGGCTGGCACGGCGCGCGCAAGCTGCGCAGGGCTGTGGAGGGCCTGCGCCGCGTGCTGGCCGTCGAGCTCTTCACGGCTCTGCGCGCGATCGCCCTGCGGGCTCCGCTGGAGCCGAGCCCTGCCGCGGCCGCGGTGCTGCGCGAGCTCGAGGGCCGCACAGGCGCCCCGGGCCCAGATCGCTTCCTGGCTCCGGAGCTGGCCGAGGCGGAGGACTACCTGCGCTCGGGCCGGTTCCTGGCCACGGTGGACGCCGTCCTGGGGGAGGGCTGAGCAGACGGGCGGCTGCGGCAGATCCGCAGCGCCGTGCGGCTCAGCTCGCGTGCTCCAGCTGCGCGATCGGCAGCCAGCGGCGCACCAGCCGCCGCAGGGCGAGCGCCGTGGATTCCAGGTCTCCGTCTCTGGCGAAGGCCATGGCATCGGCCATGTCGCGGGGGCTCTCGTCCGGCTGCAGGCGATCGGCGACCGCGCCGTAGTCCAGGGTGATGAGCGCCCCGTGCCCGAAGGAGCCGACCCATCGCGACAGCCGCTGCAGATCCTCGGCGAGCTCGGCCACGTCCTCGCGCTGCAGCGACGCGATGGCCCCGGAGGCCTCCCCGGCGCGCTGGGCGGCCACAGAGGCAGGGGCGATCAGCCGGTGGACGATCCGCCCGCGGAACGGGGTACGCACCAGGTCCTCTTCGAGGAACAGGGCGAACCAGGACAGCGGCACCGTCCAATCCGACTGGCGGGCGTACTGCGGCAGGAACTGCTCGGGGGCAGCACTCCGGGCGCGGCCGGCGACCTCGTCATGGGGCAGCAGCAGGGACAGCAGCGCGGCGTCCTGATCGCCCTCCTCGGCCGCGGCGAACAGCTGCAGGCTGCGGCGCAGGCGCTGCGACGGGTGGAACAGCGGCCTGGGCAGGCCTTCGTCCGGGTGCGCCGGAGCGGCTGAGCTCGGCAGTCTCCACAGGGCGTCGAAGCGAGGAGGCAGGGAGCCGTCCTCGGCGGCGGCCAGCCGGGCCAGCTGCTCCTCGAGCTGCGCTGCCGAGCCCTCCTCCGGCGGCAGCGCTGCGGGGACCAGGGGCTGGTAGATGCCGTCGAGGTCGTCCTGCGGCACGTAGACGCGCAGGGCGAAGCGCTGCGCCGGTGCGGCCGATGCGCGCCAGGCGCTGCCGAGCCCGCTCAGCCGCGCCACGGCAGCGACCCCGGCACCGCGACGACGGCGGTCATCACTCGACCTCGATGACGACGGGAACGTGATCCGAGGCGCCCTTGCCCTTGCGCTCGTCGCGGTCGATCGAGGCGCCCGTGACGCGCTCGGCCAGCGCCGGGGAGCACAGCTGGAAGTCGATGCGCATGCCCTCGTTGCGGGGGAAGCGCAGCTGTGTGTAGTCCCAGTACGTGTAGACCTCCGGGCCGGGCAGGCGCTCGCGCACGACGTCGCGATACCCCTCGTCCAGGAACGCCTGGAAGGCCCGGCGCTCCGGGGCGGAGACGTGGGTCATGCCGTTGTCCAGGAAGAACTGCATGTCCCAGACGTCGTGGTCCTGCGGCGCCACGTTCCAGTCGCCCACCAGGGCGATCTGCGCCCGGGGATCCTCCTGCAGCCACTCGCGGGCGCGGTCGCGCAGCACGGAGAGCCACTCGAGCTTGTAGGCCATGTGCGGGTCGTCCAGGCCGCGGCCGTTGGGGATGTAGAGAGACCAGACGCGCACCCCTGCGCAGGTGGCGGCGATCGCGCGCGCCTCCTGGACGGCCTCCTGGCCCTCCTTGCCGAACGACGGCTGCCCCGAGAACGTGCGCTCGACGTCCTCGAGGCCCACGCGCGAGGCGATGGCCACCCCGTTCCACTGGCTCAGCCCGAAGTGCGCGACCTCGTAGCCGGAGAACTCGAAGGCCTCCCAAGGGAAGGACTCGTCCTTGGCTTTGGTCTCCTGGATGGCCAGGACATCGGCGTCCGTGCGCTCGAGCCAGGCCTCCACGCGATCGGCGCGGGCACGGATCGAGTTCACGTTCCAGGTGGCGATCTTCATGGTCCCCAGGGTATCGGGGGCGGCCGACGCCGCAGCCGGGGAGTCGACGCAGCACGCGGGCGGGATGCCGGGAGCCCGTCGACACAACGGGTCACAGTCATCCGCCGCGATTCAGCCCGACCCCCGATCGGCGGTGTCCGCCCACGTGCGAGCGGGGTGCTCCGGAACACGTTGCTGACGTGCAGAGATGATGATTGTCGTTGGAACCGGACGGCATCGATCCTGTGCTCCTCGGGGCTCGCAGGGGGGTGTGCTGGCCGTGCCGTTCGCCCTTGAGGGGACATGCCCCGCGTTGCCGCTCCGATGCGCGGTCGGTTCCAATGTGTCTGCCCAGCGCGGAATCGCGCGGCGCCGCGGGCAGCGGCGCAGGGGCGACGGTGGGGGCCGTCGCCCGGTACAGGGAAGTCCCGGCGACGGCATCGTCCGCGACCGGGCATGGGTCGTGCGCAGTGCGCGCCGGCCGACGAGAAGGGGGAGCGGAACACATGGCCGATTCGACGGACAGCGCTCGAGAGCGCATCGGGGGCGGACGTCCGGGCGCGTGGGTGCGGCTGGGAGGCGTCGCCAGCGAGGGCAGGCGCGCACTGGAGATCGGGCACGCCGTGGGCGAGCTCGGCACGGTCGTGCTGGAGCCGTGGGAGACGGCCGCCGCGCAGCAGCTGAAGTCCGAGGACCCGGCGGTCGTGGTGCTGTGCCGCAGGCGCACGCTGATCCTGGACGAGAACGAGGCCGGGCCCGTGCGCCCGAACGGGCTGTCCTTCGACGAGGCGGCGGCCCATGGCTGGGTGGCCCGCAGTCGTGCCGAGGAGGACATCACGTGGGAGGCCCACCCGGGCCAGTGGCAGCTGCGGATCTGGGACCCCGCCTGCCGCACCGCCTGGACCGAGGCGGTCGCCCGCGAGCTGTCGGACTCGCCCTTCGACGGCGTGCTGGCCGATGACCTGGACCTCGACGACTACCCGCTGGATCTCCCGCTGCCGGATCTGGGCTCGGACACCCAGCTGCGCGAGGCGCACGATGCCCTGATCCGCCAGGCCGGCGCGGCGCTGAACGAGATCGGCAAGCTGCTCGTCGCCGTCGTGGAGGATGCGCGGCGGACGCCGGCGCGCTGGGTCGAGCTCTCGGCCTGGGGCGGGGTGTGCGAGCCGACGTGGCTGACCACGGCCCACGGACGGATGCTCGACCCCGGGGCCGCCCGGCAGCAGGCCTCGCTCATCACCGGCGACGGACCGGGCCGGGTGCCGGCCGAGCAGCTGGTGCTCGTGCGGATGCCGATCGCGCCGTCGCTGCTGCGTCGCACCGAGCTGGACCAGGCCCAGGAGCAGCAGCTCGTGCGCTGCGGGCTGGCGGCGTTCTGGGTCTTCGGCGCCGGGCGCGGCCGCTTCGCCGCGGGCTCCCGCGACGGCACCCGGGCGCACTGGATCCCGGAGATGCAGTGGGACCTCGGAGCCCCGCTGGGACCTGCCGAGGGCGTGGTGAGCATGTGGTCGCGCGAGTTCGAGGGCGGCTGGGCCGTGGTCAACCTGGCCTCCGACGGGCGGCGTCGCCGTCATGTGACGATGCCCGAGGGCATGGTCGGCCCGGACGGGGCCCCGATGCGCGGCACCCAGGTCCTGGGCCCTCACCAGGGCATCCTGCTGCGCCGCGCCTGAGGGCGGCGGCCTGGGCTGCTGGCGCCCGGGCCTCTCAGCGAGTGCTCAGCGCCACCAGTCGTCGAGCAGCGTGGCCGGGGTGGTGCGCTTGTGCCGGGTCATCCGCCAGCGAGCCTCGATCCGCTCGGCGATCTCGTCGGGGACCTGGCGGCCCTCGAGATAGTCGTCGATGCTGTCGTAGCCCAGCCCGAGCTCGTCCTCGTCGGTGCGACCGGGGGAGGCGTCGAGCAGATCGGCGGTGGGTGCCTTGGACCACAGCGACTCGGGCCCGCCGAGGTGGCGGACGATGCTGCGGATCTGGCGCTTGTCCAGGCCGAACAGCGGCAGGACGTCGGCGGCGCCGTCGCCGAACTTGGTGAAGAAGCCGGTCACGGACTCCGCGCCGTGGTCCGTGCCGAGCACGAGCAGGCCCCGCTGGCCTGCGATCGCGTACTGGGCCACGGCGCGCACTCGGGCCTTGATATTGCCCTTGTTGAAGTCGCTGGTCGCAGCGCCCAGGGCGGCCTCGACCTGCTCGGCGATCCCGTCGGCTCCGGGGGCCACATCGACCGTGAGCGCCTCGTCGGCGCGGATGAAGCGGAGGGCCTCCTGGGCGTCGTCCTCATCGGCCTGCACACGGTAGGGCAGGCGGACGGCCACGAACGAGGCCTCCCGCCCCTCCTGCCGCATCTGCTCGACGGCCAGCTGGGCCAGCCGCCCGGCCAGGGTCGAGTCCACGCCGCCGGAGATCCCCAGGACGAATCCGGGGCAGTGGGAGGCCGCCGCGTAATCGCACAGCAGCTGTACGCGGCGCTGGACCTCCTGCGCCGGATCGATCCGGGGCTGGACGCCCATCTCCTCGATGATCGCCTTCTGCAGTTTGCGCATGGACTCATCGTAGCCAGCCGTCCGGGGCGGCAGCTGCTGGGTGCCAGCCGACCGTGACGGTGACGCCGGATCTGCGGAACATCCGGCAATCTCCAGCCGCATCTGCGGAACCCGAATACGGTGAGGGGCATGAAGGCTCTCTCCGTGGCCCAGGCGGCCTCCTTCCTCGGCGTCAGCGACGACACCGTCCGGCGCTGGATCGCCGCGGGCAGGCTCACCGAGCACCGCGACCGCACCGGCCGCGGCGCGGTCGATGCGCTCGAGCTCGCGCAGCTGGCCAGGAGCCAGGCGCCTCAGCCGGAGGACCCCACGGCCGTGGTCAGCTCGGCGCGCAACCGCTGGGTCGGCCTGGTGACCGAGGTCCGCTCCGACACCGTGATGTCCCAGGTCGAGATGCAGTGCGGTCCGCACCGCGTGGTCTCGCTGATGTCCACGGAGGCTGTGCTGGAGCTGGGCCTGGAGCCCGGCTCGATCGCCACCGCGTCGGTCAAGGCCACCCACGTCGTCGTCGACGTCCCGGGGGAGGGGCGATGAGCGCGCGGATCCTGCGCCCGCTGGTGCTCGCGGCCGTCGCCGTGCTCGGCCTGAGCGCCTGCGGCAGCGCGGATGACGGCAGCGACGACGAGCAGCAGCAGAGACTGACCGTATTCGCGGCCGCCTCGCTCACCGACAGCTTCACGGACCTGGCCGAGCAGTTCGAGGAGGACCACCCCGGGGTCGACGTCCAGCTGAGCCTCGCCGGCTCCTCCTCGCTGGTGACCCAGCTGCAGGAGGGCGCCGACGCCGACATCCTGGCCACCGCGGATGAGCGGACCATGGAGCAGGCCGCCGAGTCGGGGCTGCTCGAGGGAGATCCGCAGATCCTGGCCACCAACACGCTGACGATCGCGGTGCCCGCCGGCAACCCCGGCGGCGTCGACTCCTGGGAGGATCTGGCCTCCTCCGAGCTCGACACCGTGATCTGCGAGCAGCGCGTGCCCTGCGGTGCTGCGACCGTCGAGCTCGAGGACATCACCGGGGTGCGGGTGGCCGTCGTGAGCGAGGAGAGCTCGGTGACGGACGTGCTCGGCAAGGTGACCTCGGGACAGGCCGACGTCGGCGTGGTCTACCGCACCGACGTGACCTCCGCCGGCGATCAGGTCGAGGAGATCGAGATCCCGGACGCGGACCAGGCGATCAACCGCTACCCGATCTCGGTGCTGGCGGATTCGCAGCACCAGGAGCTCGCCCAGGAGTTCTCGGACTTCGTGCGCAGCGACACCGGGCGGCAGCGGCTCGAGCAGGAGGGCTTCGGGGCCCCGTGAGCGATCACGTCCGAGGACAGGCGACCCGTGCGCCGCGGGACCAGGGCGCAGCGCGCTCGCGGGGAGGTGCCGTTCGGCCCCCGCGTGCCGGGCGCCCCCGCCTGGCGCTGCCCGGCTGGCTGCTGATCCCCGCGGTCGTCGGTGCGGCGCTGATCGCGCTGCCCGTGCTGGGGATGGTCCTGCGAATCGATCCCGGGCGGCTCTGGCCTCTGATCACCTCGGAGGCCTCGCTGGAGGCGCTGTGGCTCAGCCTGCGCACCGCCGCGGTGAGCACGGTGCTGTGCATCCTGCTGGGCACGCCCATGGCGCTGATCCTGGCGCGCACCTCGCTGCCCGGCCACCGCTTCGTGCGCTCGGTCGTCCTGCTGCCCCTGGTGCTGCCGCCCGTGGTGGGCGGACTGGCCCTGCTCTACGTCTTCGGGCGGGCGGGTCTGCTGGGCCGCCACCTGGAGGCGCTCGGGATCGAGATCGCCTTCTCCACCGCCGCCGTCGCGCTCGCGCAGACCTTCGTGGCGCTGCCGTTCCTGGTCGTGGGCGTCGAGGGCGCCCTGCGCAGCGCCGGTGATCAGCACGAGGCGATCGCGGCCACCCTGGGGGCATCGCCGTCGACGGTGCTGCGCCGGGTCACGCTGCCGCTGGTGCTGCCGGGGCTGGGCTCGGGCGCGGTGCTGGCCTTCGCCCGGTGCCTGGGGGAGTTCGGCGCGACGCTGACCTTCGCGGGATCCCTGCAGGGCGTCACCCGGACCCTGCCCCTGGAGATCTACCTGCAGCGGGAGTCCGATCCGCAGGCGGCCGTGGCGCTGGCGCTCGTCCTGGTGCTGGTCGCGGTGCTGATCGTGGGGGTCTCCGCGCCCCGGCAGCTCGAACGGGCCCGTCCCGTGGGCGCTCGTCATGCCGGGCCTCGGGACGACGGCAGGGGAGAACCTGCTCCCGGGGACGACGATCCCCACGGGCCCGTCGTCGCCGCTCCGGTCTCCGGCGGTGAGCGCCCGTGAGCCTGCGCGCGCAGTTCGCGATCGCCCAGCGCGGCCTCGCCGTCGGCCTCGAGGTCGCCGACGGGCAGACCGTTGCCCTGAGGGGACCCAACGGCTCCGGCAAGTCCACGATCCTGGAGGTGCTGGCAGGTCTGCTGGTGCCCGATCGGGGCAGTCTCGAGCTGGGAGGGCGCCGGTTGATGGATCTGCACGGCCGCGGCCTCTGGGTTCCGCCGCACCGGCGACGGATCACCCTCATGGCCCAGCGACCGCTGCTGCTGCCCCACCTGGACGTGCTCGACAACGTCGCCTTCGGGCCCCGCGCCCAGGGGGCCGGGCGCGCCGAGTCCCGACGGCGGGCCCGCCGCTGGCTCGAGGAGACCGGCGCCGAGCACCTCGCGCGGCGTCGAGCCCACGAGCTGTCGGGCGGGCAGTCCCAGCGCGTCGCCCTGGCCCGGACACTGGCCGCCGAGCCCGAGGTGCTGCTGCTGGACGAGCCCCTGGCCGCCGTGGACGCCGCCGGGACCCGGGACCTGCGCGAGCTGCTCGCGCGCCACCTGGAGGGCCGCACCGCCGTGGTGGTCACCCATGACCCCGACGACGCCCGCGCGCTCGCCGATCGCAGCCTGCACCTGGAGTCCGGGCGGATCCGCTGAGTCGCACCCCCGTGCCAGCATGGAGGCCATGAGCGCCTCCGATCCTGTCCTGACCGCCACCGGCCGCACCCTGGGCTGGGGCGTGATCTCCACCGGAGCGATCGCCGGCAAGGTCGTGCCGGGCATCGCCGCCCTGGACGACGCCCGCATGGTCGCGGTGTCCTCGCGCACCGCCGAGGCCGCGGAGGCCTTCGCCGCCGAGCACGGGATCGAGCGGGCCTACGGGGGAGCGGGCGGCATGCAGCGGCTGCTCGCCGACCCGGAGGTCGACGTCGTCTACATCGCCACGCCCCACGGGCAGCACCACGAGCACCTGCTGGCCGCGCTGGGTGCGGGCAAGCACGTGGTGTGCGAGAAGGCCTTCACCATGACCGCCGGGCAGGCCAGGGAGGCCATCGAGCTGGCCCGGGAGCGTGGGGTGTTCCTCATGGAGGCGCTGTGGACGCGCTTCACGCCCGTGCGCTGCCGCATCGCCGAGATCCTCGAGGCCGGAGAGATCGGGCGTGTCCGCTGGGTCCAGGCGGACCTGGGCTTCCGCGGCCCCGACGACGACCAGCACCGCCTGTGGCGCGTCGACGCCGGCGGCGGCGCCCTGCTCGACATGGGCTGCTACGCCCTGCACTGGCCGTGGCTGGCACTCGGGGAGCCGACCCGGCTGAGCGCCTCGGCGGTCTTCCGCGGCGACGTCGACGGACTCACGCAGATCAGTCTGCAGACCGAGCACGGCGGCGCCCAGATGACCGTCTCGCTTCTGTCCCAGGGTCCGCGCCGGGCCGTGATCTCCGGCGAGGACGGCATGATCGAGATCGCCTCGCCCATGCACCGCCCGGGGTCCTTCACGGTGACCGACGCCCAGGGCGAGCGCCGGGAGGAGAGCTTCGATGTCGTCGGCGCGGGGTACTGCTACGAGATGCGCGAGGCCACCCGCTGCATCCAGGACGGCCTGCAGGAATCTCCCGTGATGCCGTGGGCGGACACCCTCCGGCAGATGGAGCTGCTCGACGAGCTGCGCGCCCAGATCGGGCTGCGCTACCCCGATCACGACTCACCCGCCGCCTAGAATCTCCACCATGACCACTCAGACGCAGACCGCCCTGGATCCCGCCGCCGCTCGCGAGAGGCTGCGCGAGCTCATCGTCGAGCTCGCGGTCGTGCGCGGGCGGGTCACCCTGGCCTCGGGCATCGAGGCCGACTACTACATCGACCTGCGCCGCGTGACCCTGCAGCACGAGGCCTCCCGCCTGGTGGGTCAGATCATGCTCGGTCTGCTCGACGAGGCGGGGATCGACTTCGACGCCGCCGGCGGACTGACCATGGGCGCCGACCCGGTCGGCTCGGCGATCATGCACGCAGCCGGCGACGCCGGACGCCCCATCGACACCTTCGTGGTGCGCAAGGCGCAGAAGTCCTACGGCATGGGCCGTCAGGTCGAGGGCCCCTCGGTCGAGGGGCGCCGCGTGGTCGTCGTGGAGGACACCTCCACCACCGGCGGCTCCGCGCTGACCGCGGTCGAGGCCCTGCAGCGCGCCGGAGCGGAGGTGGTCGCGGTCGCGATCATCGTGGACCGCGCCACCGGCGCCAAGGAGCGCATCGAGGAATCCACCGGCGTTCCCTGCCTCTACGCCTTCGGCAAGGACGAGCTCGGGCTTGACTGAGCCCTCCTCGCCGGGCGCAGGGTCCGAGCCTCCGGCAGAAGCCGGGGCCCCGCAGGTCGGCGTCGGGCCCTGGGAGGGGGCGTGGCCGGAGGGCGAGCACTGGGATCCGGAGCTGCTGCGCCTCGGCGATCGGCGCAACGTGGCCGACGAGTTCCGCTACTGGCGGCTGGAGGCGATCGTCGCCGCCCTGGACGAGCGGCGCCACGACTTCCATGTGGCGATCGAGAACTGGGGCCACGACTTCAACATCGGCTCGGTGGTGCGCACAGCCAACGCCTTCCTGGCACGGGAGGTCCACATCATCGGGCGCCGCCGCTGGAACCGGCGCGGGGCCATGGTGACGGAGCGCTACCAGCATCTGCGCCATCACCCCACCTCGGAGGAGTTCCTGTCCTGGGCGCGGCAGGAGGGGCTGCCGGTGATCGCCGTGGACAACGTCCCCGGCTCCGAGCCGCTCGAGCTCTTCGACCTGCCGCAGCGCTGCGTCCTGCTGTTCGGCCAGGAGGGCCCCGGCGTCTCGCCCGAGGTCCTGGAGGCGGCCACGGCCACCGTGGCGATCGAGCAGTTCGGCTCGACCCGCTCGATCAATGCCGGTGCCGCGGCAGCTGTGACCATGCATGCGTGGATCCGACGGCATGTCCACGGGCAGATCCCCGCTGGTGAGAGCTGAGACCTGCCTCTCTAGAAATGCTATTGCATCTATATAAGTGCGAATTCATCGTACCCGCGCGTAGCAACTCGTCATAGTCCGCTGCGACCAGCGCGAACAGGTGTGATCGCGGTCGTGTCCTGAAAATGAACGATCCGCAAGATCGCGGGCATGACCTCGCTCTATGACAGTTCATCGTCCCTGGTTGGAGCGGAGCCGTGGTGAAGGTCACCGCGACAAGATGGGAAGGCTCCCGTCGTCTCGGCCCATTCTTGAGGGGCGCGACGACCATTCCCGCAGGAATGTCTGACAGCTCAGCGGACCGGGGAGTCCGTGAGGACCGGGGGGTCCGCAGGCATGTCATCTCGTCGGCGCACGATTTCCGGGGAGAGCCCATGGCCACCGTGTCCGAAGTCCTTCACGACGTCTACAGCCGTCGACGCATCATCACCATCGCCGTCGCGGCACTGGCCACGCTGGCCGTTCCGCTGCTGCTGCCGAGCGTCCCCCAGGGGCAGCGCGGCATCGTCCTGGCCGCCGGCGTGGTCATCGGCCTGGTGACCGTGATGTCCATGCCCAGCACCAGGCTCAACTCCGCGATCGTGGGAGAGCACGAGAGCGCGGGCACCATGCGCCAGGGCGTGGCCCTGGTGCTCTACCTGTCGCCGCTGATCCTGCTGAACATCGTGTTCCCGCTGGTCTCGCCGACGATCTCCCAGCAGGAGTTCGCGGGCGTCTCGCTGACGCACATCATCCTGGCCAGCTCGATCACCACCCCCTGGCTCGCCCAGGCGGCCTGCATGCCGGCCTACCGCGGCATCGCCGAGATGATGGCCGAGAAGGACATGGACCGGATCGCACGGCGGTTCTGCCAGGGCTGGCTGCCCATGTTCGTGCAGTCCATGCCGCTGGTCGTCCTCTTCGCCGTGCCCCTGTGGCTGGCCACCGGGTGGAACCTGCAGGCCGTGGGGCTCTACGGCGTGCTGTGCCTCCTGCACCTGCTGTTCGTCCAGTCGCTCGTGATCGCCAACGTGGGCCAGAACCGCGGCCACTGGGCCGCCGCCTGGGCCGCCTACGCCCTGGCGCTGGCCGTGGCCCCCACCTGGGTGTGGCTGCCGCCGCTGGCCGCCGCCGCGACCCAGCTCTGGTTCATCCGCGGGAACCTGCGCCACATCGCGGCCATGCAGCGCCTGGCGCACCAGGACGTGGCCAAGGACCTCGTGCGCGGCCTGCTGCTCGGCGCCGTGCTGTGGGCGGACAAGTTCGTGCTCTTCCTGAGCACCGACGGCGGCTTCCACGTGATCGTGGTCTTCATGGCCATGCTGCCTGCCGTGCTGGCCTACAACTTCTACTTCGTGAACCTCGCCCCGGCCGTCGACAAGTCCATCCAGGGCCTGCACGCCGCGATCCAGGGCGAGTCCATGAACGAGCTCATCTCGACCTCGGGACGCCTGTCCCGGGTGATCGACCGCTCGGTGCTGCGCACCGGCGCCCTGGGAATGGTCCTCACCCTGGCCTGCTCCCTGGTGCTGGGCTCGATCTTCCCCGAGCAGCTCATGCTCGCCGTCGTCGTCGCCCTGTCGTCCTGGTGCTTCCTGATGCTGACCATGCTCAGCTACGAGCTGGACTACATCGGCGAGCGGTTCGCCCCGCAGTCCCTGGGCGCCGTCCACATCGCCGTGCTCGCCCTGTCGTTCTGGCTGCTGCCCCTGGTCAGCGCCTACGGCGTGGTCCTGCTGGCCGACCTGGTCCTGGTCACGATCGCCTGGGTCCTCTACAAGCGGCACTGGTCGCAGCCGGAGTACACGCTCTTCTGGCGCCACGCCGTCGCCTGGTGACCCCTCGGGTCGGCGCCGGGCTCTCCTGCGCCGACCCCCCTGCAGGCCCCGCCTGCCGACGCCCCGTCGTCCGCTCGACACCCAGACCCGCGCAGCATCGCCGCACAGGAGACTTCCGCATGAGCATCCTCGACCACCTCACCAGCGCCTTCGGCCGCCGTCGCCCCGACTTCGGCACGCCCTCGACCGATATGTCCATCCCGGCCGTCGCCGCCCGCAGCGGGGACTACCCCGATGTCGACGTCGCGATCGTCATGGAGTCGACCTACCCCTACCTCAAGGGCGGCGTCTCGGCCGTCGTGCACGACATCGTGGTGGGCAACCCGGACATCGAGTTCGGCATCATCCACATCGCCTGGGACTCGAACTCCCCGCTGACGGATCTCTACGACGTCCCCTCGAACGTGAAGTGGGTCCGTCCGGTCTTCCTGGCCCTCGACGAGCACCGCCATGACTTCTCCTCGGTGCGCCCCGAGGCCCTGGGCATGAGCTCGAGCGAGCGGCGCCGTCTCGTCGAGCGTCTCTTCGATGCGCTCGAGGCCCTGGCCGAGCGCCGCGAGGACGGCCCCCTGTGGGAGCTGCTCGAGGAGGGCATGCTCGAGTCCACCCGCACGTACCCGCTGTGGGCGCTGCTGGGCACCCGCGAGTTCATGGAGGGCGTCTCCCGCCGCCTGCCGGGGCTCGGGATGTCCCTGTCGGACGCGTTCTGGCTGCTGCGCAACTACTTCTCGCTGGCGCATGCGGTGCTGGGCGAGACCATGCCGCGGGCCCGCGTCTACCACGCGCACACGACCGGCTATGCCTCGCTCATGGCCGCCGGCGCGGCGCGCGAGCACGGCACGTCCTTCCTGCTCACCGAGCACAACCTGTACGTCCGCGACACCGTGAACACCCTGCTGGGGCGCAACATGGCCCTGCCGATCGCCTCCGGGGACTACCGCACCTTCGACGTCTCCGCCGAGGAGCGGGCCTGGATGGCCTGGTGGATCGAGATGGGCCACTTCTGCTATCCGTCGGCCAAGGTGGTCACCTACCTCTACCCGTCGGCGATCGCCGAGGCAGCCTCGCTGGGCTCGGACATCGACAAGGCGGTCGTGCTGCCCAACGGCATGGTCATCGACGAGTTCGAGCGCCCGTACATGGCCCGGGTCGAGGCCATGCAGTCCATGCTCGCGGATCCGTCCAGCCACACCTGGAACCTCGTCTACATCGCCCGCCTGGTGCCCATCAAGGGCCTGCTCGACCTGCTGGACTCCATGTCCATGCTGCGCGAGTCCGGGCACGGCAACGTGCACCTGCACGTGCTGGGCCCCACCGAGCACGATCCGGGCTATCGCGACATGTGCCTGCAGAAGATCAAGGCCCTGGACCTCGAGGACATGGTCACGATCTACGGCACGGTCAACGTGCGCGAGATGCTGCACGAGTTCGACCTGCTGGTCCTGCCGTCCTACAACGAGGGCCAGCCGATCGTGGTCCTGGAGGCCATGGCCGCCGGGATCCCCACCGTGGGCACCAACGTGGGCGGCATGCAGCAGCTGCTCTGGGACGACCTCAAGGGCGCCGACGATCAGGTCTACGGCCCCTGCGGTCAGCTCGTGGAGGCCGGCGACACCCGCATGATGGCCGACGGCATCCGCGCGGTGATCAGCGATCCCGAGCGCTATCGCGCCTACAGCCAGACCGCTCGCGACCGCGTGCAGAACTTCTTCCAGCTGCACGAGGTCATGGCCTCCTACAACCAGCTCTACCGGATGCTCGGCGGGATCCCCGGACGCGTGCCGGCCTCGCTGTACCTCGAGGACTACGAGCTGCTCGACCGGGTGGACGGCCCGCTGGCCGCTGCGGCCCAGCAGGCCGACGAGTCCGCGGTCTCGCAGCTGGACACCGTGCTCGACCTCGCGGAGATCCGCGAGTCCGGGCGCCGCCGGTGAGCGGCGCCGGGGCCTGGATCCGCTACGGCGAGCCTCTGCGCCCTGAGGAGCTCGACTTCGCGGCCGAGCACTACCGGGCAGCGATCCTGCAGCCCTGGGAGCTCGAGGCGGCGGCGCAGCTCAAGCGCCGCCGCCCGGAGATGACGGTCATCTGCTACAAGTGCCTGTCCTCCACACGTTCCTACGAGCCCGGGCCCGTCCATTCCTCGGGCGTCTCCCACGCGGAGGCCGAGGGCGCCGGCGGCGACTGGTTCGCCCGGCGCCCGGACGGATCACGGATCGAGTGGCAGCGCTATCCGGGGCACTGGCAGATGGCCGTGTGGGATCCGCGGTATCGGCAGCGATGGGTCCGAAATGTCGTGGACGAGCTCGCCGACTCGCCGTTCGACGGCGTCATGGCCGACAACGACGTCTACGACGACTACTACGGCCTGGACCTGCCGCTGCGCGGCATCGAGTCCATGGCGCAGATCCGCGAGGCCCTGGGCGAGCTCGTGGCGGCCGCCGGGGAAGGGCTGCAGGACCGCGGCAAGCTCCTGATCCCCAACATCGCCGAATCGCGACGCACCCCGGGGCGCTGGCAGGAGCACGCGCGCTGGGGCGGCGGGTTCGAGGAGGTCTGGCTGGGCTACAGCCCCACCGACCTGTTCGACCCCGTCACCGCCGAGGCACAGCTGCCCCAGGCTGCCGGGCCTGGGCTGTCGATCCTGCGGGTCCCCACGGACGGCACCGACACCCACCCGAACTTCCTGTACGGCCTGGCGGCCTTCTGGATCTTCGGCGAGGGCCGCGGTGCCTACTCGGCCACCGGCCACGACGACTACTCCAAGCTCCAGCACGTCCCCGAGCTCGACATGGACCTGGGTGCCCCCCTCGAGGAGCCGCAGGGGGATCGGCACGTCTGGCAGCGGCGGTTCGCGCACGGCTTCGCCGCCGTGAACCTGAACCAGGACGGACGACGCCGGCGGCGGATCGATCTGCCTCCCGGGCTCGTCGACGGGCAGGGTCGGACCGTGGGCGGCTCGATTGTGCTGGAGCCGCATCGCGGCGTGGTGCTGCGTGCGGGCACGGCTGCGTCCGGCAACTGAAGCCTCAGCTGGCCGGAGCCTGCCGCCGCGAGGACGCACGGCCTAGACTGGAGGGAGCACGTACCGGGCAGCGCAGCTTCAGCGTCCGTCCGGAGATCCTCCAGAGGAAGAAGGAGCCAGGCATGCCCATCGCCACACCTGACGTCTACGGCCAGATGCTCGACACCGCCAAGGAGAAGGGCTTCGCGTACCCCGCGATCAACGTCACCTCCTCCCAGACCCTGAACGCCGCCATCCGCGGCTTCGCGGAGGCCGGCTCGGACGGCATCATCCAGGTCTCCACCGGCGGCGCCGCCTACTGGTCCGGCTCCTCCAAGAAGGACATGGTCGTGGGCTCGCTGGCCTTCGCCGCCTTCGCCCGCGAGGTCGCCAAGCAGTACGACGTCAACATCGCCCTGCACACCGACCACTGCCCGCAGGACAAGCTCGAGGGCTTCGTGCTGCCGCTGCTGGAGGAGTCGGAGAAGGCCGTCGCCCGCGGTGAGGACCCCATCTTCCAGTCGCACATGTGGGACGGCTCCGCGATCGACCTGGACGAGAACCTGCGCATCGGCGCGGACCTGATCGAGCGCACCGGCAAGGCGCACATCGTGCTGGAGGTCGAGATCGGCGCCGTCGGCGGCGAGGAGGACGGTGTCGTCGGGGAGATCAACGACACCCTCTACACCACCACCGAGGACGCCGTGAAGACCGTCGAGGCCCTGGGCCTGGGCGAGAAGGGCCGCTACATCACGGCCCTGACCTTCGGCAACGTGCACGGCGTCTACAAGCCGGGCAACGTGCGGCTGCGTCCCGAGCTGCTCAAGCAGATCCAGGACGAGGTCGGGCAGAAGTACGGCAAGGACCGCCCGTTCGACCTGGTCTTCCACGGCGGCTCCGGCTCCTCCGAGCAGGAGATCTCGGATGCCGTGTCCTACGGCGTCATCAAGATGAACGTCGACACCGACACCCAGTACGCGTTCACCCGCCCGGTCGCCGGTCACATGCTCGCCAACTACGACGGCGTGCTGAAGGTCGACGGCGAGGTCGGCAACAAGAAGCTCTACGATCCCCGCGTCTGGGGCGCCAAGGCCGAGGACGGCATGGCCGCTCGCGTGGTTCAGGCCTGCGAGAACCTGGGCTCGGCCGGCACCAGCGTCAAGTGATCCTGCGCTGACCTGCCGCGGCGCGCTGCGCTGGCAGCGCTGCCGTCGTCGGCTCCACGGGCCGCTCTCCCCGTTGCAGGGGAGGGTGGCCCGTTCTCGTGCCCGCTCCGGTGCCCCGGTGCGAGAACCGCGGCCCCCGCTCACCTGTCGGGTTCGGCCTTTCAGATGTGGTGCAGCGTGTTCCCAGGTGTGACCCGGGGTACTAGCATGTGGGCAGCATCCGGGCACTGCCCCTTGTGGGGCTCTTCTCGAGCGCACCACCAGCTGACCGAACGCGCGTCGAGACCGACGCCTTCCGCGCCCTCCGACCGGAGGCCGCACCACCGCTCGACTCCGCCTTCGAGACCGGTCCGTGAGCCCCGCTTGCAGGCTCTGCCCCTCGAGGCGAGGCGACTTGAAACACCAGGGGAGTCCCTTGTCCACCACCGCCACCGCGTCTGCCCCCGCGCAGACCGAGAAGAAGAAGGGCGGAGCGCGCGTCCGCGTGCAGAAGTTCGGCACCTTCCTCTCCTCCATGATCATGCCGAACATCGGCGCCTTCATCGCCTGGGGCATCATCACCGCTCTGTTCATCCCGGCCGGCTTCACGCCGAACGAGAAGATCGGCTCCATGGTCGGGCCCATGGTCACGTACCTGCTGCCCCTGCTGATCGCCTACACGGGCGGCAAGCTCGTGGCGGATGTCCGCGGCGGCGTCGTGGGCGCAGTGGGCACCATGGGTGTCATCCTGGCGACCTCCTCGCCGGTGTTCATCGGCGAGGCCCCCGCCTCGCCCATGTTCCTGGGCGCCATGATCATGGGCCCGCTCTCGGCCTGGGTCATCAAGAAGTGGGATCAGTGGGCCGTGCCCCGCATCCCCGCCGGCTTCGAGATGCTGGTCAACAACTTCTCTGCCGGCATCATCGGCGCGGTCATGGCCATCGCCTCCATGTTCCTGCTGGCCCCGGTCATGCTGCTGCTCATGGAAGGCGCCGGCGCGGCCGTCGAGTTCCTGATCGACAGCTCCCTGCTGCCGCTGGCCTCGCTGCTGATCGAGCCGGCCAAGATCCTGTTCCTGAACAACGCGATCAACCACGGCATCCTGACCCCGCTGGGCACGCAGCAGTCGCTCGATCAGGGCTACTCGATCCTCTACCTGCTGGAGGCCAATCCCGGTCCGGGCCTGGGCGTGCTGATCGGCTACATGATCTTCGGCAAGGGCATGGCGCGCGGCTCGGCACCGGCCGCCGCGATCATCCACACCTTCGGCGGCATCCACGAGATCTACTTCCCGTACGTGCTCATGAAGCCCCAGCTGCTCATCGCGACCATCCTGGGCGGCATGTCCGGCGTGCTCGTGGAGCTGCTCTTCGACGCCGGCCTGCGCTCTCCGGCAGCCCCGGGCTCGATCATCTTCCTGATCAGCAACGCGCCGCCTGCTCAGATGCTCGGCGTGATCCTGGGCTTCCTGACGGCCACCGTGGTCTCCGGCGTGATCTCCTGCATCATCCTGCGCATGTCCAAGTCCGAGGAGGGCGACCTTGCCAAGGCCGCCGCTGACATGGAGGCCATGAAGGGCAAGAAGTCCTCCGTGGGCGGCATGTTCGCAGCCGGCGGCGCCGCGGGCGCTTCGACCGGCTCGATCCCCGAGATCAAGTCCATCGTCTTCGCCTGCGACGCCGGCATGGGCTCCTCCGCCATGGGTGCCTCCGTGCTGCGGAGCAAGATCAAGGACGCCGGCTTCGGCAATGAGGTCACCGTGGTCAACAAGGCCATCAACTCGCTGACCGACGAGTACGACCTGCTCGTCTCGCACGAGGACCTGGCCGATCGCGCGGCGACCCCCACGCCTTCGGCGCATCACGTCACCGTGGACAACTTCATGCAGTCCCCGCGCTACGACGAGATCGTGGAGCTGATCCGCGAGCAGCGCGAGGGCGGCGCGGAATCCGCCGAGCAGGGCACGTCGGGCAGCGCTGCTGCAGGCGCCGGTGCCGGTGCCGCAGCAGGCACCGCGACCGCCGTGGCAGCCGCCCCGGCCGAGGCCCCCGCAGGGTCCGCGCAGTCCGGCCAGACCGAGTCGCAGCAGGTCCTGACCCCGCGCACCATCGTGCTGGGCGCCCCGGCGGCCACCCGCGAGGAGGCCATCGAGCGTGCCGGTCAGCTGCTCGTGGAGGTCGGCGCCGTGGACGGCAGCTACGTGGCCGCCATGCACGAGCGCGAGCAGTCCGTGTCCACGTTCATGGGCAACGGCCTGGCCATCCCGCACGGCACGAACGAGGCCAAGGACTCGATCCGCACCTCGGCCATGTCGTTCATCCGCTACGACGAGCCGGTGGACTGGAACGGCAAGGAGGCCCGCTTCGTGATCGGCATCGCCGGTGCGGACGGCGGCCACATGGGCCTGCTGTCCAAGATCGCCAAGATCTTCTCCAAGAAGGAGTCGGTCGCCCAGCTCGAGGCGGCGCAGACCCCCGAGGAGATCCTCGACATCTTCGGAAAGGTGAACTCATGAAGGCACTGCACTTCGGCGCAGGCAACATCGGCCGCGGCTTCGTCGGGGTCCTGCTCCACGAGGCCGGCTACGAGCTGGTCTTCGCGGACGTCGCCGACGCCCTGATCCAGCAGATCGACGACCAGGACTCGTACGTGGTCCACGAGGTCGGCGAGGGCGCGCGCGATCACGAGGTCACCGGCTTCTCCGGCGTGAACTCGGCCTCCGATCCGGACGGGCTGCGCGAGCAGATCGTCTCGGCGGACATGATCACCACCGCCGTGGGTCCGCGGGTCCTGCAGATCATCGCGCCCACCATCGCCGAGGGCCTGCGCGCCCGTGTCGAGGCAGGGGTCGAGGGCCGCGTGGCGGTCATGGCCTGCGAGAACGCGATCAACGCGACCGACGGCCTGGCCGAGGCCATCCGCGCGGTGTACCCGGAGGCCGATCAGGTCGCGATCTTCGCGAACACCGCGGTGGACCGGATCGTCCCGGATCAGGCGCCGGGCCAGGGCCTGGACGTCACGGTCGAGACCTACCACGAGTGGGCCGTGGAGTCCGGGCCGTTCCAGGGCCAGACCCCGGACGTCCCGGGCATCACCTGGGTCGAGGACCTCGAGCCGTACATCACGCGCAAGCTGTTCACGGTCAACACGGGACACGCGGCCACCGCGTACTTCGGCCGTCAGGCGGGGATCACCAAGATCTCCGACGTCCTGGCCGATGCGCAGGTCCGCTCCCAGGTCGAGGCCGTGCTGGCCGAGACCAAGGAGCTGCTCGTGGCCAAGTTCGGCTTCGCCCCGGAGGTCCAGCAGGCCTACGTCGAGAAGATCATCACGCGCTTCACGAACCCGCACCTGCCGGACACCGTCGAGCGCGTGGGCCGTGCCCCGCTGCGCAAGATCTCCCGCACCGAGCGCTTCGTGGGTCCCGCCGCCGAGCTCGCCGAGCGCGGCCTGAGCGCCGACGCCCTGGTGGCCGCCGTCGCCGCGGCGCTGGCCTTCGATGTCCCGGAGGACCCGGAGTCGGCCGAGCTGCAGGCCCGCCTGGCCGCCGCGCGCGGGGATCGTCAGGCCACCGATGCGCTGGTCACCGAGCTGACCGGCATCGCCGACGAGCACCCGCTGTTCCCAGCGCTGTCCGAGGTCTTCGCCGCGGCCTGATCATCACTGCCTCGTCGGCCCCCGCTCCTGCCCCTTCGGGGAATGGGGCGGGGGCCGTCGTCGTCGCAGTGTGACGGGTGCGCAGCAGCGCCCGACGACGCGTGACGAACTCGGTGCCCTGTCGTCGCAGGCCGGTGCCCGCTGCCTGCGTCGACACCGGTGTGCGGTCGCAGGTTTGCGGTAGCATTCCCGGCATGTGTGGAATCGTGGGATATGTCGGGCGAGCCCCCGAGATCGATGAGAACCGGAATGCTCTGAACGTGGTCCTGGAGGGACTGCGTCGCCTGGAGTACCGCGGCTATGACTCGGCAGGCGTGGCAGTGCTCGCCGACGGCGTCATGGAGGTGCGCAAGAAGGCCGGCAAGGTCGCCGCGCTCGATGCCGAGCTCGCCGAGCGCCCCCTGCCGATGTCCCCGCTGGGCATCGGGCACACCCGCTGGGCCACCCACGGCGGCCCCACGGATGAGAACGCCCACCCGCACGCCGTCGCCGGCGGCCGTCTGGCCGTGGTGCACAACGGCATCATCGAGAACTTCGTCGAGCTCAAGAAGGAGCTGTCGGAGAAGGGCTTCACCTTCGTCTCGGAGACCGACACCGAGGTCGCCGCCTCACTGCTCGCCGACATCTACGAGAACCAGGCCGAGAAGGACCTGACCCGAGCCATGCAGCTGGCCTGCGCCCGCCTCGAGGGCGCCTTCACGCTGCTGGCCATCCACGTCGACCACCCGGACCAGATCGTGGCGGCCCGTCTGAACTCCCCGCTGGTCATCGGCGTCGGCGAGGGCCAGAACTTCCTGGGCTCGGACGTCTCGGGCTTCATCGATCACACCAAGTCCGCCGTCGAGATGGAGGATCGTCAGATCGTCACGGTCACCCCCGACGGCTTCGAGATCACCGACTTCGACGGCGCCCCCTCCGAGGGCAAGCCGTTCGAGGTCCAGTGGTCCGCCGAGGCCGCGGAGAAGGGCGGTTTCCCGTCCTTCATGGACAAGGAGATCCACGACCAGCCCTCGGCCGTGCGCGACACCCTCCTGGGCCGCCTGGACGAGAAGGGCAAGCTGACCCTGGACGAGCTGCGCATCGACGAGTCCGTCCTGCGCTCCGTGGACAAGATCGTCGTGATCGCCTGCGGCACCGCCGCCTACGCCGGCCAGGTCGCTCGCTACGCCATCGAGCACTGGTGCCGCATCCCCACCGAGGTGGAGCTGGCCCACGAGTTCCGCTACCGGGACCCGATCGTCAACGAGAAGACCCTGGTCGTCGCGCTGTCGCAGTCCGGCGAGACCATGGACACCCTCATGGCCATGCGCCACGCCTCGGAGCAGGGCGCCAAGGTCCTGGCGATCTGCAACACCAACGGCTCATCCATCCCGCGTGCGGCCGATGCCTCGCTCTACACGCACGCCGGCCCGGAGATCGCCGTCGCCTCCACCAAGGCGTTCCTGGCGCAGATCACCGCCGCCTACCTGCTGGGCCTGTACCTGGCGCAGCTGCGCGGCAACATGTACGCCGATGAGATCCAGGACGTCCTGGAGGAGCTCCAGGCCATGCCGGAGAAGGTCCAGGCCGTCATCGACGACGAGGACCAGATCCGCCAGCTCGGCAAGGACTTCGCCGAGACCACCTCGGTGCTGTTCCTGGGTCGCCACGTCGGCTTCCCGGTGGCCATGGAGGGCGCGCTCAAGCTCAAGGAGATCGCCTACATCCACGCGGAGGGCTTCGCCGCAGGCGAGCTCAAGCACGGCCCGATCGCCCTGATCGAGCCGGGCCAGAAGGTCTTCGTGATCGTCCCGTCCCCGCGCGGGCGCGACTCGCTGCACTCCAAGGTCGTCTCCAACATCCAGGAGATCCGCGCCCGCGGCGCCGAGACCATCGTGATCGCGGAGGAGGGCGACTCCTCGGTCGAGGACTACGCCAACCACGTCATCCGCATCCCGCAGTCGCCCACGCTGCTGCAGCCGCTGCTGGCCACCGTGCCGCTGCAGATCTTCGCCTCCGCCATGGCCGAGGCCAAGGGCTACGACGTCGACCAGCCGCGCAACCTGGCCAAGTCGGTCACGGTCGAGTGACCTCACGCGCGGCCTGATCCGCGCGACCGCACGGCGGCCCGGCGCCCTCTTGTGACAAGGGGCTGCCGGGCCGTCGTCGTTGCTGCGCCCCGCACGGCGGCTGAGCTGCACGGAAGCACGATCTCGGCGGCCGAGCGGGCGCGGCGCCGCGACGCATAGGCTGGGAGCAGAGCGTCCCGGTGAGGCCGGGACACGCACGACGAGAGGAGCACCGATGTCGAGCATCGGCAAGAACCTGCTGGGCGAGCCCGATCCCACCCTGCTGCAGGAGAACGCGGAGATGGTCGCGCGCTTCGACGCCGGCGACGAGGCCGAGGACCTGGCGCAGACCTTCCCCAAGGAGCAGCTTCCCTGGGCGATCCTGGCCGAGGAGGCGCTGGCCGACGGCCGGACGCTGGAGGGCTACGCCTACGCCCGCGTGGGCTACCACCGCGGCCTGGACGCCCTGCGCGGCAGCGGCTGGAAGGGCCACGGCCCGGTGCCCTACAGCCACGAGCCGAACCGCGGCTTCCTGCGCGCCCTGTCGGCCCTGGGTCACGCTGCAGCGGCCATCGGCGAGCTCGACGAGGCCCAGCGCATCCAGAAGTTCCTCAACGACTCCGACCCCACGGCCGCCGAGCAGCTCCAGGGCTGAGGCCGGCGACGGCCTGACGACGAACGGCGCGGCCCGCACACCCCTGCAGCAGGGGTGTGCGGGCTGCGCCGTTCGTCGTACCGAGGAGCCGCGAGGGCCCTGGATGGAGATCAGACTGCCGAAGCGACCTCGACGGAGGCCGAGCGATCCGCGCCCAGCGTCTCGCGCACGCGGGCGGTGGCCTCGACCAGGTGCTCGAGGGAGGTGCGGGTCTCGTCGTAGCCGCGGGTCTTCAGGCCGCAGTCGGGGTTGACCCACAGCAGCTCGGAGCTGACGTGCTCGAGGGCCTGGGTGAGCAGGGACTCGATCTCATCGGCGCTGGGCACGCGCGGGGAGTGGATATCCCACACGCCCGGGCCGAGCCCGCGCTCGAAGCCGACCGCGCGGACGTCGGCCAGGACCTCCATGCGCGAACGCGCCGCCTCGATGCTCGTGACATCGGCGTTCAGGGCGTCCACGCTGGCGATGACCTCGCCGAACTCCGAGTAGCACAAGTGCGTGTGGATCTGCGTCGCATCGTCGACCGAGGAGGTCGCCCGGCGGAAGGACTCCACCGACCAGTCCAGGTAGGCGCTGCGATCGGCCCGGCGCAGGGGCAGCAGCTCGCGCAGCGCGGGCTCATCGACCTGGATGATGCCGATCCCGGCGTCCTCGAGGTCGGCGATCTCATCGCGCAGCGCCAGGGCCACCTGATCGGCGGTCTCGGCCAGCGGCTGGTCATCGCGCACGAACGACCAGGCCAGGATGGTGACGGGCCCGGTGAGCATGCCCTTGACCGGCTTGTCGGTCTGGCGCTGGGCCCAGGTGATCCACGGGACCGTGAAGGCCTCGCCGCGCAGCCCCTCGCCCTCGCGGGAGACATCGCCCCACAGGATCGACGGGCGCGTGGCCCGGGAGCCGTAGGACTGCACCCAGCCGTTGGCGGTGGTCGCGAAGCCGTCGAAGTGCTCGGCGAAGTACTGGACCATGTCGTTGCGCTCCGGCTCGCCGTGCACCAGCACGTCCAGGCCGAGCTCGTCCTGCAGGGCGATGACCCGGGAGATCTCCTCGCGCAGGAAGCCGTCGTAGGCGGCGTCGTCGATCCGCCCGGCGCGGTGCTCGGCGCGGGCGCGGCGGACCTCGCCGGTCTGCGGGAAAGATCCGATCGTGGTGGTGGGCAGCACCGGCAGGCGGCCGCTGCCGAACGATCGCTCGGCCTGGGCGGCGCGACGCTGCTCGGCGGTGCCGCGCTGCGAGTCGGCCTCGGTCAGGGAGGCGGTGCGCTCGCGCACCTCGTCGATGCGCACGCCCGGGGCTGAGGTGCGGGACCGGCGGGCCTCGTCGGCCTCCTGCAGCTCGGCGGCCACGGCCTCGCGGCCCTCGGCGAGCCCGCGCGCCAGCACGGCGACCTCGCGGACCTTCTCATCGGCGAAGGCGAGCCACGAGCGGATCGCGGGGTCGAGATCGGGCTCGGCCTCCAGCGTGTGCGGGACGTGGATCAGGGAGTTCGACGTGGCTACGGAGATCCGGGCGCCGGCGTCGCGGAAGCCCTCGAGCCGCTCGAGCGCGGCGGAGAGGTCGGTGCGCCACACGTTGCGCCCATTGACGACTCCGGCCACGAGCACCGGGGCCTCGGGGCCGGTGAACAGGCCCAGCTGCTGATCGGTGAGGCCTCCGCGGACCAGGTCCACGTGCACGGCCTCGGCACCCGAGCCGGTCAGCGCGCCGAGCAGCTCGCCCGCATCGCCGTAGGGGGAGGTGAGCAGCAGCTGGGGTCGGTCCTCGAGCTGGGCCAGGTAGTTCGCCGTGCGCTCGATCGCCGTGCGCAGCTGCTCCTGCGACAGGCGGGAGTGATCGGCGACCAGAGCCGGCTCGTCGATCTGCACCCACTGAGCCCCGGCATCCTTGAGCGCGGCCAGGATCTCGCCGTAGACCGGCAGCAGCTCCTCGAGGCGATCCAGGGGCTCGATGGGCTCGGCTGCGGTGCCGTCGTCCTTGGCCAGGGCCAGGAAGGTCACCGGGCCCACGAGCACGGGGCGCAGGCTCCGGCCCTGCTCGGAGGCCTCGGCCAGCTGCTCCAGCAGGCGGCCGGGCGCTGCGGCGAACTGCGTCTGCGCGCCGATCTCGGGCACCAGGTAGTGGTAGTTGGTGTCGAACCACTTGGTCATCTCCAGCGGCTGTCGGGCCTCGTCGCCGCGGGCCAGCACGAACTCCCCGGAGCGGTCCACGGTTCCGGTCTCGGTGCGCAGGTCGCCGAAGCGGGTCGGCACCGCGCCGACGGCGATCAGGGTGTCGAGCACGTGGTCGTAGAGCGCGTAGGAGCCGGGCACGGCCGAGGCCTGCTCCAGGCCCAGCTGCTCGAGGCGCTCGGCGGTCGAGGCACGCAGCGCGGAGGCTGAGGCCTCGAGCTGGTCCAGGTCGCTGCGACCGGCCCAGTGCGACTCGAGCGCGCGCTTGAGCTCGCGGTTCGGGCCGATGCGGGGGTAGCCCAGGATCGTGGCGGTCGGGAAGGCGGTGGGCTGGGCGTCGTTCGAGATGGTCACTGCGGTCTCCTCATAGGTGCGGATGGGGCGCCCGTCGGCGGGCTGGGATGCGGGGATGAGGCCGGCGAGTCCGGCGGAAGGGGTGGGGCGGGGCAGATCGAGCTGCTCCAGGACATCGAGCGCGGCCTCGTGCTGGTTGAACGTGTAGAGGTGCAGTCCCGGTGCACCGGAGTCCAGGGCAGCGCGTGCGCTGTGCACGGCAGAGCGGACGCCGATCCGGTGGCGCTCGGCGTCCGAGTCGGCCGTCTCGAGCTTGTGGGCCAGCAGCGGGTCCGGCTCCAGGCCGGCCAGGTCGCAGATGCGCAGGTACCGGCGCAGGCTCGTGACCGGCATGATTCCGGGGATGATCGGCAGCTCCACTCCGGCGCGACGAGCCCGGGACACGAAGGCCGCGTAGTCGTCGGCCTCGGGGTAGAGCTGAGTGATCGCGAAGTCGGCGCCGGCGCGCTGCTTGGCCAGCAGCACCTCGAGGTCCTGGTGCACGGAGGTCGACTCGGGGTGCTTGATCGGATAGGCGGCCACGCCGATCGAGACGTTGCCGGCGCACAGCTGGGCGGCTCGGTCGCGCTCGACCGAGCGGACCAGGTCCACCAGATGCCGGGCGAAGGGCAGCTCATCAGGGCCGGGCTCGACGGCCGGATCCCGGTCCCCGCGCAGGGCCAGGACGCCGCGCACGCCCAGGTCCAGCAGCTCGTGGATCAGCTCGCGCAGCTGCGTCTCAGTGACTCCCGTGCACAGCACGTGGGCCAGTGGGCGCAGCGGGGTCTCGAAGATCAGGTGGGACAGCAGCGCCATCGACTGGACGCGGCGCTGCGGATCGACTGCTGCGGTGACCGAGACGTAGTCCGGCACCGTGGGCGCCAGGGCCTCGATGGTCTGCAGCAGGGACTCGGTGCTCGCTGCGCTGCGCGGCGGGTAGAGCTCGTAGGACAGCGCGGGGATCGGCCTGCGGGGCGACGGCGCCCCCGTCTCCGGGGGACGATCCGAGCGCGGTGCTGCGGGGTGGTGATCGGGCATTCCGTGTTCGCCTTTCCGTGGATGCCCGATGGAGGGCAGACCACGGGGTGCGCACGGAGGCCCGCGCCGCCGCTGAAGACGCGGCGGAGCACGGGTCCGGTGGACCACGGGAGTCTGAGAAGACGCTCCATCGGTCCTGGCGGGAGCACCGTTCCCCGCAAGATCTGCGGGGATGGTTGCTGCGACGTCGACGAGCCAGGTCTCTCGGTCGCTCTGGATAGATAGCGAGATAGATATCACCCCAAGAGATCTCGCTTGTCAACCCCCGAGATCTCCCGCAGGCGTCGGGAGCTCCCGCGATAGGATCGCCACGGACCGCCGCGCCCCCGGCCCGTGGCGCGCGATCCGCCATGGCCTCCACAAGGCGCGTGGCGCAGCCTCCAGACCTCGTGCGGGCCCAGTCAGGAGAGCAGTCGCATGCCAGCCATCTCGATCGTCGGAGCCCAGTGGGGCGATGAGGGCAAGGGCAAGGCCACGGACATCCTCGGCGGCCGCGCGGACTACGTCGTGAAGCCGAACGGCGGCAACAACGCCGGGCACACCGTGGTGGTGGGCGGCGACAAGTTCGAGCTCAAGCTGCTGCCCGCAGGCATCCTCTCCCCGCGGGCCACCCCCGTGATCGGCAACGGCGTGGTGGTCAACCCGCAGGCGCTGTTCGAGGAGATCGACGGCCTCGAGGCCCGCGGCGCGGACACCTCCAAGCTGCGCATCTCGGCCAATGCGCACCTGGTGGCCCCGTACCACCAGACCCTCGACCAGGTCACCGAGCGGTTCCTGGGCAAGCGCGCGATCGGCACCACCGGTCGCGGCATCGGGCCGGCGTACATGGACAAGATCGGGCGCCTGGGCCTGCGCGCGCAGGACATTCTCGACGAGTCGATCCTGCGCCAGAAGATCGAGGGCGCCCTGCGGCAGAAGAACGAGCTGCTGCTCAAGGTCTACAACCGCCGCGCCTTCGAGACCGACGAGATCGTGGACTACTTCATGGGCTATGCCGAGCGCATGGCGCCCATGATCGTGGACTCCACCCGCCTGCTCAACGACGCCCTGGACCGCGACGAGACCGTCCTGCTCGAGGGCGGACAGGCCACCTACCTGGACGTCGATCACGGCACCTACCCGTTCGTGACCTCGTCGAACCCCACCACCGGCGGCGCCTGCGTGGGCGCGGGCATCGGGCCCACGCGCCTGACCCGCTCGATCGGCATCATCAAGGCGTACACCACTCGTGTGGGCGCCGGCCCGTTTCCCACCGAGCTGTTCGACGACTCCGGTGAGCGCCTGCGCTCCGTGGGCGGCGAGTTCGGCGTGAACACCGGGCGCCCCCGCCGCACCGGCTGGTACGACGCCGTCATGGCACGTCACGCCTCGCGGATCAACGGCTTCACGGACTACTTCGTGACCAAGCTCGACGTCCTCACCGGGCTCGAGGAGATCCCGGTGTGCGTGGCCTACGACGTCGACGGCGTGCGCCACGACGAGATGCCCATGACGCAGACCGAGTTCCACCACGCCAAGCCGATCTACGAGATGTTCCCCGGCTGGTCGGAGGACATCTCGCAGGCCCAGACCCTCGACGATCTCCCGCAGAACGCCAAGGACTACGTCCTGGCGCTCGAGGAGATGTCCGGCACCCGGTTCTCCGCGATCGGCGTGGGCCCGGGCCGCGAGAACACGATCGAGCTGCGCGACCTGATCGACTGATGTCGCCTCGCCTGTGCGATGACAGGCGCTCTGGATCGCGCGGACCGGGCTCGCCGGCCGTGTCGGATAGCATCTGGCAGACCCCTGGGCGTGCTGCGCCTCATCGGGCATGCAGGCGCCCCCGATCGATGCCTGCGCTCGCCTTGCTCGATCCCCGACGTCGGAAGTGACTGACCGTGTCCACACAGAGCACCAGACTGGACCCCGCCGCGGCGCGGTCCGAGGGCGAGGGCCTGCGCCGCAGCCTCAAGACCCGGCACATGACCATGATCGCCATGGGCGGCGCGATCGGCACCGGGCTGTTCGTGGCCTCCGGCAATTCGATCGCCACGGCCGGACCCGGCGGTGCGCTGGTGGCCTACATCGCGATCGGGTTCATGGTCTTCCTGCTCATGCAGTCCCTGGGCGAGATGTCCGCCTGGCGCCCCACTTCCGGATCCTTCGGCGATCACGCGGCGCGCTATGTCTCGCCGTCGTTCGGCTTCGCGATCGGCTGGAACTATTGGTTCAACTGGGCCATCACCCTGGCCGCGGAGCTCGTGGCGGCGGCCCTGGTCATGCGCTACTGGCTCCCCGACGTCCCCGCCTGGGTGTGGTCGGGGCTGTTCCTGCTGATCGTCTTCGGTCTCAATGCGATGTCCACGCGTGCCTACGGCGAGGGCGAGTTCTGGCTCTCGGCGGTCAAGGTCGCCGCCGTCGTGATCTTCCTGGTGCTGGGCATCCTGATGGTGCTGGGCATCATGGGCGGAGAGGCCCCCGGCTTCGGCAACTGGACCGACGGGGAGGCGCCGTTCGTGGGCGGGCCCATGTCGGTACTGGCGATCTTCATGGTCGCCGGCTTCGCCTTCCAGGGCACCGAGCTCGTGGGCGTGGCCGCCGGTGAGGCCGAGGATCCCGAGCGCACCGTCCCCAAGGCGATCCGCACCGTGTTCGTGCGCATCCTGCTGTTCTACGTACTGGCGATCATCGTGATCGGCTTCCTGCTGCCGTACACGCACCCGAACCTGCTGGCCTCGGACATCCAGGACGTCGCGATCTCGCCGTTCACGCTGGTGCTGCAGAACGCGGGCGTGGCCTTCGCCGGCTCCGTCATGAACGCCGTGATCCTCACCGCCATCCTCTCGGCCGGCAACTCCGGGCTGTATGCCTCCACGCGCATGCTCTGGTCCATGGCCACCGACGGCAAGGCCCCGGCCTTCCTGGCCAAGGTCAACCGCCGCGGTGTGCCCATGCGGGCGCTGCTGGTGACCTCCTCCTTCGGCCTGCTGGCCTTCCTCACCACGTTCATCGGCGAGGGCGCGGCCTACACCTGGCTGCTCAACGCCTCGGCGCTGGCGGGCTTCATCGTGTGGGCGGGCATCGCCTGGACGCACTACTGCTTCCGTCGGGCCTTCAGGGCCCAGGGGCGCCCGCTGTCCGAGCTGCCGTTCCGCTCGCGGTTCTTCCCCGCCGGGCCGATCGTCGCGCTGATCATGTGCCTGCTGGTCATCCTGGGCCAGGGCTACGACGCCTTCGTGACCGGTACGGTGACGCCCATGTCGCTGCTGTCGTCGTACATCGGACTGCCGCTGTTCCTGGCGTTCTGGATCGGGCACAAGATCTCCACCAAGGAGCCGGCCGTGGATCCCGCGCAGGCGGATCTCTCGCGCGGCTGAGTCGGCGGGACCAGGACGCGAAGAGGGGGCCTCGGGAGACCGAGGCCCCCTCTTCGTGTCGGCGGGGCATCAGGCCCACAGGATCGTGAGCAGGCTCAGCGCCCCCAGCATCACGACGGCTCCGCTGACCGCCGCGATCTCGACCGGATCGGGGGCTGCGGTCTCCCGAGCCATGCTGCGGACTCCGCGCCGGTAGCGCAGGCCCTGCCGCAGCCACAGGCCCAGCGCCAGCACCGCTGCCGCGGCCAGGGGCACCACTGCGGCCATCCCGTGATGCGGCAACCAGCGCAGCAGCAGGGCGGAGGCCACCACGAGCGCCAGCAGGGTCCGCCCCCACGCCAGTGAGGTGCGCTCGGGCTGCAGACCCGGGTCGTCGTGGGTCGGGTGATTGCGGACGGGGCGGGTGCGCTGGCGGTCTCGGATGCCGCCGGGCCGGACGGGTCCGTCGTCGTGGCCGGTGCGCACGGGCACGGGGCTCAGCGCCCGATCAGGACGCCGAGCAGCACGCCGGCGGCCAGCGCGGCGCCCAGCGACAGCAGCGGGGCCATGATCGCGATCGGCAGCGGCGCGCGTCGGCGCATGGCGCGCTCGACCCGCAGCCAGCGCACGTTGGCGCTGATCGCCACGAGCATGGACAGACCGATGAGCCCGGCGGCCAGGGCCACGCGCACGGCCGAGGGGATCATCTCCCCGGCGAAGGCCTCCAGCGCGATGCCGCCGGCCAGCAGCCCCAGGGAGGTGCGGATCCAGGCCAGGAAGGTCCGCTCGTTGGCCAGGGTGAAGCGCGGGTCCGGCTCGAGGCCGCCGCCGAGCAGTCGCCGTGCGAACGGAGACCGCCCGGGATCCCCGGGCGGCTGCGCAGTGCGGTTCATGGGAGCCACGCTACCGGGCGCCGCACGATGTCCCGGCCTTTCGGGGCTGTCCGCCGGGGGTCATAGGCTGTGCGCTGGACGCTCGAACCCGCCACCCGTCGCGGTGGCCGCATAAGGAGGATCCCCGTGCGACTCGCCCTCGCCCAGATCGACCCGGCCCCGGACGTCGCGGAGAATCTGGCGACCATCCGCCGCCACGTTCTCGATGCGGCCGTGCGCGGCGCGGACCTGGTGGTGTTCCCGGAGGAGTCCATGCTCGGCGTGGAGAGCGGGATCCGGGAGAGCTTCCCGGAGATCGTCGCGCGCGAGTGGCCCACTTTCGTCACCTCGCTGCAGGAGCTGGCCCACCAGGAGCGGATCACGATCGTGGCCGGGGCCTATGAGCCCTCGGACGATCACCGCCCGTACAACACGCTCGTGGCCGCCGGGCCGGACGGCTCCCTGCTGGCCGCCTACCGCAAGCTGCACCTCTACGACGCCTTCTCCTACCAGGAGTCCGAGCGCATCCGGCCCGGGGACTCCGGCACTGCCGTGATCGAGGTGGCCGGCATGCGCGTGGGCCTGAGCACCTGCTACGACCTCCGCTTCCCCGAGCTCTACCGCAGCCTGGCCGACGACGGCGCCCAGCTGGTCCTGGTGCCCGCGGCCTGGTTCTCCGGGCCGGAGAAAGTCCGGCAGTGGGAGACCCTGCTCTCGGCGCGGGCGCTGGAGAACACCCTGTGGGTCGCGGCCGCAGACACCTTCAACGACCACACGGTCGGGTACTCCCAGGTCCGCGACCCCCTGGGTGTGCTCACCGCCCGGGTCGAGGAGGGCGAGCGCCTGCTCGTGACCCAGATCGACCCCGCCCGGGTCGACGAGGTCCGGGCGACGGTGCCGTCGCTGGCCAACCGCCGGTTCCGCCCCGGCTCCCTGGCCGAGCAGCCGCTCGGGCAGCAGCAGGGCTGAGCGCTCGCGCAGGACAGCATGACGACGGCCGGCCGCACCCTTGTCGCAGGGAGCGGCCGGCCGCAGTCATGCCGGGGTGATCACCAGATGCGCACGCGCTCCTGGGGATCCAGCCACATGAGATCCGACTCCGAGGTCCCGAAGGCCTCGTGGAAGGCGTCCACGTTGCGCGCCGTCTGATTGGCGCGGAACTCGTTGGGGGAGTGGACGTCGACCGCCAGGCGCTGGGCAGTGGTCTCGTCGCGGGCCTTCTGCTGCCAGATGAAGGACCAGGACAGGAACAGCTTCTGCGCCGGGGTGAAGCCGTCGTCGTCCTGGGCGTCGAAGGCTTCGGGATCTGCCGCGGCGTGATCGCGCGCCTCACCCGGGTCATCGGCGGACTCGGCCACGCCCCTGGAGAGCTCCCAGGCCTTGTAGGCGATCGAGAGCCCGCCGAGGTCGCCGATGTTCTCGCCCAGGGTCATGCGCCCGTTGACGGTCGGCGGCTCGGGGCGATCGGCGAGCTGGTCCGGCACCAGGCCGTCGTACTGGCTGACCAGGCGCTCGGTGCGCTCCTCGAAGGCGGCGCGGTCCTCGTCGGTCCACCAGTTGCGCAGGCGGCCGTCGCCGTCGGCCGTGGAGCCCTTGTCGTCGAAGCCGTGGCCGATCTCGTGGCCGATCACGGAGCCGATGCCGCCGTAGTTGATGGCGTCCTCGGCGTCCTCGTCGAAGAACGGGGGCTGCAGGATGGCGGCCGGGAAGACGATCTCGTTGCGCAGCGGGTGGTAGTAGGCGTTGACCGTCTGCGGGGTCATCAGCCACTCGTGCTTCTCGATCGGCTGGCCGGCCTTGCGGATCAGCTCGGCGCGCTCGAAGTCCGCGGTGCGCACGATGTTGCCCACGAGGTCGTCGGGGCGGATCTCGAGCGGTGAGTAGTCCCGCCACTTCTCCGGGTAGCCGATCTTGGGTGTGAACGCCGCCAGCTTGCGCAGGGCCTCGGCGCGCGTGGTCTCGGTCATCCAATCCAGCGTCTCGATCGAGCGCCGATAGGCGGCCATCAGGTTCTCGACGAGCTCGTCCATGCGGGACTTGGCCGTGGGGGAGAAGTGGCGCTGCACGTAGACGCGGCCCACCGCCTCGCCCAGCACGCCGTTGACCAGGCCCACGCCGCGCTTCCAGCGCTCCTTGAGCTCCGGGGTGCCGGACAGGACCGTGCCGTAGAAGGCGAAGTCCGCCTCTACGAACGCCGAGGAGAGATAGGCCGCCCGCGAGTTCACGATCTGCCAGCGGGCCCAGGCCTTCCAGTCCTCCAGGCGCGCCTCGTGGAACAGCGGATCGAGCTCGGAGAAGAACGACGGCTGCTGATCCACCACGGTCTCCAGCGCCGTCTCCGGCAGGCCGAGGCCTTCGAGCAGCAGGGCGCGCCAGTCGAGGTTCCGGTTCAGCTCCTGGAGCTCCTCGAGCGACTGGGGGTTGTACATCTTGGTGAGGTCGCGGACCTCGACCTTGTCCCAGTGGCGCTGGGCGATCTCGGTCTCCAGCGCAAAGACCCGCTCGGCCTGATCGTGCGCGCGCTCGATCCCGGCGAGCTCGAGCATCCGGGCGATGTGCTCGCGGTACTTCTCGCGGATCTCGGTGTGCTGGGCCTCGCGGTAGTACTCCTCGTCCGGCAGGCCGATCCCGGACTGGCCGATGAAGACCAGGCTGCGGTTCGGATCACCCGGGTCGGCGTCCGTGTCCAGGCCCAGCACGGAGGAGACGCCGCGGGCGAGCAGCCGGCCGAACAGCCGGGAGAGCCCCTGCGCGTCCTGGACGGCCTCGACCTCCGCGAAGTCCTCGCTCAGCGGCTGCGCGCCCAGCTGCTCGAGGCGCTGCTCGTCCATGTAGGAGGCGTAGAGATCGGCGATCTTGGCGCGGATCGGATCCGGGTCCTCGCCGGGGGCCTCGGTCACGATCTCCCGCACGGCCTCCTCCGCGCGGTCGCGCAGCACGACGAAGGCTCCGATCAGCGCCTTGTCCTCCGGGATCTTCGCCTCGCGCAGCCACGGGCCGTTCACGTAGCGGAAGAGGTCGTCCTGCGGCCGGACCGCGCGGTCGAAGGTGGTCGCGTCCAGGGAGGTCAGGGCCTCCTCCGGCGTCTCGTCGGGATCGGATCCGGGCATGGCGGTGCTGTCGGTCATAACGCCAGGCTAATGGCCCCGGAGGGTGCCGGTGGGCCCGCTTCGCCGAGCGCGTGACGACGACGGCGGCCCCGCGCGCAGGTGCTCGGAGCCGCCGGGGAGCTGACGACGGGGGCGGGCGTCGCCCCCGGGTCGTCTCAGGCGGATGCAGGGCCCGGCCGCGGCCCCCGGTGTGCGATCAGGCGCCGGCGGCGATGACCTCGTCGAGCACGCCGTTCAGCGCGCCGACCTTGGGATCGGAGTCCACGACGGCGCCGTCGGCGAAGTCGGTGAAGATGCTCAGATCCACGGCGGCGCGCACGACGGTCTGGGAGAAGTTGGCCATGATCAGGCGCCACTGCTCGACCGCGCGCACGCCGCCCACGGCGCCGTAGCCGACCAGGGCGAGGACCTTGCCGTTCCACTCGGAGCCCAGCGAGTCGACCGCGTTCTTGAAGCCGCCGGGGACGCCGTGGTTGTACTCCGGGGTGACGAAGATGTAGCCGTCGAGGTCGTCGATCACGCGGGACCAGGCCTGGACCTTGGCGTCGTCGTAGGACTTCTCCGCCATGGCGGGCAGGGTGGCCGAGGAGAAGACCGGGGGGTCGAAGTCCTTGAGGCTCACGAGCTCGAACTCGGCGCCGCCCTTGGCCTGGGCGTGGCGCAGGACCCACTCGCCCACGGAGGCGCCGACCTGCTCGTCACGGACGCTTCCCACGATGATGCCGATCTTCACAGCTGTCTCCTTGAGGTCTCCACGCGGCCGGGGGGTCGACCGCAAATGCGTGACACATCATCCGCTTTGTGCGTCTGCGCTGTCCAGGGGTGATGCCGTGAGTCGGCTCACAGGGCGAACTCGGCTACCGTGAGGAGCGGATCACACGCGGCGCCGCTGCGCCGATCGCACAGCCCCAGGAGATGTCATGACCGCTCCCCATCAGCAGCCCGCCGAGGATCGGTCCCCGGCAGCCCACGAGGATCCCACCCCGCCCGATGCGCGCCGCGTGACCCCGTCCTCGCAGCGGATCGCGGAGGGGGCGCAGAAGCTCTCGGAGTCCGGCATCCCGCAGGCCCTGGCTGATCTGGCGCAGGCCTCGGACAAGGCGGCCGCGCTCAACGCGCACGGCGGCGAGCTCTGCGAGAAGCTCGGCATCGAGTACCTGGAGGCCTCGGCCCAGCGGGTGGTCGCGCGCATGCCGGTCGAGGGCAACCGCCAGCCCGTGGGCCTGCTGCACGGCGGGGCCACGATCTCGCTGGCCGAGTCGCTGGGCTCCATGGGGGCCTTCATCCACGGTGCGGGGCTCGGGCGCGTGGCCGTGGGGCTCGAGGTCAGCACGAGCCACCATGCCTCCGCCCGCAGCGGCTGGGTCATCGCCACTGCGGAGGCGCTGCAGCTCGGGCGCTCGATCGCGACCTACGAGGTGGTGGTGCGCGCCGAGGCGGACAATCGCCGCATCTCGACCGTGCGCATCACCTGCTTCCTCAAGGAGCTCTGACCCCCACCGCCGAGTGGATACCTATTTGCGCTGTTCTGCCTCTTAGGACAACCAGGTATCCACTCGGCGGTGGGGTGGGGTGTCAGAAGAGGCGGGACGAGGCGATCTCGGCGCCCTGGGCCAGTGCCTCCAGCTTGGCGGCGGCGATCTGCGGGTGGATGCGCCCGCCCAGACCGCAGTCGGTCGAGGCGATCACGCGCTCGCGACCCACCACCGAGGCGAAGCGCTCGATGCGCTCGGCCACCAGCTCCGGGTGCTCGACCACGTTGGTCGCATGCGAGACGATGCCCGGGATGATCAGCTTGTCCTCGGGCAAGGAGACGTCCTCCCACACGCGCCACTCGTGCTCGTGGCGGGCGTTGGCGGCCTCGAAGGAGAACGCGCCGGCGTTGATCTGCAGCATGGTGCGCGCCAGGTGCTTGAACTCCAGATCCGTGGTGTGCGGGCCGTGCCAGGAGCCCCAGCACAGGTGGAAGCGGACCTGGTCGGCGGGGATGCCCTCGAGCGCGTAGTTGATGGCCTCCACGCGCTTGGCCGTGAACGCCAGGTAGTCCTCGACCGACGGCTCGGGGTTGATCTGATCCCAGTTCTCCGCGATCGAGGGGTCGTCGATCTGCACGATCAGCCCGGCGTCGGTGATCGCCCGGTACTCCTCGCGCATGGCCTCGGCGCATGCCTGCAGGACCTCGTCCTCGTCGCCGTAGTGCTTGTCCTCCAGGCGCGCGCACGACCCCGGCGAGAGCGAAGCCAGGTACCCCTCGGACGCGCCCGTGTCCTCCAGCGCGCGCTTGAGGTTGGCGATGTCCCGAGCGACGGCCTCCTGGCCCACATAGCGGATCGGGCCCACGAACTCGGGGAACGGCGGCAGATTGCCGGTCGAGATCCCGCTGGAGGGGTCGGTGTAGGCGTCCTGGAAGCGCTGCCGGTCACGACGGTCGCCGAAGCTCGTGAGCCGCACCTGACCCGGCTCGGAGCGCACGGCCGGCTGGCTCCACAGGTCCACCGAGCCGGGGCCCAGCCCGTCCAGGCGGTCGAAGATGTAGTGCCACCAGGCGCCGTAGTCGGTGTCCTCGGACATGGCGTGGCCGTATTCGCCGTCATTGACGACGTCGATCCCCAGGTCCTTCTGGCGCTGGACGACGTCGACGACGGACTCGGTGAGCAGCTGGTCGTAGTCCTGCCCGCCGGTGCGGGCGCGGTTGGCCTCGATGAGCTGATCGGTGCGCGGCAGGGAGCCGGCGTGGGTGGTGAGGATGCGGTTCTCGGAGCGGTGCATGAAGAGATTCCTTTCTGCGTGAGATGGGTATGCGGCCACCCCGCCGAGTGGATACCCAGTTGCGCTGTTCAGGCAGATAGCGCAACTGGGTATCCACTCGGCGGTGGGGAGGGGGTCAGAAGAGGCGGCTCGAGGCGATCTGCGCGCCCTCGGCCAGTGACTCGAGCTTGGCCATGGCGATCTGCGGGTGCAGACGTCCGCCCAGACCGCAGTCGGTCGAGGCGATGACGCGCTCGCGACCCACGACGGAGGCGAAGCGCTCGATGCGCTCGGCCACCAGCTCCGGATGCTCGACCACGTTGGTGGAGTGCGAGACGACGCCCGGGATGATGACCTTGTCCTCCGGAAGGGCGGCATCCGCCCACTCGCGCCACTCATGCCCGTGACGGGCGGAAGCGGCCTCGAAGGAGTAGCCGCCGGCGTCGATCTGCAGCAGCGGCTCGATCAGGTGCTTGAGCTCCAGATCGGTCGTGTGCGGGCCGTGCCAGGAGCCCCAGCACAGGTGGAAGCGGATCTGCTCCTGCGGCAGCCCGCGCAGCGCGTGGTTCAGCGCATCGATGCGCAGCTGGATGAAGGAGCGGTAGTCCTCCAGGGACGGCTCCGGGTTGATCTGATCCCACGACTCGGCGATCGAGGGGTCGTCGATCTGCACGATCAGCCCGGCGTCGACGATCGCCTGGTACTCCTCGCGCATGGCATCGGCGCAGGCGTAGACGAGCTCCTCGTCGGTGGCGTAGTACTCGTTGCTCACCCGGGCGCAGGAGCCCGGGGAAAGTGCTGCGATGAAGCCCTGCTCGGCCCCGGACCCCTCGAGCGCGGACTTGAGGTTGGCGATGTCCGCCTGCACGGCGTCGTGGCCGGTGTAGGTCAGCGGCCCGGTGATCTTGGGCTGGGCCACCCGCTTGCGGGCGGTGAGGATCCCGGAGGACTGATCGGCATAGGCCTCGGCGAAGCGCTGCCGGTCGCGGCGATCGGCGAACGACGTCAGCACGATGTTGCCCGGCGAGGAGCGCTTGGCGCCGGCGTTCGGGTCCCAGCGGTCCTCGTCGGAGGGGCTCAGCCCGCCCAGGCGGGAGAACGAGTAGTTCCACCAGGCGCCGTAGTCGACGGAGCTGGACATGGTGTGCCCGTACTCGCCGTCGTTGACGATGTCGATGCCGATCTCGGACTGCCGGGCGACGATGTCGCGCACGCCCTGCTGCATGGTGGCCACGAGCTCCTCCCACGAGATCGTGCCGGCCTGGTAGGCCTCGTTCGCGGCCAGCAGCTCGGGGGTGCGGGGCAGGGAGCCCACGTGGGTGGTCTGGATGCGGTCGGTGTTCAGCATGCGCGAAGGCACGTCCTTTCCATCGGTCCTGGCGGGAGCACCTCTGCGCTGGGGACGGATCCCCGCATGGTTGCTGCGACGTCTTCGAGCCAAGGTCTCTCGGTCGCTCGTGATGGTGACGCCGATCATCCTGCCATGCCGCGGACGTCGAACCCAATCCGCCCCAACG